>NZ_JAJVKV010000013.1 GCF_024198175.1 Pyxidicoccus xibeiensis
CGGGGGGCGGGCCCCTGTTCGGAAATGTCGGGACATTTCGCCGCTCAAAACCCCCGACATTTCCGAACAGCAACGTCCGGCCCCGGCTCCGGCGGCCCCTCACGCCGCCTCGCGCCCGTCCTCCTTCGCGCCCCGGGTCAGCCGCTTCTGGATGGCCAGGAACAGGGCCTCGTGGGTGGCGGGAGAGGCCAGCTCCACCTCGCCGCCGGAGTGCCCGAAGGCGCCCACCGCGTCGCGCAGCGCCTCGCGCGCGGACAGGGCGAGCATCAGCGGCGGCTCACCCACCGCCTTGCTGCCGTGGATGGTGTTGTGCTGCCGCGCGCCCTCCATCAGCCGCACGCGGAAGTCGATGGGCGCGTCGCTGAAGGCCGGAATCGCGTACGTGCTGGCCGAGTGCGTCAGCAGCCGGCCATTGGCGTCCCAGCGCAGGTCCTCGCCGGTGAGCCAGCCCAGGCCCTGCACGAAGCCTCCCTCAATCTGCCCCCGGTCCACGCCCGGGTTGAGCGAGTCGCCCACGTCCTCCAGCAGGTCCACGCGCAGCACGCGCTTCATGCCGGTGTAGCCGTCCACCTCGACCTCGGTCACCGCCGCGCCGTAGGCGAAGTAGAGGAAGGGCCGGCCGCGGCCGCGCGCCTTGTCGTAGCCGATGCCCGGCGTCTGGTAGTAGCCCGTCACGGACAGGCCCACGCGCGCCAGGTACGCCGCCTCCACCACGGCCGCGAAGGGCACGGACACCTCGTGCTCGCCCCGGGGGCCCACGCGCCCGTCCTGGAACACCAGCGCCTCCGGCGCCACGTTGCGCCCGTGCCGCTCGGACAGCAGCCGCGAGGCGACGGGGGCCAGCCGCTCGCGCAGCGTCACGCAGGCATTGCGCACGGCGGCCCCGTTCAGGTCCGAGCCGCTGGAGGCCGCGGTGGCGGACGTGTTGGGCACCTTGTCCGTCGCCGTCTTCGCCATCCGGACGGCGTCCGCCGTCACGCCCAGCTCGCGCATGGCCACGCCCAGGACCTTGGTGTGCAGGCCCTGGCCCATCTCGGTGCCGCCGTGGGACACCATCACCGAGCCGTCCCGGTACAGGTGCACCAGCGCGCCGGCCTGGTTGAGGAACGTCGCGGTGAAGGAGATGCCGAACTTCATCGGCGTGAGCGCCAGCCCCCGCTTGATGCGCGGAGAGCGGGCATTGAAGGCGTCCACCTCCTGGCGCCGCCGGGCGAAGTCCGAGGACTCCTTCAGCTCACGCCACAGGCGCGGCATCCGCTCGTCCTCCAGCTCCTGCCCGTAGTGCGTGGTGTTCGTCTCGCCCGAGCCCGAGTAGAGGTTGCGCTCCCGCACCTCCTCGGGAGGCAGGCCCAGGGCGCGGGCCACGCGGCCCAGCACCTCCTCCGACACCAGCATGCCCTGCGGGCCGCCGAAGCCCCGGAACGCCGTGTTGGAGACGAGGTGCGTCTTCGCCACGCGGCCCGTGAAGGCCACCGTGGGGACGTAGTACGCGTTGTCCAGGTGGAAGAGGGCGCGGTCGAGGATGGACTCGGACAAGTCGAGCGACCAGCCGCCGTTGGACACCAGCTGCGTGCGCAGCGCGAGCAGCCGGCCCTGGGCGTCGAAGCCGACCTCGAAGGAGGCGTGGAAGGGGTGGCGCTTGCCAGTGAGCGTCATGTCCACGTCGCGGTCGAGCATCCACCGCACCGGCCGGCCCGTGTGCCACGCCGCCAGCGCGACGAGGGCGGCGGGGGCGTTGCCCTGCGTCTCCTTGCCACCGAAGCCGCCGCCCATGCGCGGGGCCTTCACCACCACGCGGCTGCGCGGCAGGTCCAGCACGTGGGACACCACGGCCTGCACCTCCGACGGGTGCTGGGTGGAGGACGTCACGGTGATGTCGCCGTCGTCGCCGCGCTCGGCGAAGGCGGCGTGGGTCTCCAGGTAGAAGTGCTCCTGGCCGCCGATGGCCAGCGTGCCGGACAGCCGGTGCGGGCTGCTCGCGAGCGCGGCGTCCACGTCGCCCCGGCGGATGACGTGCGGCTCGGTGTGGTAGCTGCCCTGCGCCATGGCGTCCTCGACGGTGAGGATGGCGGCCAGCGGCTCGTACTCCACCACCACCGCGCGGGCGGCGGCGCGGCAGGCGTCGATGGACTCGCCCACCACCAGTGCCACCACCTGCCCGTGGAAGAGCACCTCGCGGTCGGCCAGCAGCGGCTCGTCATGGCGGATGGGGCCGGTGTCGTTGGTGCCGGGGATGTCCTCGGCCATCAGCACCGCCACCACGCCGGGCAGCTTCCGCGCCGCGATGGGGTCTCGCTTCAGGATTCGCGCATGCGCATGGGGCGCGCACACCGGCCACACCTCCAGCATCGGCTGGCGCTGCGCCAGGTCGTCCACGTACTGCGCGCTGCCCGTCACGTGGCCCAGCGCGCTCTCGTGCCGCAGCTCGCGTCCGGCGTCCGCCAGCGCGCCGGGCTCGCCCATGGCGAAGCCGGGGAAGGCGTCCAGCGAGGGGCTGCGCTCACCGGAGAAGAACTTCTCGAACATGCTGACGATGAGCCCGCGCCGGTACTCCGCGCCGCCGCGCAAGTCGCTGATGGGCGACAGCTCGCCCGCGAGCACGGGGAGCACGCGCTCCACCGTCTCGCGCGTCCAGGGCTGACCGGTGAGCTGCTCCTCGGTGCGGCGCGCGCGAATCGGGGTGGCCGCCACGCCGCCGTAGGCCAGCCGCGCCCGCCGCACCGCACCGTCCGCGTCCAGCTCCACGCGGAAGCCCGCCGCGACGATGCTGATGTCCAGCTCGCGCCGCTTGGACACCTTGAAGGAGTCGGACAGCCGCCGCCCGTCCGCGGGAATGGACGGGTGTGGGATGACGATGTGCCGCACGACCTCGTCCGGCCGCAGCGCCGTCTTCCGGTAGGCGAGGAAGAAGTCGGCCAGGGGCATCCCGCGCTCACCCTGCGCCGAGGCGAGGACGAGCGACGCGTCCAGCGCGAGCAGCACGGGCGCCATGTCGCCGATGGGCGAGGCCGTCACGAGATTTCCGGCCAGCGTGGCGCGCTGGCGAATCTGCCGGGAGGCGAAGACGTTGAGCATCTTCGTCACCTCGGGCAGCTCGGCGCCCAGGGCGTCTTCCAGCTCCACGAGCGAGGCCGCGCCGCCCACGTACCACCCGTCCGCCTCGCGGCGGATGGCGCGCAGCGACTCCACGCCCTCGGTGGAGATGAGGAACGGGTAGCGGCGGGCCTTCTTGGTGATGTCCACGCCCAGCTCGGTGGCGCCGGCCACCAGCAGGGCCTCCGGGTGCGCGGCCTTCAGCGACAGCAGCTCCTCCATCGACGTGGGCCGGAGGAACGTCTGTCCCTGCGCCTCGTAGCGCAGCGTGGGCAGCGGCGAGGCGGGGCCGCCCAGGGCGACGCCGGGCACCGGCTCCTTCTGCGCGCCACCGTCGCGCGCGGCGAGCGCCTCCATCATCGCGTCGCGGATGGGGCGGTAGCCGGTGCAGCGGCAGAGGTTGCCGCACAGCTGGTCCGCCACGGCCTCGGGGGTACAGACCTGCTTGCGCGAGTACGCCTCCACCATGGAGACGACGAAGCCCGGCGTGCAGAAGCCGCACTGCGAGCCGTAGTGCTTCACCATGGCCTGCTGCACGGGGTGGGGCTTGTCGCGGCTGCCCACGCCCTCCACCGTCACCAGCTCCCGGCCGGCGACCATGGGCAGCAGGGTGATGCAGCTGTTGAAGGCGCGCAGCACGCGCTGCCCCTGGGCATCCCGGTCCACCATGGCCACGGTGCAGGCGCCGCAGTCTCCCTCGGCGCAGCCCTGCTTCGTCCCCGTCGACCCGCGGGCGCGGAGGAAGTCCAGCAGGGTGGTGTTGGGGGACACGCCGTCGACGCGGACGGGGGTGCCGTTGAGGAGGAACTCGAACATGACGCTCATTCTCCAGCCGAGACCCCGCGCACGCGGGGCTGCTCCGAGACTTCCGTCCCGGAGCGTGTGTCTACGCTCAGTCCGTGGTGGACCTGGAGGAGGCCGGCCGCGATGCTGACGGCGACCTCCTGCGGCGACTTGCCGCCAATCTCGACGCCCATGGGGCAGTGCACCCGGTCGATGTTGCGCGTGGGCACGCCCCGGGCCTCCAGCCGCTGGCGGAAGCGGGCCCACTTCGTCCGGCTGCCGATGAGGCCCAGGTAGCGCGCCGGCCGCTCCACGGCGTACGCGATGATGTCCTGGTCCAAATCATGCCGGTGCGTCATCACCGCCACATAGGTGCGGCGCGCATCCCACGAGGCGCGGGCGGCGAAGGCCTCCCACGGCTCGTCATGGCGCACCACCGACGCGGGAATCCGCTCGCCCTGGAGCCACTCGGGCCGCTCGTCCACCAGGTGGACCTGGAAGGGGGTGCCCTCCAGCGTGCGGCACAGCGCCTGGCCCACGTGGCCGGCGCCGAAGAGATAGAGCCTGGGCCCGTGGTTGACGGGCTCCATGAAGACATCCACCACGCCTCCGCAGCACTGGCCCAGCTTCGCGCCCAGCGGGTACCGGTAGGAGCGCGCCTCGCCCTTGTCCAGGCACGCGCGCGCATCCGCCAGCACCAGCTGCTCCAGGTGGCCGCCGCCCACGGTGCCATGGAACGTCCCATCCGCGCGCACGAGCAGCTTCGCGCCGGGCTCGGCGGGGGTACTGCCCTGACAGGCCGTCACCGTGGCGACGGCGAACGGCACATCGTCACGTGACCACTCCGCCAGCTGGCGGACCCAATCCCACATCGTCCTTCCGAGTCTGCCACAGCCCGGCCCCTCGCCGTGACGGGGGTTGTGGGTCGGCGCTCAGAAGGCGTATCTCACCTGGCAGCAGGGCAGCCGGCGGGCCAGCAGGTCCTTGAACTCGGCGACGAGGCGGCCCTTGAGTCCGGTGCGGTAGCGCACGTTGGCGCCTCCGCCCTGGGAGACCTTGGCCTCCTGCGTCGAAGGCGTCCACAACAGCTCCTCGGCCTTCGGGTGCCAGCGCAGGTTGACCTCGTGCAGGCCGGGGTGGTGGGTGAGGAAGATGACCTCGGCGGCCAGCTGGGCCCGGGCCGCGGGGGAGAGGGCGGCGTCCACCTGCTGGAACAGCTCGTCGTACTCCGCCTGCCAGCCCTCGTAGAGGACGACGGGCGAGAAGTTGAGGTGGACCTCGTAGCCGGCGGCCACGAAGTCGTTGATGGCGGCGATGCGCTCGGCGATGGGGCTGGTGCGCACGTCCAAGAGCTTCGCCTTGGCGTGGGGCATCAGGCTGAAGCGGATGCGCGTCTTGCCCCGGGGCGCGTAGTCCAGCAGCTCGCGGTTGACGAGCTTGGTGGCGAAGGTGCCCATGGCGTTGGGCAGCGTGGTGAACAGGCGGACCAGGTCCTTCACGTTGTCGCTCAGGGCCGCGTCCGCCGCGCAGTCGCTGTTGCAGCCGATGTCATAGGCCCAGTAGCGCGGGTCCACGCTGTTGGCCTCCGTCTTGGGGCCCAGCTTCTGCGAGTGCCGGCGGATGGCCGCCATGATGCGGTCGATGTTGACGAAGACGGTGACGGGGTTGGCGTAGCCCTTGTGGCGGGGGACGTAGCAGTACGCGCAGCTCATCACGCAGCCATTGGCGGCGGACGGGGGGATGAAGTCGCAGCTGCGCCCGTTGGGGATGAAGGACATCGTCTTCTTCACGCCCAGCACCAGGGTGCTGCCCTTGATGCGGTTCCACGCCTCGGCGTTGCCCTCGTTGCCGAACAGCCCGGGGATGTTCTGGTGGGAGGGCACCTCCACCCGCTCGGCGTCCGGGAAGCGCGCCAGGATGTCCCGCCCGCGCGGGTGTGCCTCCACGGACGGCTCCAGGTAGATGCGGGAGACCTTCAGCAGCCGCTCCAGCGCCCCCGCGCCCAGGGGCGGCGGGGGCGGGGCGAACAGGTCGAGGTTCGTCACCTGGGGACACGTAACCCGGCGCGCCGGGCTCCGCACCGGCCGCCTGCCTGCGTCCCTGGAAGGGGGGCGGGGGCATTGTCGGCTGACGGACACTCGCGCTATGCACGAGGGACTCACGAGGGGGAGTCTTCATGCGCAGACAGAGCTTCCGTGCGGTTCCGGCCTGGGCCGCCGCGCTGGTGTGTGCCGTTTCACTGGGGGGCTGCAAGAAGGAGCCGCCCGCCGCGCCGCCGGTGGCGGAGGGCGCCGCCGTGGACGCGGGGCAGGCCACCGCCGCCGCTCCGGCCGCGAAGGAGCCCGTCAAGGCGGTGGCGGAGACACGCACGCCGTTCACCTTCAAGGACGTGAAGATCGCCAAGGTGGGCGGGGAGGTGAGGCTCACGTACACGCTGGTGAACCAGGGCGGGCGGCGGGCGCGTGGAACGAGCTGCCTCGCGCTGCTCGACAAGGAGGGCTACTTCCTCTCGCACCTCACCCTGGGTCCCGTCAGCCTGAGGGGCGGCGAGTCGGACGTCTTCGAGGACAAGACCTCCATGTACCAGGACGTCTGGGCGCAGGCGGGCGCGGTGCAGCTGTACGTCTCGGCGAGCTGCCACAGTTCCACCTCGGACAAGGTCGTCAGCCAGGTGAGCCACCTGGACCCGACGGGAGCGCCCGTTCCCCCCGGGACGCCCGCGCCCAGGGAGCTGGGCTCCGTCGAGGACGGAACCATCGCCTTCGAGCTCAAGGACGCGAGCCTGAGCCGGGGGAACCCCTCGGAGCAGGTCTCCCTCACCTTCACGGTGAAGAACACCAGCACGCAGCGGCTCAAGGCGGACCTGTGCGTGCGGCTCTACGACAGCGCGGCCAGCGCGGGGCACCTGGACCAGGCCACCAGCGACTACTTCAACCTGGCGCCGGGGGCCTCCTCCACGCTCACGTCCTCGCTGCTGCTGGACGACGAGCAGCACTGGGGTTCCATCACCGTGGCGAAGGTGTACGCGTCCAACTACGGCTGCTCCGGCAGCGCCCGCGCGGCGCTGAGCAACGTGGTGGAGGTCGAAAAGCCCTCCTACATCGAGAGCCCGCCGCCGGAGGGCCAAGAGCACATATACGACGAGCCCACCGTGCTCGAAGAGAACGCGGACCTCGTGGACGAGTCGGGCGAGCTCCGGGACGAGGTGCCCGCCGCGGAATGAAGGCCGGGTGATGGCCGGGCGCGGAAGGTGCCGCCCGGCCGCGCCGCCCGCTACGCCGGCACCGTGGAACGGTGGCCCGCGGAGTCGTCGCGGCGCATCGGCTGGGCCTTCCCGTACGTCAGCGAGCGCCACACCCACTCCGCGGGGCCGAAGCGGAACCGCGACAGCCACAGGTGGCTCCACACCACCTGGACGGCGAAGACGGCCAGGCAGAGGGCGACACAGGCCGCGGGGCCCACCTTCGTCACGTAGCCCAGGCCGTAGCCGTAGAAGAACAGCACGCTGATGACCGTCTGGGACAGGTAGTGGGTCAGCGCCATGCGCCCCACCGGCGCAAGCACGCCCAGCACCCGCTGCCACGTGGCGCGCTGGAAGAGCAGGGTGATGCCGGAGACGTAGACGGCCGCGAAGCCCAGCTCGCCCAGGTGCCGCAGCGGGGCCGTGGCGTAGGGCACCCAGGTGGGCATCGTCTCCGGGGTGAGAATCTTCCGGAGCATCAGCTGCTGGAACACCAGGCCCACGCCGCCGCCGAGCACTCCGGCCACGAGGCCCCACCCGAGCAGCCGCCGGAAGAGGCGCAGGTGCTGGGGCGCGTCGTGGAAGATGCGGCGCCGCCCCGCCAGCAGGCCCAGGAGGAACCGGGCGAAGGTGGCCAGCATGGTGGCGAGAATCATCGGCAGGAACTCGCGCACGTAGAAGGTGCCGCTCCCCTTCGCCACGTCCAGCCAGCTCCCCGAGGTGAAGGCCGCCAGCGCCTGCGCCTTGATGGCCGCGGTCTTCGCGTTGGCCTCCTTGGTGATGGCGGCGACCGCCTCGGGCGTGTCGGCGAGCAGCTGCGGCAGCTTCAGGAGGGCCGTGCCGGCCACCGGCCACACGAAGGCGAACAGCAGCGCGCAGACGAGCAGCGTCCGGTCCGAGCGCCCCCGGAACAGCAGCAGGCCGAAGCCCAGCACCGCGTACGTGCTGAGGATGTCGCCGTACCAGAGCAGGAACAGGTGGGCGAGCCCCATCACCAGCATCACCCCCAGCCGCCGCGTGTAGAGCGGAACGATGGAGGCCCCCCGCGTCTCCGCACGTCCCAGCTGCACCGCGAAGCCCAGGCCGAAGAGGAAGGAGAAGATGGTGATGAACTTCCCCGACACCAGGAACATGTACGCCTGCAGCGTGACGGTGTCGACGAGCGGCGCATTCGCTATCGCCGCCAGCATCTGCTCCCTCGGGAGGAACGACCTGCCGCTGAACCACATGACGACGTTGGAGATGAACACGCCGCACAGGGCGAACCCGCGCAGCGTGTCGAGGAGCGCCAGTCGCTCTCCGGAATCCACGGGACGGGCCTCGGTGCTGGGGACCGGGGCCTCGGATGGGGCAGGGTTCATGTCAGGGAAAGAGGCGGGCAACTTGAGCCCGGCCGCCTGTATTCCCCGCGAGCGCTCAGGTCCTGCGCGAAGTCGCGCGCGTCCCAGGGCCGGACGGCATTCCCACCGCGCGTCCCAGCCCCGGACGGTGGGCGGATGTGGCTACACCCCGATGCGCGGGCAGATGTCCCGGACGATGCACTCCTCGCACTTCGGCTTCTTCGCCGTGCAGGTGTAGCGGCCATGGAGCACCGTGGCCGGGCCGAAGAAGGTCCACTGCTCCTGGGGCACCAGCTTCATCAGGTCTTCTTCAATGACGTCGGGCTTGTCGTGCTTCGTCAGCCCCATGCGCTGGCTGACGCGGGCGACGTGGGTGTCGACGATGATGCCCGAGGGCAGGTTGAAGGCGGTGTTGAGGACGACATTCGCCGTCTTGCGGGCCACGCCGGGCAGCGTCACCAGCGCGTCGACGGTGCGGGGGACCTCTCCCTGGAAGTCCTCCAGCAGCGCGCGGCTCATGGCCTGCACGGACTTCGTCTTCTGCTTGTAGAAGCCGGTGGGCTTGAGGTCCTCCTCCAGCTCGGCGGTGTCCGCGTCGGCGAGCGCGCGGGGGCCCGGGTACTTCGTGAAGAGGGTGGCGGTGACGCGGTTGACGCGCTCGTCCGTGCACTGCGCCGCGAGGATGGTGGCGACGAGCAGCTCGAACGGGGTGGACCAGTTGAGCTCGTAGCGTGCGTCCGGGTGGGCTTCACGGAGGCGCTCGAGGAGGATGGGCGTTTTCTCAGCGGGTTTCATGGTGACCTGCCAGACAACCTACCTGGGATGTCTGACACAAGTCATCGCCGGGGAGCGTCGACCCGCCCACCCCCGGTCGCGGCACAGGCTCCTGTTCAAGACGCTGGCGAAGCAGGCCGTGCCCGTCGGCCCCGGGTGTGGCGGGCCGACAGGCACTGAGCGGCCCGTGCCCGCTACGCCGTGAGCTGCTGGAGCAGTCTCACCGTCTCCGGCGCCGCCAGGGCCGGGGCGTACGCGGTGAGCGCGACGCCGGACACCACCCGGGTGATGTTGTGGTCCACCGTGCCCGGCTGGGACCAGACCCCGGCGGTAGGCGCGGTGATGTACGCGGAGAAGGTGTGGTGCCCGGTGCCGGGGCGCTCGCCGATGATGTGGACGAGGGCGCGGTGCTTCTTGGGGTCTCCCAGCCCGCCGAAGAGCGCCTCGCCCACGCGGTAGCCGGCGCGCACGCGGCCGGACGTGAGCAGCAGGTGCTCGGGGGCCGGGTTGTAGCCGGCCTTGACGAGCTCCGCGCGCAGCCTGTCCAGGTACGGCCGCAGCTGTCCGTCGTCCATGATGGCCAGCGCATTGAGCCCGTCGGACACGAGGAGCTGCACGTCGTACCGGCCTCCATGGCGCGTGCGCAGGGAGCGCAGCGCGTCCAGCGACGCGGAGTCGAGCTGCTCGCCCGTCTCCGGATGGAGGATGTATTCCTTCCGGTCCTTCGACTTCGTCACCAGCCGCACCCCGTCCGGCACGGCGGCGATGAAGGCCTGGGACAGCTCCGTCCACAGGCTCGTCTTGGCGTCCGCGTAGACGCGGCGCAGCTCCGCGTCCAGCGACGGCTCCAGATCCCAGGGGTTCGCACCATGGCTCCGGGCAATGGGCACGCCCCGGGCGCGAATCTCCGCGAGCTGCTGGGAAGCCTCGGCGCGGATGTCCGCCTCGGCGCGCGTGTCGCCCTTGGCGCGCAGGTACTGGAGGTACACCCAGACGGGGTCGCCGAAGTGCTCGGTGGGTCGGCCCTGCGCGTCGATGACGCCCAGTCGCTGGAAGAAGGCCCACATCTGGTCTTCCACCTTGTAGCCGAACTTCTCCCGCAGCCGGACGTGGTCCTGGAAGCCGGTGGTGAGGTAGCCCAGCATCGGGTCGTTCTTGGTGGGCAGCCCCATGAGGTACGCGGGGTTGGCGGGCATGATGCGGTCCAGACACCAGTCCAGGTCATCCAGCGACACGTCCATGTGGAGCGTGGAGCAGACGTCCAGGCCGATGGTGAGCCCGTGCAGCTTGCCCATGACGATGTCCTCCAGGCAGCAGCGCACCAGCTGCTCCCGGGTGCGGAACACCTCCGGGCCGATGAAGCCCGCCACGTCGTTGAGGTGGACCCACGGCGCCGCCGTGCGCCCCGCGCGCTCCTGTGCCCGGGCCACGCTCTGCGTCATCGCCCGCGCGAAGCCGTACTTGCGCGACTCGTGGAGGACCATGTCGTAGCCATGGCCGTGGCCGTTGGTGAAGTCCGCGCCCTGGCCCGTCTCGAAGTAGAGGCCGTACTTGCCGGTGCGCCCGGCCGCGTACCCGAGCATCTGCTCCACGGAGATGCCGAACGTGGCGTTGGCGGTGTCGTTGCCGGCGATGCTCTGGAACCAGATGCCGGTGGTGCCCGGATGCTGCTGCTCCACCTCCGCCTGCACGTCGATGTGGGCCAGCACGCAGTGGGGCAGCACGTCCTGCAGGCCGAACGTCACCAGCAACTCGAGCAGGGCGGCCTCGATGGCGGCCACCGACGCGGGTGACGAGGACACCGGGTTGCAGCCGAGCACCACGTCGCCCACGGCGTAGGCCCACCCGTCGAACACCTGCCAGCGGATGTCGTCCACGTTGTCGGTGGGGGAGTTGGGCTGGATGCGTGCGCCCAGGTAGCCCCGCGCGCCAAGCTTCGAGCCCGGCAGCGGGTTGAACACCTTGCGCCCCACGGCGATGAGCTCCTCGTCGCTCATCAGCTTCACGACGCAGGCGATGACGTCGCTGCCCAGGCCCGGGGTGATGGCGTGGATGGCGGCCTCGTCGCTCTCCAGGAGGAACTGCTTGAGCCGGCCCAGCGTCCAGTCCGCGACGCCGGCCGCCGCCACGCGGTCCTCCGTCTCCAGGAGCAGCGCGTGCAACTGGTCCTGGCGCACCGGGTGGCTCTCGAGGTCCGCCAGGCGCGTGCTCTCCAGCAGCCTGCGCGCGTTGTCGCGCGAGGCCTCGTCCGCGGCGGCCACGCCCACCAGGGCGTCTCCCTCCTTGAAGGCGTTGGCGGCGCCGAGCACCTGTTTGTAGAGCGTCTCGTCGAAGGCGCCCTTGAGGCGCTGGACATAGCCGAAGACGTCCTCGCCGGGTTTGACGTCTGGAATGTAGACGCCCTCGGGTATCGGGCCGGGAGGCGGGCGGGGTGCGGATGAGCTGCCGCAGCCCAGGAGGGAGGCCGCCGCGCCGCCGAACATCGCGGCCAGCACGGTGCGCCGGTGCAAAAGGAGCCGGGGTCCCACGTCCATGTCCTGTCCTCGCTTGCGACGCGCTCCGGGAGGCTCCGGCCTCCCTTCCCCCGCGCGTCATCCGGCCATGCTTGGCTGCTCCGGCGAGCGCCGCCAAACCGGCTTAGCGAGTCAGTGGATGGCACCCGACGCACACAGGCCCCGTGGCCGGAGCGCACCCGCGCGTGCCGGACAGTCGGGCTCGTACCGCGTGTCGGGTTTCGTGCGGACGCCGTGTGCCCGGGGCCCGCGCCTACTGCACGTGGAGCGTGGTGGCGACGTTCTCCAGCCGGCCGTCCTCGTGCGTGCGCACGTCGAACGTCACGCGCACCGACTTGCCGGGCGACAGCTCCTTGCGGAGGTAGGTGCCGATGGCCTGGTCCCGGGGAATGCGCCTGTCGCCGAGCCGTGTCGCATGCGTCACCCGCAGCGGGATGGCGGCGCCCTGGTCGCCCTCCACATAGAGGATGCCCGGGGACGACCCGAGCACCCGCCCGGCGAGCTGCTTCGTCTCACCGCGCTGGCCCTCGGTGTCCGACTCCGTCGCGGGCTGCTGCTGCCCGGAGCCTCCAGTGCCCTCGGTGGGTGCTTCCTGGGGGCCGCGGGGCAGAGGTGAGGGGATTTCCCGGAGCTCCTGGCCGGGGATGCTCGGCTCCTCCGGAGGCGCGCCCGGTGGCTCCTCACCCGAGACGGGGGGCGGAGTCTGCTCCTGTGCCAGTGCCGGGGCGCCCAGCATGAGCCCGGCAATCAACCCCACGGTCGTCCGCTTCATCCGCCGCCACCTCCGGCGAGGCGACAGACCCCGCCACCCCGGAGCATGGGCATTTTCCAGCGGACCGACAGCGCGCGCTCCCCTGGACGGAAGGTTCCCCGGGGCCTAGGGTCCGCGCCCGTCCAACCCTTTCCTCCGAGTGACACCCCATGGTCTCGGCCATCTTCAATCCGGCCCGCTGGAAGTCCGTCGAGGGCTTCAAGTTCAAGGACATCACCTTCCACCGCGCGGTGGACCAGGGCACCGTCCGCATCGCCTTCAACCGGCCCGAGGTGCGCAACGCCTTCCGCCCCCGCACCGTGGACGAGCTGTCCCGCGCGCTGGAGGCCACGCGCTTCATGACGGACGTGGGCTGCGTGCTCATCACCGGCAACGGGCCGTCGCCCAAGGACGGCGGCTGGGCGTTCTGCTCCGGTGGCGACCAGCGCATCCGCGGCAAGGACGGCTACAAGTACGAGGGCGAGGAGGGTGAGTCGGACCCCGCGCGCCTGGGCCGCCTGCACATCCTGGAGGTGCAGCGGCAGATCCGCTTCCTGCCCAAGGCCGTCGTCGCCGTGGTGCCGGGCTGGGCGGTGGGCGGCGGGCACAGCCTGCACGTGGTGTGTGACATGACCATCGCCAGCAAGGAGCACGCGGTCTTCAAGCAGACGGACGCGGACGTGGCCAGCTTCGACGGTGGTTACGGTTCGGCGCTGCTGGCGCGGCAGGTGGGGCAGAAGCGGGCGCGGGAAATCTTCTTCGTCGGTGCGAACTACTCGGCGGAGGAGGCCTTCCAGATGGGCATGGTCAACGCCGTGGTGCCGCACGCGCAGTTGGAGGACTTCGCGCTGGACTGGGCGGCGGAGATCAACACCAAGAGCCCCACGGCCATCAAGATGCTGAAGTACGCCTTCAACCTGCCGGATGACGGGATGGTGGGGCAGCAGCTCTTCGCGGGCGAGGCCACGCGCCTGGCCTACGGGACTGATGAGGCGCAGGAGGGCCGCGACGCCTTCGTGCAGAAGCGCAAGCGCGACTTCAAGCGCTTCCCCTGGTCGTACTGATTCAGCGCACGGATGGCCCGGCCTGCTCGCGCGAAGCGGGCACGGTCGTGGGCGTCAGCATGGACAGCGTGACGTGCTGTATCGAAGCTCACCCCGGCATCCCTGAGGCGTGTGGTCTCACGGCTTCTGAAGCCGCCACCATCATGGCGGCCAGCGTCGCCGCAACCGGCACGCACGATGGCGCCGAGGAATGGGACGATTCGCACAACGCGGACCTGCCCGAGTGGAAGCGGGAGTGCATCCAGTTCTACGGTGACTGCAAGGAAGCCATGTTCACTGGGCCCTGTTACGAGTGCCTGCGCCGATGCGAAGGGCAGCAGGCATGGCCGCTTGACATGTGCCGCCCGCGCAAGAAGAGGAAATAGCGCATGAGCGAGGAGATTGACTGGGATCCTATCCGCTCATTGGCGCAAAGAGTGCTCCGCCACGGGGCGCCGCTCGAACTCACCGACGACGTGCGTGCGCTGCTGTTGCGCACGGCGCGGGAAGTCGCTATCAGCGACGTGGAGGCGGCTTTGGAAACCTACGCCGGAGCGCTGGAGTTGCTGAGCGAGTGCTCACGCCGCATCCATGATGGTTCGTGGCGGCTCATGCGCGCACTCCATCAGATGTACCGCCACCAAAAAGCTGGCGACTTCGACAGCGCCCGCCAGGAGATGCGCGACGTGCTTACCGTCGAGGTCGTTCCCTACTACCGGGAGATTGCGCAAGAACAGCTCGCGGACATGGCCGACGAGCCATGACGGGACTGCGGACGCCGCCACAGTAGCGGCGTCCCTGGTGCTACCTCGGCGTCGGCACCACCCATTGGGCACCAGCACCAGGGCCTTGGCTTTCGCATCCGGAACGAATCACCTGCCCCACACGACGTCGACGAGGACGGCGTAGTGCACGGCGGCGGCGGCGATGACCAGGAGGTGGAAGACCTCGTGGTAGCCGAACAGCGTGGGCTTGGGGTCCGGCCAGCGGCGCGCGTAGACCACCGCGCCCACGGCATAGAGCACTCCTCCGAAGATGAGCCACCGGGTCCGCCCGGTGCCGATGACGTCCGGCAGGCGCATCACCACCGGAGTCGCCACCAGGCCCAGCGCGACGTAGACGGCGGAGCGGATTCCCCGGGACACGGAGATGCCCAGGAGCGTCAGCGTGGCGCCGGTGAGTGCGCAGCCCCACATCACATAGAGTGACGGCACGTTCCAGGTTCCCGCCAGGTCCAGCGCGGCCATGGGGGTGAAGCTGCCTGCGATGAGGAGGTAGATGGCCGCATGGTCGCACCGCTGAAGCCGCCGGTAGGCGGCGGGGCTCCAGGTGGGACAGTGGTAGGTGCCGCTGACGCCGAACATCAGCACCAGGCTGAGGCCGAACACGAGGTTGGCCAGATGCTGGGCTCCCTGGGCGGGGGACAGCATCAGCTGGATGCACCCGGCGAGCGCCACCACGAAGGCAATCAGGTGCGACACCCCGCGCAGCCGGGGCTTCACGCTCTCGTCGTCTGCCAGCAAGGAGTCGATTCCTGTAGAGGCCGCCATGCCCACGTCGTATGCACGGCAGGTCATCGCCGCGTCAGCGCACCGCGCGTCCCGTCCAGGTTCTGACGCCTCGGACGGGAAGCGTCGACCTCTGCACGGGAGCACACGCCAGCAGCGGACATGCTCCCGTGAAGCCGTGCGTCAGGAGGTCGGCGTCACCACCACGTCAACGGCCGAGCGACGCGACGGGCCATGGTGCACCACCTCGATATTGTTCCCGTCAGGGTCGAATACGAAGGCGGCGTAGTAGCCGGGGTGGTAGCTGCGCTCACCCGGCCCGCCGTTGTCCTTGCCTCCCGCCTTCACGGCGGCGGCGTGGAAGCGCTGCACCGTCTCGCGGTCCTTGGCCTGGAAGGCCAGGTGGACACCGCGCTCGGCCCGCGGGGTGCCTGGGTCCACGGGGCTGACGAAGAGCTCGTCGGCGGAAAAGTAGTGGGGGTTCTCGCTGAAGAAGGGGACGCCGAGCACCTCGAGGACGGCGCGGTAGAAGCGCTTGCTGGCCTCCAGGTCATGGACGCGCAGGTGGACGTGGTCGAACAGGCGGCCCAGGTGGAATTCCATGTCGTGGCTCCTCGGTGATATGGCGCACCGCCCAGACGCGGCGCCGCCGGGGGCGCGAGGCTGCCATGAAACCCCACCTGCTGACCTTCTTCTGCGAGCTTCCGTTCGTCCCACTGCGTGAGCTTTTCGCCACTCCGGGCGTCATCGACGACCTGGTGGCGTTGGGGGCCGGAGTGAGCCTGGGGCTGCTCGACCTGGGGCCCGAGCGCGCGGACGTAGTCCGGCAACTGAACAGCAAGGGTATCCCGGTGACGGCATGGCTGCTGCTGCCGGAGTCGGAGGGCTACTGGTTCAATGCGCGGAACCTGGCGCAGGCGACGGCTCGCTACGACGCCTTCCGGGCATGGACGGCGGAGCACGGGCTGGAGTGGCACAGCGTGGGCCTGGACATCGAGCCGGACATCCACGAGCTGCGGCAGGTGCTGGAGCTCGGGTGGCGGGGGCTTCCGGGACTGCTCCCGAGGTTGAAGCGGGGAGGGCGCATCACCGAAGCCCGGGACGGGTACCGCGCGCTGGTGGAGCGCATCCGTGCCGACGGGTACCGGGTGGACACGTACCAGTTCCCGTTCATCGTGGACGAGCGTCAGTCCCGCTCGACGTTGATACAGCGGGTGTCGGGCGTGCTGGACCTGCCGGCGGACCGCGAGGTGCTGATGCTCTACACCAGCTTCGTGCGTCCCCACGGGCCCGCGCTGCTGTGGAGCTACGGCCCCGGCGCGCCCTCCATCGCCGTGGGCATCACCGGAGGCGGGGTGGAGCTGCCGGGCGCGCACGCGGTGCCACCCCTGGACTGGGCGGAGCTGTCACGGGACTTGCGGCTGGCGGTGCGGTGGACGCACGACCTCCATGTCTTCAGCCTGGAGGGCTGCGTGCGGCAGGGCTTCCTGTCACGGCTGCGCACCTTCGACTGGGACGCTCCGGTGGACCCACCATCGGTGAAGGCGCGACGGGTGGATGCGGTGCGGCGGGTGCTGCGCGGGGTGCTCCGGACGAGCGCCCTCATGCTCCGCTGATGCCCCTCCAAGCATCCGGCCGTGCAAGCAAAGTCGCTCTGCGTCATCCCATTCCTGGGACTCGGTGACGGTTGACGCTTGGAGGGCAGGGAAGTGTCATGCGCCCCGGCTGTTGCCCAGGCCACTGCCCGGCTCCCTGCCCGGGATGGGAACCCCCATGACCGACTTCCGCATGACGTCGAAGCTCCTCGGCGTGCTCCTGCTCTCCGCGAGCGCGCTCCATGTCGTGCCTGCCCAGGCGGCGGCACCCGCGTCCACTCCTGCTCCAGCGCCCGCTCGTGCGGCGGCGCCCGCGTCCACCCCCGTCCCCGTTCCCAACGGGAGCTTCGAAATCGCGGGCGGCACCTCCGGCCTGCCCGCCTTCTGGACCACGAAGGGGACCGGCAAGGCCAACGCGTCCTCCGAAAGCAAGGTAGACGGCGCCAAGAGCCTCCACATCGAGAACCCGAAGGACGGCGCGGAGACCACCGTCGAGTCCGAGGCGATGAAGCTCCAGGTGGGCCAGCTCTACCGGCTCAGCGCCTTCGTGCGCACCCGCGACGTCCAGGCGGACCCGCAGGCCCGCTACCCCACGGCCCACGGCGCCTGCCTGTCGATGAAGAGCTTCCCCTTCACCAACTGCACGCCCGCGCCGGCCGCAGAAGCAGGCGCCCGCGCGTCGGTGCTCTTCTTCGCCACCCAGTCCTCGGACCGCGTGCAGCTCCACCTGGGCCGCAACGGCAAGGCGACGGGCTCGGCCTGGTTCGACGACGTGCGCGTGGAGAAGGTGGACGACATCACCGCCTACCTCCCCATGGAGTCCGTGCGCTGGGCCGGCAAGGGCTTCCGCTATGACGACGGCGGGTGGATCTACGTCCACATCGAGGGCGAGCCGTACGAGCGCGGCCACCAGTTCGGCCAGCTCGTGCCCCAGGAAATCGTCCGCTACATGGAGAAGCTCGGCATCCAGAAGGACAAGTCGGACGCCGCGAAGGGGTGGGGCCACCACCGGCTGCTCGCCGACTCGCTCTTCCTGCGCAAGTACGACGCCGAGTACCTGGAGGAGATGAAGGGCATCGCCGACGGCGCCAACAAGGCCGGCGCGAAGTTCAAGGACCGCGAGCTGGACCTCCTGGACATCGTCACCCTCAACTCCGCCGTGGACGCCGGCCAGCTCGAGGAGGCCAACCGCGCCACCGCGACGTCCCTGTCCGGCCGCACCTTCCTCAAGGCCGAGGACGAGGCCGAGCGCGCCGGCAAGGGTGACCACTGCTCGTCCTTCGTCGCCACCAAGTCCGCCACCAAGGATGGCCGCGCCATCATCGGGCAGATCTTCATGTGGAACGGCTACACCGGCGTCCACTGGGACGTGATTCTGGACGTGCAGCCCACCAAGGGTCACCGCTTCGTGATGCAGACCTTCCCGGGCGGCATCCACAGCGGCGCGGACTGGTACGTCAACTCCGCCGGCATCGTCATCGGCGAGACGACGGTGGGCCAGACGCCGTTCGACATCAACGGCTCGCCCCAGAGCAACCGCATCCGCAAGGCGGCGCAGTACGCGTCCAGCATCGACGACGTGGCCCGCATCATGAAGGACGGCAACAACGGCCTGTACACCAACGACTGGACGCTGGCGGACACCAAGACGGACGAGGGCGCCTGCCTCCTGCTCGGCACCAAGAAGACCAAGCTGTGGCGCACCGGCAGCAAGGGCAATGCCTCGGACACCCCGGGCAACCTCAAGGACTTCATCTGGGCCAACAACAACAACCGTGACATGGAGGTCCGCAAGGAGTCCGTGTCCAACCCGGACAACGCCCCGGCGGACCTGGCCTTCAACACGTGGAACCGGGACATCGCCTTCTGGGAGTACTACGCGAAGCTGGGCAAGAAGGGCTTCGACCTGGACTCGTCCATCCGGATGCTGGCGTCCACGCCCATCAACCGGCCCCACGCGTGCGACGGCAAGGTCACCACGTCCGAGATGGCCGAGAAGCTGATGTTCCTGGCCCACTACGGCAAGACGACGCTGCGCGAGAAGATGATTGGCAGCCGCTTCATGCCGGACCTGCCCGGCGCCACGCCGCACCTGTCCCTGGGCTACACCACCTTCAGCCCCATCTTCGTCGCCGACAAGCTGAAGGAGGCGAAGAAGGCCTGGAAGGCCCCCGAGGAGCCCGCCGCCCCGAAGCGGGACCTGGCGAAGGTGAAGGACGCCGTCGCCTTCGACAAGGGCCTGCTGTGGGCCAACACCGTGTTCCCCGCCTCGGACGGTGACAACTGGCTGGCCAGCGGCACCTCCGCGTACTGGAAGCTGCTGAAGGACCTGCCCGCCGCCGAGGACAAGGCCTTCGAGCAGCAGCGCGACGCGCTGGCGGAGCTCAACGCGCGCTACCTCTTCGTCACCTCGCGCGAGACGGACGTGGTGCCGGTGAACGCGAAGACGGAGTACGGCCGGTATGGCACCTACCTGGTGCCGCGCATCAAGGGCACCTTCGCGCTGCACCAGCTCCGCCTGCTGCTGGGCAACAAGGACTTCTCCAAGGCGATGAACGCCGTGCACGCGCGCTACACGAACAAGGACATCACCACGGCGGACTTCAAGCGCACCGTGCTGGAGGCCACCAACAAGGACGTGGGCGCCTTCGTCTCGCAGTGGCTGGAGCGCACGGGCCTGCCCCAGCCGCGCATCCGCGCCAGCGCCGCGCAGGTGAAGGACGGCTATGAGACGACGCTCAAGGTCGAGCAGGCCGGCCCCCGGCCCTGGCACTTCGTCACCCTGGTGGAGGTGCGCACCGCGAAGGGCTCCACGCTGGAGCGCGTGGAGGTGAAGGGCGCGGCCACCGAGACGTTCACCTTCCGCACGGCCGAGGCGCCGGTGCGCGTGGTGTTCAACCCGGCCAACGACATCCCCGTGCCCCGCGAGCGCTTCCAGACGCTGTCCAACCAGACGGACGCCTTCGAGCGCCTGCTGCTGGTGCACGGCACCGCGAAGCAGACGGAGTCCATGCGGACGCTGACGCTGGGCTACCGCGACGTGCTCGCGGACGCCTTCACCGAGGTGCTGCCCCGCGTGGCGCCGGACTCCGAGGTGACGGACAAGGAACTGGCGGACCGGGACCTGGTCCTCTTCGGTGGCGCCGAGGACAACGCCCTGCTGGCGCGGCTGGTGGAGGAGAAGAAGCTCCCGGTGGAGCTGGGCCGGCGCTACTTCCGCTGGCAGGGGAAGACCTACGGCCGCCCGGATGACGGCCTGGCCATGGCGCTGCCCAACCCGTGGAACCCGAAGCGGGCCCTGTACCTGTACGTGGCCAACAGCGGCCTCCAGCTCTGGCAGATGACGCGCGGCTTCCAGCGCAACCTCCAGGGGTGGGCCCGGTTCCAGGGCGGGGACGTGAGCGCCAAGGGCTTCCATGACCTGGAGTCCCTGGCGCAGGACGTCACGGTGACGCCAGCCGTCACGCCGGCCCCGACTCCGGCGCCCGCGCCGGCTCCGGTGCCCGCGCCAGTGATGGGCGCGAAGTAGCCTCACCCTCCGAGGGGCCCCTCCTCGCTCCGGGTGAGGATGGGGCCCGACGGGAGGAATAGGGACGGAGCCCGGTTGTTTTTCCTGCCTGCCCGGTGGGACGACGACCATCCGGGTCTGGCAGCATCCGCCGTCCCTTTTCCTCCTCTCGGAGCCTCATGAGCCCCAAGAAGCCCTCTGCCCGTAGTGCCTGGGCCACCCGCGCCCTCGGCACGCTGCTCCTCACCGGCTGCGCGTCCTCTCCGCAGCCGGCGCCTTCCGCCGAAGCCCCCCCGCCGCCCGCCGCGCAGGCCTCGGAGTCCGCGTCGGCGGTGTCCACCGCGACGGTGCGCTCGCTGGGCGTGGAGCTGAAGCACCTGGACCGCTCCGTCCGGCCGCAGGACGACTTCTACAAGTTCGTCAACGGCAACTGGCTGAAGTCCACGCCCATCCCCGCGGACCGCGCGCGCTACGGCACCTTCATCGAGCTGGCGGACAAGGCCGAGCTGGCCATGCGCACCATCATCGAGGAATCCGCCGCCGCGAAGGACCGGCAGGCGGGCACCAACGCGCAGAAGGTGGGCGACCTCTACAACAGCTTCATGGACACCCAGCGGATTGAAGCGCTGGGCCTGGAGCCGGTGCGCGCGGAGCTGCAGCGCGTGAAGGCGCTGAAGAGCGCGGCGGCGCTGCCCGAGCTGTTCGCGGAGCTGCAGCGCGACGGCATCCAGGTGCCCTTCGGCATCTTCGTGGGCCAGGACCAGAAGCAGGCCACGCGCTACATCGTCTATGCCAACCAGGGCGGCCTGGGGCTGCCGGACCGGGACTACTACTCGAAGCAGGAGCCCCGCTTCGTGGAGATGCGCGCCGCGTACGTGGCGTACATCGAGAAGCTCTTCACGCTGGCCGGGGAGAAGGACGGCAAGAAGGCGGCGCAGGCCATCCTCGCGCTGGAGACGGCCCTGGCGGAGAAGCAGTGGGACCGCGCGCGCAACCGCGACCGCGAGGCCACCTACAACCTCAAGAACGTGGCGGAGCTGGACGCGCTCACCCCGGGCTTCTCCTGGGCGCGCTTCCTCAAGGCCGCCGGCGCCGAGGCCACCCCGGGCGTCATCATCCGCCAGCCCGACTACTTCACGGCCATGGCGGGCCTGCTGAAGAAGACGCCGCTGCCCGTGGTGAAGCAGTACCTCACCTTCAAGGTGCTGGACGAGCGCGCCCCGCTGCTCAACGGCGCCTTCGAGACGGCGAACTTCGAGTTCCGCGGCAAGACGCTGCAGGGCATGCAGGAGAACCGCCCGCGCTGGAAGCGCGGCGTGGGCGCGGTGAACGACACGCTGGGCGAGGCCGTGGGCCAGCTCTACGTGGAGCGCCACTTCAGCCCCGAGTCCAAGAAGCGCATGGTGGAGCTGGTGGACAACCTGCGCGAGGCCTTCCGCCAGGGCATCGAGGGGCTGGACTGGATGAGCCCCGCCACCAAGGCGCAGGCCCAGGCCAAGCTGGCGAAGTTCGGCGTGAAGATTGGCTACCCGGAGAAGTGGCGTGACTACTCGTCCCTCGAGGTCAAGGCGGACGACCTGGTGGGCAACATCCGCCGCGGGGACGCGTTCGAGTTCAACCGCGCGGTGGCCAAGCTGGGCAAGCCCATCGACCGGACGGAGTGGGGCATGTCGCCGCAGACGGTGAACGCCTACTACAGCTCCACGATGAACGAGATTGTCTTCCCCGCCGCCATCCTCCAGCCCCCGTTCTTCAACCCGGAGGCGGACGACGCGACGAACTACGGCGCCATCGGCGGCGTCATCGGCCACGAGTTCAGCCACGGCTTCGACGACCAGGGCAGCCGCTCGGACGGCGACGGCAACCTGCGCGACTGGTGGACCGCCGAGGACAAGGCCGGCTTCCAGAAGCGCACCAACATGCTGGTGCAGCAGTACGGCGGCTTCAGCCCGCTGGAGGCGATGAACGTCAACGGCCAGCTCACCCTGGGGGAGAACATCGGCGACCTCAGCGGTCTCACCGTGGCGTACAAGGCCTACAAGCTCTCCCTGGAGAAGCAGGCCGCGCCCCTCATCGACGGCTTCACCGGCGACCAGCGCTTCTTCATGGGCTGGGCGCAGATCTGGCGCGGCCTCTACCGGGACGACGCCATGCGTCAGATGCTGCTGACGGACTCGCACTCGCCGCCGCAGTACCGCGTCAACGGCGTGGTGCGGAACATGCCGGAGTTCTACGAGGCGTTCGGCGTGAAGCAGGGCGACGGCGCCTGGCTGCCGCCCGAGCAGCGCGTGAAGGTCTGGTAGTCGTCCGGACGTGAGGCGAGGGGGCCGGCTGGACACGTCGGCCCGGCTGCTTACGCTGGGGAGCACTCCTGATAGAGGTCCCCCGCGTGAGCTCCCTCGTCCTCCGGCTGGTCTGTGGCCTTCTCTTCGCCGCGTTGGTGCTGGGGGCCGTCGTGCGGCCCCCGGACAACCTCACCCAGGGGCTGGGGATGCTGCTGCCCGCGTCGATGCTGCTGGCGGTGGCCCTCAAGGGGCCGCGCCGCTCCGTCATCCCGAAGAAGCGCGCCCCGCCCGTCGTCACGACGAGCGGGGAGCTGCCGCCGGGCGTCTGACGCTCAGGCCTTCTTCGCCGACGGCTTGTTGATGTTGGCGAAGAAGTCGTTGCCCTTGTCGTCCACCACGATGAAGGCGGGGAAGTCGACCACGTCGATCTTCCACACGGCCTCCATGCCGAGTTCCTGGTACTCGAGCACCTCCACCTTCTTGATGCAGTCCTGCGCCAGGCGCGCGGCCGGGCCGCCGATGGAGCCCAGGTAGAAGCCGCCGTGCTTCTTGCACGCCTCGGTGACGGCGGGCGAGCGGTTGCCCTTGGCGAGCATCACGAAGCTGCCGCCCTCGGCCTGGAACTGGTCCACGTACGCGTCCATGCGGCCCGCCGTCGTCGGGCCGAACGAGCCGGAGGCGTAGCCCTCGGGCGTCTTCGCCGGGCCGGCGTAGTAGACCATGTAGTCCTTCATGTACTGCGGCATGCCCTGGCCGGCGTCGAGGCGCTCCTTGAGCTTGGCGTGGGCGATGTCTCGCGCCACCACCATGGGGCCGGTGAGCGACAGGCGCGTCTTGATGGGGTAGCGCGACAGCTCGGCGCGAATCTCGGACATGGGGCGGTTGAGGTCTATCTTCACCACCTCGCTGTTCAGGTCTGCCTCGGTCGTCTCCGGCAGGTACTTCGCCGGGTCCGCCTCCAGCTGCTCCAGGAAGACGCCCTCGCGCGTAATCTTGCCCAGCACCTGCCGGTCCGCGGAGCACGACACGGCGATGGCCACCGGGCAGGACGCGCCGTGGCGGGGCAGGCGGATGACGCGCACGTCATGGCAGAAGTACTTGCCGCCGAACTGCGCGCCGATGCCCATGCGCTGCGTGAGCTTCAGCACCTCCTGCTCCAGCTCCACGTCGCGGAAGCCGCGGCCCTGGGCGTTGCCCTCGCGGGGCAGGGTGTCCAGGTAGCGGGCGGAGGCGTACTTGGCCGTCTTCAGCGCGAACTCGGCGGAGGTGCCGCCCACGACGATGGCCAGGTGGTACGGCGGGCACGCGGCGGTGCCGAGCGAGCGAATCTTGGCGTCGAGGAAGGCCAGCAGGCTCTGCGGGTTGAGCAGCGCCTTGGTCTCCTGGAAGAGGTAGCTCTTGTTCGCGGAGCCGCCGCCCTTGGCCATGAAGAGGAACTTGTAGGCGTCTCCGTCGGTGGCGTAGAGCTCGATTTGCGCGGGGAGGTTGTTGTTGGTGTTGACCTCCTTGTACATGTCGAGCGCGGCCATCTGCGAGTAGCGCAGGTTGGACGTGCGGTACGTGTCGAAGACGCCCCGGGAGATGGCCTCCTCGTCGTTGCCACGGGTGAGGACGTACTGGCCCTTCTTGCCCATGACGATGGCGGTGCCCGTGTCCTGGCAGGAGGGCAGCACGCCGCCGGCGGCGATGTTGGCGTTCTTCAGCAGCTCCAGCGCCACGAAGCGGTCATTCGCCGACGCCTCCGGGTCCTTGAGGATGTGGGCGAGCTGGCCCAGGTGGCCGGGGCGCAGCAGGTGCGCGATGTCGCGCATGGCCTGGCGGGTGAGCAGCGTGAGCGCCTCGGGCTCGACCTGGAGGAAGGTGCGGCCGGCGGCCTCGAAGGTGGAGACGTGGTCCTTGGTGAGCAGGCGGAAGGGCGTCTCGTCCTTGCCCAGTGGCAGCATTTCCTGGAACTGGAAGTCGTTCATCGCATGGCCTCTTCGAGGGTCCTGGGGGCGTAGGCGTAGCGCCGTTGCCCCCCGGATGGGTAGCCGGAAGGCACGTGTCCCACAGGGGGGCCGAAACCTCTCCCCATGGGAGCTACAAGTGGGGGTGGGGGCTCAGTCTTCGATGGGCTCGAAGTCGGCCTTGGTGGCACCGCAGTCGGGGCACATCCAGTCGGCGGGGATGTCCTCGAAGGCAGTCCCGGGAGGGATGCCCGAAGCAGGGTCGCCTTCCGCCGGGTCATAGACGTGGGTGCAGAGGGTGCAGCGGTAACGCTTGGACATGTCGCGAGGATAACGCCCCCGGGGAGCGGGGAGGAGTCCGGAGGGTCGGCTGGTCGTCAGCCCTGCCGGCGGACAACTCGCGGTGTGGCCGGGTTGTGAGATGCTGTAGACCCCCGTGGCTTCTCCCTCACTCCAGTTACCTCTCCTCGTCCTCATGGGACTGCTCGCCGCCTCCGCGCGCGCGGCCGAGCCTTCGTCCGTGGAGCAGCGGGCGCGCGAGGACCTGGACCGGCAGCTCCAGGAGCTGGTGAAGACGCCTCCGCCGGAGGTGGTCGTCTCCTTCGAGGGGCTCCCCGGCGCGGGGACTGCACGCGGCTACAAGCTTGTAGAGGCGGAGTTCCTCCTCAACGGGCAGCCGCTCATCATCCCGGGGCCGGACAAGCTCAATGGCCCCGGCCTGCACCGGCTGGCGGTTCTCAAGGTGGAGGAGGGCTCCTTCACGCTGGTGTCGCACGTCACGTACGCCAGCGACGCGTGGAACCTCTTCAGCGAAGAGAGCGGCTTCCTGTGGAAGCTGACCGCGTCCGTCACGTTCCAGGTGCAGAAGGGCTTGAGGGTGCGGGTGAAGGTGATGCCCGGCATCAACCCCACCGCGCCGGACCCGCGGCTGAAGCTGAAGCTGTCCCATGACGTGTCGGTGGAGATGACCGCGCAGCTGGCGGACGTGGCCATTCCGGATGCGCAGGACGCGGGGACGCCCGCGGCGACGGTGGCCCAGACGCCGCCCGTGAAGCCGGGCACGTCGCCGGTGCAGCCGGTGTCGGGGACGCAGCCCGTCACGGCGACGGCGCAGCGGCCGGAGGAGGGCCCCACGGCGCCCGCGCGGCTCTTGCTGAAGGTGCTGGCCGGGAAGAAGCCCGTCGCGGCGACGGTGTACCTGCGCAATCCGAAGGGCGCGCCGAAGCAGGTGCTGCTGGACCGCAAGGCGCGCAAGGGCACGCCGGTGATGCTGCCGCCGGGCGAGTACACGGTGGACGTGCTGTCGAAGGGCTACCTGGCGCAGACGCGCAAGGTGCGGCTGTCGCGCGAGCAGGAGCCCACGGTGGCCTTCACGCTCGCGAAGGCTCCGGCGAAGAAGACGCAGCAGGTCAGCGTGAAGAACGAGCGCGTGGAGCTGCCCAGGGCGCCGCGCTTCGGTGAGAAGCAGGCCACGCCGAAGAAGGGCTCCACGGCCGGGCTGGCGCTGCTGGTGGACATGCTGGTGCGCGACGAGTCGCTGCGCGTGCGGCTGGAGGGGCACACCGACAACCGCGAGGGCTCCGCGCAGGGCCGGCAGGCGCTGTCCGAGTCCCGCGCGAAGGCGGTGGCGGAGCTGCTGGTGAAGTCCGGGCTGGACGCGTCCCGCATCGAGACCTCGGGCGCGGGGGACAAGCGGCCCAAGGCACCCAACCTGATTCCCGCCGGCCGTGAGGTGAACCGCCGCGTGGAGTTCGTGCTGCTGCGCTCGAAGTAGCGCGCGCTCCAGCGAGTCCGCATGCCGCAGGCTCTCGTGCTCATCCCTCCCGAGTGGCTCACGCCGGAGCGACTGACGGCGCACCTTCCCGCGTCCTGGACTACCGGTGTGATGTTCGTGCGTCCGGACGGAGTGCAGCTCCAGGGGCCCGCGTTCGCCTGGTGCATCGACCTGAGCGTGATGACCGACCCGGACTTCTCGAGGGAGGACTACGAGACGAACGAGGATGTGGACCCGGAGTTCCGGCGACAGGTCCGGGGCTGCATCTTCTTCCTCGTCAATTTCGACGACTTCACCGTCGTGCGCAGGTTCATCGCGGAGCTGCTCGAAGCGTTGCCCGGCCCTTCCTCGCAGTACTGGATTGATGACGACTACGGGCGTGTGTGGCGCGGGGACCGCTTCCTGGCGAAGCTCCAGGTCCCCGAGTGGGACTGGCGAACGGACCAGCGGGCTCCGTAGCGCCAGCTACAGGCCGCCCGGGAACTGGGAGAGCCAGGCCTGGTAGCGCTCGCGGGCGAGGTCACGCTCCTCGGGGTTGGGGAAGAAGAGGTCGGCGCCGCCGTCATAGGGCGCGTAGACGCGCCCGCTGTCGCTCGAGACGAAGAGCACCAGGGCGACCTCCCAGTTGGCGATTGCCCGAAGCAGCGTGTCGTAGGCGCCGCGGTGCCAGCGGAGCTCGACGGCGTACAGCCCGACGGTGCTGTCGTAGTGCGACTTCAGTGCCACCGCGCCCGGCCAGTCCGCGTCGATGGGGCCCAGCAGCCTGGGGCTCAGGGTCGCCAGGGGCTCGGGCTCATTGTCGAGCTGCTCGGGCAGTGGCTCTCCGTCGAAGGCATTTCGTGCGGCGATGAGGACCCCCCGGCCACCCTCTCCGAGCATTCCAGTGGCGACCTCATTGTGCCGGGCGAGCAGCTCCGTCCAGTCCTCGGGGCTGTCGGGATAGCGCTGCGCTTCCGGGAGGCTGTGGATGCGCAGCCAGTTTTCCGGGTGCTGGAGGCGCAGCACGTGGGCCACGGGTGGCCCGTTGCTGTACCAGCATCTCCACTGCTCTCGAAGCTGCACTGCGTCCATGGTCGTAGCCTACCTGCACGCACCGCCAGCCTGGATGGCTCGGGGGACGGCACCGTCGCCGACGCGTTCCGGTAGACTCCCCTGACTGACGATACCCATGGAGGACCGTGCGCCGATGACCGGCGCCGCTCCAGAGGAGGGGGGGCCATGAGCATGTCGAAGGAGCCGGTGCGCAACGAGTACCTGGACCAGGTGCGTGAGCAGCAGCAGCGCCTGGAGGTGGACCTGAAGGCACGCAAGGTCATGTCCCCTGGGGGGATGCCCCAGCAGAACGCGATGATGCCCGCGCGGAGGGCGGCCGCCGTCCCGGTCGAGCGGACGGGCAACGCGGTGGACGTGCGCATCAGCGGCTTCTGGAAGTGGAAGACGGTCATCGTCCCGCCGAACGCCTATGTCGTGCACACGCGCCGGGGCCATTCACAGCCGCTGCACATCGGCCTGGGCGTGTCGTTCCGGTTCGACCCGACGCGGGACTCGTTCATCGTGGCCCCCGGGGCGATGCAGACCATCATCATCAACGCGCACTGCATCTGCCGCGAGCTGCAGGGACTGCTGGTGCAGGGCTACGTGCAGTGGATCATCGAGGACTTCGGCACCGCGTACCGGAAGCTGGACTTCACGGACGCGGAGGACCCGATGCGCGTCGTGAATGTGCAGCTGCGCGAGCAGGCGGAGGCGGCCATCAAGGACAAGGTGGCCACCATGAGCATCGACGCGGTGCTCTCCGACAAGCAGCCCATCATCGAGGAGCTGACGGCCCGCCTCCGACACGTGGCGGAGGGCGGTGGCGGCGGTGACAAGGGCCTGGGGCTGCGCATCGTCACGGTGCAGATCAAGGAGGCGGTGGTGAGCTCCGCGCGCCTCTGGGAGAGCCTCCAGACGCCGTTCCGCTCGGAGCGCGAGCGCGTGGCCCGGCTGGCGGCGCTCGGCACGGAGGAGGCGCTGGCACAGCGCGAGCTGGAGGTGGAGCAGACCCGGGAGCGCATGCGGCTGGAGAGCGACGGTGAGCTCGCCATGCTTCGCGCCAGCAAGGACGCGCAGTCGTACGACCGCGAGCAGTCCGAGCGCCTGCGGCGGCAGCAGCGCGAGGAAGAGGACGCGCGGCAGCTCGCGCTGGAGCGGCAGCAGTCCGCGCTCCAGACGGTGGAGCTGGAGAAGGCGCGGCTCGCGGTGGAGGCGGAGCTGACACGGCTGAAGCAGGACTCGGAGGCCGCGCGGCTCAAGCGGGAGGTCCTGGCCCACACCGAGGTCGCGGACGTGCAGCGGGCGGCGGGCAACCGCCAGGCCAAGGCCGAGCTGGAGCTGATGGACGCGCGGCAGCGCATCCTCAACGAGCTCACTCCCGCCAACGTGCAGGCCCGGTTGGTGGAGCTGCTGCCCGACATCGCGGAGAAGCTTCCTCAGCCGAAGGAGCTGCGCTCGGTGTCCATCGGCGGGAATGGCGGGACGCAGGACGGGCAGGGTGTAGCCACCCTGGTGGCACAGATGATGGCCCTGGTGAACATCCTGAAGGCCGATGCTCCTGCGCGTGCTCCGGCGGGCGGGCAGGACGCGAAGGCCGCTCTCCCGGAGGCTCCTGCGCCCCGCTGAGACTCGCGCGGCCCTGACGCCGTCAGCCCCTGGCGGAGACGAACCAGTTCCAGTCGTCCTCGTCCAGGGGCCCCGTGTTCTCCCGGCGCGCGGCGAGCACCTCCGCGCGCCAGGCTTCAGCGCCGCCCGCAATGGGCCAGGCGCGAGTGACGGTGCCGCGCTCGGGCCAGTGGAAGCTGCGCACCAGCTGGCGATTCACGCGGTCGATGACCTCGGGCGTCGCCCCGGCGCGCAGCTGAAGCTCGGCGCCAATCAGCGCGCCCTGCTCGCGGACGGCACTCGCTGGCTGCACGGTATCGATGTAGGGCCACAGGCCGAGCAGCGGAGGCTCCACGCCTTCGAGCAGCGCCGCGTGGATGCGGTCATGCCCGTCCAGCAGGAGCCACTTCGCGAAGATGTCCACATAGAGCAGCAGCGCGGGAGGCAGCGTCCCGTCCCGAGCGCGCTTGCGCCAGCTCTTCACCCGTCCATCGTCCGGTGCGGAAGGCGCGCGCAGCGGCAGCACGACCCCGCACTTGTGCTCCGGACGCTCCTGCCACCAGTTCTCCGTCCACGCAGGGAGGAACTGGAGGATGGTGTCCAGCGAGTGCGGTGAGGTGGGGGCCTGACCGAAGCCCCATTCCATGGAGCTGACGGCGTGGCGGGAGGCCTGCTCCGGGGGGATGACGTCGATGGGGCGCAGGCACCAGCGGCCCGTGTGCAGCACCGTCGCGGGGGCGTCTATGAGCGCACGTCCCAGGTATCGCGCCCAGGCTTCCCACCAGGACGGCGTTCCGGGCTCGGACGTCACGGCGCGGATGTCAGGCGCGGTCAGGAGCGGCAGCTTCCAGGGCTCGGGGGCTGTCCCCCGGAGGAAGACGCTCTGGTCCCAGTAGGCCTGGATGCGAGCCCAGAGCAGCGGCTGTCCACCACTCACCAGCCGCAGCCGGAAGTCCGGTGCGGCCTCCATGTGCAGGGCAGGGCGCTGGAGCCAGCGGCCCTCGGCGGGCACGTGCAGCAGCAGGCCGGAAGCAGCGACCGGCAGGTGCCAGTCGTGGGTGTCATCAGTGGTGATGGTCACACCGGGGTGCATGCACGCTCCTTTGCTGCCGGCCTCCACAAGCCTATCCGTCTCCATGCGCTGCAGCCCGGTGACACTCTCACGCACCGCCGGTGTTCTCTGGGGTGCCACCCACCCCGGAGACATTCCCATGCTTTCCACACGCGTCCTCGCGTGTCTCGCCAGTGCATTTGCACTCGGCGGACTGACGAATTGCACCAGCGACTCGGCACAGGAGCCGGAGGAGGGCGAGGTGGCGGCGGCCACGGTCCTCGCCACCACCGAGTCCCCGTCCGCTCTCAAGAGCACCGCCGCCGGCAAGAAGCTCTTCAGCGAGGCCTTCGCGAACACCAACGGGCGCTCGTGCGCGACCTGCCACGTCCTCGATGAGAGCACGGCGCTGCGGCCGGAGAATGTCCAGGCTCGCCTCGCCTCCAACCCGAACGACCCGCTGTTCAACCGCATCGACGCGGATGACCCGGAGGCCTCGGTCCCCACATACGAGCATCTGAAGAAGGGCCTCGTCCGCGTCGTCCTCCCGCTGCCCGCGAACATGGATGTCATCGACACCCAGGGCAACGTCATCACTCCGCCCGACCGGAAGATTGCCGTCTGGCGCGGCGTGCCGAGCATCCAGGATGTCGCCATCACCGGGCCGCACTTCCAGCTCGACGGCCGCGAGTCCAACCTGGAGGACCAGGCGCAGGCCGCCATCACCAGCCACAGTGAGGGTGGCCCCGTGTCCCGCTCGCAGCTGCGCAAGGTCGCGGACTTCCAGCGCGGCGAGTTCACCTCGCCTCGCGCACGGTTCGTCTCCGACCTGCTCGGGTTCGGCGTCCCGCTCGGCCAGATTCCCGTCCCCGAGGACTTCATGTGGCTCACGCCGCAGGAGCTGCGCGGCCGGGAGGTCTTCAAGGTCGCCTGCGAGGCCTGCCACGGTGGAGCCACGCTCAGCCGCATCTCCCATCCGGGCGTCCTGGAGCTTGCCGCCCAGTTCCCGGTGACGAAGCCCGACGGCAACGTCCTCTTCACCCACGTCCCGGGCGTGGGGCCCGTGCCCGCGCAGGGAGCGCGCGCGGACGTCAACATCGTGAACGTCGCCTTCTCTGGCTTCTCCTACCTGGGACAGATTGGTCAGTTCCCCGTGCTGTTCAACACCGACATCGAGCTGCCGCGCTACCGGTTCCGCTTCTACACGGATGGCACGCGGACGCAGCAGGTGACAGACCTTCCGCCCAATCCTGTCACGGCCAGCGGTCATCCCTATGACCCGAACCCGAAGCTGGATGAGAACGGTGCGCCCATCGTCGGCCCCAACCTCTTCCCGCAGTGGTTCTCCACCGATCCGGGCCGCGCGGTCATCACCGGCAACCCGCTGGACTTCGAGGCCTTCGACATCCCCACGCTTCGCGGCATCTCGAGGACCGCGCCCTACTACCACGACAACAGCGTGGCGAACCTGGAGGTCGTCGTGGACATCTACAGCCAGTTCGTCCTGCCCTTCACCACGCCCCTGAACCTGCCGCCCGTCCACCCACCCGAGACACCGGGCGGGCCTCCCGAGTCCCTCAGCGCGACGGAGAAGCAGGACCTGCTCAAGTTCCTGCACCGACTCTGAGCGACCCGTCCAGGACGTCGGCCACATAGCTGCGAAGAGGGGGAGGGACGTTCTTCACGGGATGTCCCTCCTGTCGCGCCAGGTGGAACTCCAGCGCTTCATCGAGCAGTGCGGAGCAGCACCCCTTCAAGCTCGCATCGAGCAGTGCGCAGAGGTCCTCGACCGAGCCCAGGCGGGACAGGGCCCAGACTGCCTCATCCGCTCCAGGGGCAATCTGCCTGTTCCCCCAGGGGCCCTCGGTGGTGAGTGCGCGCAGCAGCACGGGCCGGCTGGCTTCCGCATCCACCTGTCCCAGCCAGCGGAGTGCATCGGCGCGCAGCCAGGGCTCGGGCGCTTCGAGGGCCGCATGTCGCAGCATGGGAAGCCACTCGCTCCTGCCTTGCTGTGCGAGGCCCGCGGCCGCTCGGAGCCGCACCGCTGGGTGGTTCGCGTGGATGAGGGAGCCGAGCCGGTCGCACCAACTGGCGCCCGACTCGCCCAGGGCCAGCAGCCCCTCGAGAGCAAAGCACTGCGACACGTCATCGGTGCCGCGCAGGCCGGTGAGGAACAGCGGGCGGTCTCCGGGCTCGGGCCTCTGTGCCGCAAGCCGGAGGACGAAGCGGACGAGGGGCGTGTTGTCGGCGTACCTCGCCGCGACGAGTGCCCACCGGATGGCAACGGCCCGGTCGTGGTCGAAGAGACTGTCGAGCAGCTCGTGCCGTACCTCTGTCGCAAGGGTGAAGTCGCAGAGGTAGCGGTACAGGAACGGCCGGGCTTCCGGCCATTCACAGAGCAACACCGTGGCCCGGGCGAAGGCCGGCTGGCGCTCCACGAGCCCGTAGGGCACGGTCCAGGCGGAGCTTTCTGCTCGCACGATGCGGAGCAGGAGGCGCAGCAGTGCCTCCTCGCCGAAGTAGCCGCGCAGGTCGGACAGGGGCAGCAGGAGCGCATTGGCGGCACGTTGCATCGCGTCGGGCGCATCCCTCACGAGCCGCGCCAGTTCCTCGCGTGACAGTCCGCCGTACAGGAGCCCCTGCTGGTCGTAGGCAGTCAGCTCCCGGGTCCACTCCGTGAGGAGCTTCCACGCCTCCGGGCGCTCGCGGTGGGCCAGCGCCACGTCCAGGTTTCCCGCTTCCGAGACCTCGTGGCGGTCGGACTGATGCCAGCGCGTGAACAACCCCTCCACGAGTCGGGCAGGCAGGGGAGCGGTGTCGGAGTCGGCGAGGATTCGTGCTCGCTCCTCTGAGGACACCTGGAGCAACGCCGCCTCCACCTCGGTGCCATCGTCGTCGAGTCGTGCCGGGTCCAGGAGGGTGCCCAGCGAGGGGCCACATGGCCCAAGGTGGTAATGCCCGGGACAGGTGCGAGCCGACGTTCGATGGAGCAGCTGCGACAGCTCCGTGCCAGAGAGGCGCAGCCCGTGCCGTGCGCCGACCCACAGGGCCCGGTTGCGAACGGAGAAGTCCTCTCGCGTATCGAAAAGCAGGGTGCGTAGGAGCGGGAGCTGCTCCGGACCTCCGAAGATTCCGAGCAGGCCCACAATCCGGAATCGGAGCCACGGGTCCGCCGAGGGCGCCGCTTGCAGGAGGGACAGCACCTGGGCGCGGATGTTCTCGCGCGAGGACCACACCAGACTGGGGACTGAGGACAATCCAGACGCCGAGTTGGGACCGGCTGGCGAGACCGGCTGCGAGGACGCAGGAACCTCCATAAGCTAACTGGCATACGTCCCTATCGCAACCCACGGTGGGAAGGTGCGCCCCCACCGTCGGGTTGGAGCACGGTACGGACCGGGAGGTACACGGCGATGTCCCAGGGGACGGCGGACCTGCTCCATGCGCTTGCGGCCGTGCTGCCGCCCGAGGCGCTCGTCACCGACGCCGACGTGCTCGAAGCCCACCGCCGGGACCAGGCGGAGTGGGCTCCGGCGGGCATGCCCCGCGTCCTCGTCCGCCCCGGCTCGACCGCCGAGGTGCAGGCCGTCCTCCGGGTCGCCTCTGCCCTGCGTGTTCCCGTGGTGCCCCGGGGCGCGGGCTCGGGGCTGTCGGGCGGGGCGAACGCCGTGGACGGCTGCATCGTCCTGTCGCTGTCGCGGATGAACCGCGTACTGGAAGTCGACCGGCGCGGCATGTTCGCGGTCGCCCAGCCCGGAGTGCTCAATGCCGCCGTCAAGGCCGCAGCGGCGGAGCAGGGGCTCTGGTACGCGCCCGACCCGGCGAGCTGGGAGTTCTCCTCCATCGGCGGCAACCTCGCCACCAACGCGGGCGGCCTGTGCTGCGTGAAGTACGGCGTCACGGGAGACGCCGTGCTGGGGCTCGAGGCCGTGCTCGCGGATGGCTCCGTCGTCCGCACCGGTGGGCGTACCATGAAGAACTCCGCTGGCTACGGGCTCACCCGGCTGTTCGTCGGCTCTGAAGGCACGCTGGGTGTCATCACCGAGGCCACGCTGAAGCTGCGGCCCCGTCCTCCGAAGGCGACGACGCTGGTGGCCTCGTTCCCCACGCTCGTGGGCGCCGGGGTGGCGGTGACGGACATCATGGCCTCCACCCGGCCCTCGCTCCTGGAGCTGATGGACCGCGCCACCGTCCGCGCCGTCGAGGCTTTCGGGCCCATGGGCCTGGACGTGGAGGCCGCCGCGCTCCTGCTCGCGCGCTCCGATGCGGGAGGCGAGCAGGGCGTGGCGGAGCTCGCCCAGATGGCCGCCGCCTGCGAGTCCGCCGGCGCCACCTTCGTCGCGCAGTCCGCTGACGAGGCCGAGGGTGAGCTGCTGATGCAGGCCCGCCGGCTCGCCTATCCCGCGCTGGAGAAGCAGGGCGCCACGCTGCTCGACGACGTCGGCGTCCCGCTCTCGCGCATCGCGGAGTTGCTGGACGCCGTCGAGCGCAGCGCCGCGAAGCACGACGTGCTCATCGGCACCTTCGGCCACGCGGGCGACGGCAACATGCACCCCACCGTCGTCTTCGACCGGAATGACCCCGTGGCCCTCTCGCGGGCCCGGGCCGCGTTCGATGACATCCTCCGCGCGGCGCTCGCGCTGGGCGGGACCATCACCGGCGAGCACGGCGTCGGCGCCCTCAAGCGGCCCTTCCTCGGCGAGCAGCTCGGTCCGGGCGGGCTGCACCTGCACCACGCCATCAAGGGCGCGCTGGACCCACTCGGCATCCTCAACCCCGGCAAGGTGTTCTGACGTCCGGCCCGTGCCAGCGTCCGCGCCCGGAGGCGCCGCGCATGCTCCGACTCCGGCCTCCTCAACCCCGGCAAGGTGTTCTGACGTCCGGCCCGTGCCAGCGTCCGCGCCCGGAGGCGCCGCGCATGCTCCGACTCCGGCCTCCTCAATCCCGGCAAGGTGTTCTGACGTCCGGGCCCGTGCCAGAGTCCGCGCCCGGAGAAACCGCGCATGCCCCGACTCATTCCACTGCTCGCAGCCCTCGCCTTGGGAACCCTCGCCTGTGAGCGGAAGGCTCCGCCCGCCGCGCCGCCGGAGGCCGCGCCCGTGCCTCAACAGCAGGCCGCCTCGCAGACGGGGCCCATCCTCCTGGGGACACTGGGCAGCCTCACCGGCTCGGAGGCCTCGTTCGGCACGGTGGTGAGGGACGGCATCCAGTTCGCGATAGAGGAGGTCAACGCGAAGGGTGGGGTGAAGGGCCGCAAGGTGGAGCTGCGCTCCTATGACACCCAGGGCCGCATCGAGGAGTCCGTGGCCGCGGCCCAGCGGTTGATTGGCCAGGACCGCGTGGCGGTCATCCTCGGAGACGTGACGTCGTCCGGCTCGCTCGCCATCGCGGACGCCGCGCAGGCGGCGCGGGTGCCCATGGTGACGCCGTCCGCCACGCACCCGGACGTGACGAAGAAGGGCGACTACATCTTCCGCACCTGCTTCATCGACCCCTTCCAGGGCGGCGCCATGGCGCGCTTCGCCCGCGAGACGCTGAAGCTCGACCGTGTCGCCGTCCTGCACGACGCCAAGAACGCCTCCTCCATGGGGCTGAGCGGGGCGTTCACCGACGCCTTCAAGGCGCTCGGCGGGACGGTGGTTGCGGCGGAGAGCTACTCCAAGGGCGACACGGACTACCGGGGGCCGCTGCTCGCGGTGAGGAGGGCGAAGCCGCAGGCGCTGTACCTGCCCGGCTTCTACAGCGAGGTGGGCGTCATCGCCCGCCAGGCGCGCGAGCTGGGCATGACGCAGCCACTGCTGGGCGGTGACGGCTGGGAGTCCGACCGCATCTTCGAGCTGGCCGGCGGCGCGCTGGAGGGCGCGTACTACTCGTCGCACTACGCGGAGGACAACCCCGCGCCGGAGCTGCAGCGCTTCGTCGCCGCGTTCCGCGCGCGCTACGGCCGCTCTCCCGAGGCCGCCTCCGCCCTGGGCTATGACGCCGCCAAGGTGGCGCTCGCGGCCATCGAGAAGGCGGAGCCCCTGTCCGGCCCCGCCATCCGTGACGCGCTCGCCGCGACGAAGGACTTCCCCGGGGCCACCGGCACGCTCACCCTGGATGCCAACCGCAACCCGGTGAAGCCCGCCGTCATCCTCACCATCCGCGACGGCCGCAGGAAGTTCGCCGCCGCCGTGACGCCCTGAGCCACACCCGCTTCGACGCGGGCCGCCATGCGTCATCGGGCGCCAGGACGCGCAATGGGCCCTCGGTTCGTTCTGGCCCAGTTACGCTTCCGGGTTGGACAGATTTCCTGTCCAACGAGGAAGGGAACTCCATGCGCAACCTCCGCTCCATCGCGTTGCTGGCTGGTGTGTCACTGCTGTGTTCGTCGTGCGGCAGCCCCGAGGCAGAGCTTCCGTCCGAGGGCGCTCGTGAGGGCTTGTCCTTCGAGGAGTTCAAGGCGACGGCCCACGACGAGCCCGACTCGGACGTCTTCGTCGTCAACGGCGACATCCCCGTCGAGGGCGTCGACGGCCTCCGCGAGTACTACGACACCTTCGTCAATCCCGAGCTGGGCACCCGCGAGGACGCGCTCGCCGTCTATTGCCTCAATGGCCAGCGCATCAAGTGGAGCGCCACCGCTGCCCGGAACCTGACCTATTGCATCAGCACGGCCAGCTTTGGCAGCCGTTACTCCACCGTCGTGAGTGCGATGGCCTCCGCGGCTGCGACCTGGGAGACCGTGGCAAACGTCAACTTCATCCACCTGAGCCAGTACGATGGCAGTTGCACCGCCTCGCAGGCTGGAGTCGTGTTCGACGTCCGTCAGACGACCACCACCTCGTATCTGGCGCGCGCGTTCTTCCCGAACTCCAGCCGCAGCGGGCGCAACATCCTCATCAGCACCAGCCTGTTCGGCAGCACCGGGCCCTATACGTTGGCAGGCGTCTTGCGGCACGAGCTCGGGCACGTGCTTGGCTTCCGTCACGAGCCGAGTCCCACGCCGAATCCTGCCCCCGGCTGCTACGAGGACAGCAACTTCTGCAGGCTGACCCCCTACGACCCCGACTCCATCATGGGCTATCCGCATTGCGGCGGCATACAGACGTGGGAGCGCAATCTGTCGACGCTCGACCAGCAGGGGGCCCACGCCCTCTACCCATAGTCGACCAGGCTCCGGTGGCACATGGGCCCGGGCCACCGTTGCCCGGGCTCCAGGCGCCTCAGCGCGCCGGCTTCACCACGTAGGTGCCCGTCTTCTTCTCGATGGACGTCACCGGGACGCGCCGGCTCTCCTCGAAGTGGGCGTACGCCGGCTGGAGGCTCCGCCAGAAGGCGACGAGCGGGTCCGTGGCGGGCCGGCCCTGCTCCAGCGCCTTCAGGCCCCCGGCATCCAGCCTGCGCGGGAAGAGGTGGATGGGGACGTTGCGCTTCGTCTTCGCGTGAGTGTCGAGCACCATGAGGTACAGCTCCTCAATGGGCTCGTCCTGGATGGCGATGCAGCCGATGCTCACGCAGTTGCCGTGGACCATGATGGCTCCGCCCGGGTCCACCCCGCGCCCCGAGTGGAAGCGGTCCGCCGCGTTCGGATAGCTGACGCGCATGGACAGGTGGTAGTCGCTGTACGGGTTGAAGAGGTCGATGGTGTAGAAGCCCTCGGGCACCTGCAAATCACCCTGGCGGCGCTTCGGGCCCAGCTCGCCCGACGCGTAGCAGAACGGGTACGTCTTCACCTTCACCAGCGGCCCCGACTTCGGCCCCGCCCAGACCTCCAGCTCCTTCTCGTGCTTGAAGGCCCGCAGGTACATCTGCTCCGGCGGCCAGGCCACACCGGCGGACTTGAAGAGCGCGGCGACGGCGGGCGTCCGGGCCTTGCGCGCGGCGGCGACCCGGCTCGGCTCCGCGTGCGCGGTGAGCGCGATGAACACCAGCAGGGCGGCGAGGGGAATCCTCATGGCGCCTGGGACGCTCCTGCCCGGGGCTTCGTTCCCCGTCCTTTACTGCGCATGGCGCTCCCTCCGCAGGGGCCGCCACCGGTAGGCGCACTCGGTGAGGTGCAGCACCGAGTCCAGCCGGGCGCCCGGGGCGAGCGGCCCCGTGTCGAAGTACTCGCAGTACAGCTGGACCGGGGTGACGAAGTGCGCGTTCCACGGCTCGCGGTCGATGGTGAGCACGTACACGAAGCCCTCCGCCACACCCAGGGCGTCGTAGCACTCCACCAGCGGCTCGTGCAGGTCCTCCAGCCCCGTCCACACGCTCCCGGCCGGGGGCCGGGTACTGGGCCGGGTGTCGAAGACGCCCACCAGCTTGCCTCCCGGAAACGCGGGCTCCGGGTCCACGGCGGCGGTGAGCAGGTCGCCCTCGCGGGCCATCACCATGCTCGCCTCTCCAAACTCGTGGAACTTGAACTCCTTGAGCGCGTTGCCCACGCGGCGCATCAGCGGGTCGCTGGTCTCGCTGCGCACGAAGTAGCCCCCGCGCCGCCAGGCTCCGCTCGCGTTCCGGTAGCGCACCGCCGCGCGGTAGCTCACCTGGTAGAAGCACATGCCCAGCAGCGGCGACAGGCCCTGTGGCCGCATGTCCCGCAGCGACGACATCAGCACCTGCACCCACGCGCTGCCCCGGAAGACCTCCGGCTCCAGCGGCGCGGGCAGCAGGCGGGCCAGGCGCTCCGGCTCCACCGCGTAGTTGATGGACAGCGCCTCCACCCAGTGCGTCTGCACCTGGGTGAGCCAGGGCACCGACGGGCACTCCTCCATGCCCTCGGACGTGGGGCTCGGGTCATGTGCCCCGGCCAGGGCGCTCTCCGCGTCCCGCAGCGCCTGGTGCCCCGCCGGCGTCAGCACCCACTGGCGCCGCTCCACGCGCATCAGCCCGTCGCGGGACATGCCGCCCAGCACCGAGGCCGGGTCCTTCACTCCGGCCGCGGAGAGCCTGCGGTGGAGCTCCGCTTCCGGCAGGCCCAGGGGCTCCAGGGCCACCGTCACCAGCGCAGCGAGCGACTCCGGGCTCATACCAGCCGCGCCCCGCTCCCGCCGCCGGACAGCCTGCGCAGGCGGGCCCGATGGAGGGCCAGGCCGCCGCCGAACTGCGTGGCGAACCACACCGCGGCGAGCAGGTTGAAGGCGTGGTCCGGCACCTGCGTCATCCCCAGCGCGGCCAGCCCGAAGGCGGCGGCCACCAGGAACCAGATGCGGCCCATCAGCGCGCCCATCATGGAGAAGGCCGTGCCGAAGAGGACACACGCCACCGCCGGCATGAAGAGCCGGTCCAGGCCGAGCAGCCAGTTGATGACCGCCACCAGCACCATGCCGGCGATGAAGGTGGTCCAGATGGCCCAGATCTGCCGCTCGATGAAGGAGCGCGTCCCCGCCGTCTCCCTTCGCTTGAGGATGAAGATGGTGACGATGTTGAAGGTCAGCAGGCCGCCCCACAGCAGCGCGTAGGGGCCCGGCAGCCGGTGGCCCTGCGTCCACAGCCACTGGGTGGCCACGAAGCCGCCCGCGTTGACGAAGGCGTGGAGCATCCAGATGACGCCCCAGTTCTGCAGGGCGGAGTCGTCACGCGCCTGGGCGACGACGCGGCGGATGAGGTCGAGGGCCTGGTTCGCTTCTTCGCGGTTCATCGTCCGCCGGAGTGTAGGCGAACCTCTCGGACCCTGCTGGGGTGCTCGGCCGGGGCCGTCAGCGGAGCGAGTCCAGCCCCTCGAAGAGCCGGTCCACGTCCGTGGCGGTGTTGTAGTGCAGCAGCGAGGCGCGCACGGCCCCGTCGGGCATGAGGCCGAGCGCCTGCGCGGCCAGGGTGGCGTAGTAGTGGCCGGCGGCCACGCCCACGCCTCGCGCCGCCAGGTGCTCCGCCACCGCGCGCGTGGGGACGCCCTTCACGTTGAAGCAGAAGGTGGCCACCCGACCGCGCGCCTCCCGGGGGCCGTACAGCTGCACGCGAGGGTGCGCGAGCAGCCGCTCCAGCGTGGACTCCAGCAGCGGGCGCTCCAGGGCCTCGATGCGGTGGAAGGCCGCCTCCAGGCCCGCGCGCCCCGGCTGCCCTCCGCCCAGCACCTCGCGCAGGTAGCGCAGGGAGCCCAGCCACCCGGCGAGCCCCTCGTGGTTGGCCGTGCCGGGCTCGAACTTCTGCGGGCTGTCGTCGGGGACGAACCAGAGCTTGTCGGCGGGCAGCCCGGGCAGCAGCTCGCGGCGCACGTACAGGCAGCCCAGGTGCGGGCCGAAGACCTTGTACTGGGAGAATGTGACGAAGTCCGCGCCCCAGCCCTGCACGTCCGGCAGGTGGTGCGGGCTGGAGTGCACCGCGTCCACGATGGCCCAGGCGCCCGCCTCGTGCGCCAGCGCCACGGTGCCGGCCACGTCCGGCGTGGCGCCCACCGAGTTGGCCGCCGCCGTCACCGCCACCAGCCGCGTGCGCGGGGTGAGCAGCGCGCGCAGGTCCGCCAGCTCCAGCCGGCCCTCGGGCCAGCGCGCCTTCCACGTCCGCACCCCCACGCCCTGGGCCTCCAGCATCCGCCAGGGGGTGGCGTTGGACTCGTGCTCCAGCTCGGAGATGACCACCTCGTCCCCCGCGCGGAACAGGCGCGAGAAGGCGCGCCCCAGCTGGAAGGTGAGCGAGGTGGCGCTGGTGCCCAGCAGGACCTCCTCCGGCTGGCAGTGGAGGAACTCCGCCGTCTCCACGCGCGCCCGGGCCTTCAGTGCCGTGGCCGCCACCGAGGCCGGGTAGGGCTGCCCCACGTTGCAGCTCCCGCTGGAGAGGAACGCGGAGATGGCGTCGATGGTGTGCGTGGGCACCTGGGCCCCGGCGGCGTTGTCCAGGTAGCTGAACCCGGAGCGCAGGGCAGGGAAGTGCGCGGCGAAGGAAGTGGTCATGGCGCGCGCAGCATAGCCACCCGCCAGAGGGGAAGTGGCCACCCGCGGGGGGCCCGAGTCTCTCCCTTGCGCCGCGATTTCCATGCGGGTTCGGAGGGTCCTTCCCGACCGCATGCGCACCGGCCCTGGGGGAGTGCGAAAGCTCCTCTTTGCTTTGAATCCAAACCATTCACGGATTCTTTGCCATCTTCTCATAAAAAGAAAATTGCGTTATCGTTGTACTCCCCCCGGGCGGACGTTCCCCAGGCCCCTCAGGAGTACGGATGTCTCAGTGGAAAGCGTGGCAGCGGTGGTTTGCGGCAGCGGCAGTGGTGTTGAGCGGGCCCGTCCTCGCGGGAGAGAAGGACGACCCGAACGGCCGCAGGCGGGCGATGGACGAGTGGTACAACGAGTCCTACGGCAAGCAGTACGGCAAGCAGAAGAAGGGCGGCCCCTGGTCCGCGGCGTTCCGCAAGCACATGAACCAGGCCGCGGCGAAGGAGCGTGAGACGTACTCCTCGCTGCTGCCGGGCACGAGCTCGCCCATCCTCCCGGCGGGAGATCCGTCCGCCTCGCTGGCGGCCACCGGCACGACGTGGGTGAACATCGGGCCGACCAAGGCCAACTACGCGCAGAACGGTGGCACCATCCTGAACAAGACGGACACGGGCCGGGTGCGCGACATCATCATCGACCCGACCAACGCCTCCACGCTCTACATCGCCTTCTCGGGCGGCGGCGTGTGGAAGTCCACCGACGCCGGGGCGACGTGGACGCCGAAGACGGAGACGCTGGGCAGCCTGTCCACGGGCTCGCTGTCGATGGACCCCAACAACAGCAACACGCTGTACCTGGGCCTCGGCGACCCGTTCGACGGCACGGGCATCGGCCTGGTGAAGTCCACCGACGGCGGCAACACCTGGTTCGCGCCCGTGTACCTGGGCAACGCCACGGAGATTCCCGACCTCATGGTGGCGCCGGGCAACAGCAACATCGTGCTGGCGGCCACCAACGCCGGCCTGTTCCGCTCGGTGGACGCGGGCGCGACGTGGTCCGCCATCCCCCTGAACACCGGCTTCCCCGGTCCCACGTACGGCTGGTCCATTGAGTGGGCCGGTGGCACGCGCTTCGTCGCCGCCATCGACGCGGACCCGCTCAACGCCAACGGCGCCACCCAGGGCCAGGTCTGGGCCTCCAACGACAACGGCGCCACGTGGACGCGGAGCACGGGAATCACGTCCACCGGTGGCCTGGAGCGCATCACCCTGGCCGCGGCGCCCTCCAGCCGCACCACCCTGTACGCGCTGGCGGCCAACCCCGCCGGCAACCTGGCGGACATCTACAAGTCCACCAACGGTGGCACCAGCTGGACGGCGCTGGCCGCCGGCGGCAAGCGCTACAAGAACGGCAACGCCGAGGGCCGCACCGTCAGCACCCTGTTCAACGGCCAGGGCTGGTACGACCACCTGCTCATCGTCCACCCGACGAACCCGAGCCTGGTGTTCTTCGGCGGCGCGCTGCACCTGGCGAAGACCACGGACGGTGGCGCCTCGTACTCGCAGGTCAGCAACTGGCTGGGCCAGTTCGCCCTGCCGTACGTGCACGCGGACTTCCACGCGGCGGCCTTCGACGCGGCCGGCAAGCTCTACGTGGGCAGTGACGGCGGCGTCTTCGTCTCCGCCGACGGCGGCACCACCTTCTCCGACGCGCTCAACCTGGGCATCGCCTCGCACCTCGTCTACGACCTCGGCATGTCCGGGGCCAACCGCAACGCCGTCATCGCGGGCCTGCAGGACAACGGCACCCGCGTGCGCGTGAATGACACCGCCATCTACAACCAGGAGATTGGCGGCGACGGCTTCGACAGCGAAATCCACCCGACCAACGCCAGCCTGATGCTCGGCTCGCTGTACTACTCGCGCATCCAGCGCAGCACCGACGGCGGGCTCAACTGGGTGGCCGCGTGCACCGGCATCACCGAGTGCAACAACAGCGGCACCGCGCCCTTCGTGACGCGCATGGCGCTGGGCCTGGCTGACGCCACGGGCAACACCGTGTACACGCACACCAACGCCCGGGTGTACCGCTCCACCAACTTCGGCACCTCCTGGACGGCGCTCGGCGCCACCGGCCTGCCCACCACCAGCCTCTTCCTGCGCAACGTGGGCGCGGCGAAGTCGAACGCGAGCGTCATCGGCGCGGTCGCCAACACCGGCCGCGTGTTCCTCACCAGCAACGGCGGCACCTCCTGGACGCAGGCCGGCGCGCTGCCGAACAACGGCTACAGCCTGAGCGACATCGTGTTCGACCCGGCCAACGCGAACGTCATCTACGTGAGCTCGGTCGTCGCGGACGCGGCGTTCAACCACCTGTGGAAGTCCACCGACTTCGGCGCCACCTGGACGGTCATCGAGAACGGCCTGCCCGCGGGCGTGCCGGTGAACACCGTCACCGTGGACCCCACCAGCAGCGCCACGCTGTACGCCGCCACGCACCTGGGCGTGTACCGCTCCACCGACGCGGGCGCCTCGTGGACCCGCTTCGGCGCCGGCATGCCGCTGGTCAACGTGACGGACGTGCAGATCCTCCCGGACTCCAGCCTGGTGCGCGCCGCCACCTTCGGCCGGGCCATCTGGGAGCTGCGGCCGTAGTCCGCCGCTGAGCGGAAGTGACGCAGCAGGGGGGCTCGGACCGCGAGGTCCGGGCCCCTCCTGCTTCTTCGACGCTACGCCACACCCTCGGGCTCGGTGGGGGCGAGGGTGTGCACGTGCTCCAGCAGGTCCTTCAGGGAGAAGGGCTTCTTGAGGAACCCCGCCCAGTCGTACTCCTTGGGCCGCACCGACGGGTCGATGGCGCTCATGATGAGCACGGGCAGCTGACTGAAGTCCGGGTGGCGGCGGATGGCGCGGATGGTCTCGAAGCCGTTCATCACCGGCATCATCACGTCCACGATGGCCAGGTCCGGCCGCACGCCGTCCAGGCGCTGGAGCGCCTCGCGGCCGTTGGCACAGACGACGACGTTGTAGCCCTCGTCCTCGAGGATGGACTTCACCGCCTCCGCGATGTCGAGCTCGTCGTCCACGACCAGGACGGTCTTCATGACCGCCTCCGGCGCAGCAGACCCCGCTTGGGCTTCTTGGGCTTCTTGCTCCCGGGCGTGCCCATGGGGGGATGGAGGTCCGTGTCCTTGGCGTCCGCCCTCAGTCGTGCCTGCCCGGTGAGGACCGCCTCCGCGCTGCTGAACGTGTCCGCGACGGTGATGCCGTCATCGGAGATGGCGAACTCCCGGATGCCGCTGTCGTACTGGCTCTCCCGCATCTTCATGATGGAGAGCAGCCGGTACAGCTGCGAGCGCAGCTCCACGTAGCGCAGGTAGATGATGTTCTCCACGTACGCCGCCGCCTCGGGCTGCGGCGTCTCCACGGACGAGGAGAACAGCGCCGTCTCGTCCGAGTAGAGGGTGGTGACGTCCAGCATGCGCAGCTGGTGGGAGAGGGCGGAGAAGAAGCGCGGCATGCGCTCCGGGTAGACGGCGGCGGAGCGGAAGCCCGCCACGCTGTCCACGAAGAGCCGCGGCCGCTTCACCTTGCGCTCCTGGATGCGCTCCAGCAGCCGCTCCGCCAGCGCGTCCATGGTGTGCTCCAGCGGCGGCTGCCACTGGATTTCGATGAGCCCCTTGTCCACGTACTTCTTCAAGTCACTCATGCCCACGCCGGCGGCCTTCTCCATCAGCCGCACCGGCGTCTCGTAGAAGCCGAAGTAGACGCCGGGCTGGCCCTCCCGGGCCCCCTGGAGGAGGAAGTGGAGCCCCAGCAGCGTCTTGCCCGTGCCCGGGCTGCCCAGCAGCAGGGTGGTGGAGCCGGAGAGCACCCCGCCATGCAGCGCGTCGTCCAGGCGTTGGATGCCGAAGGGCATCCGGATGCGGTCCTCGCGGCCCCGGTCCTCGGGGTTGGAGAACTGCACCTCCGTGCGGGGGTGGATGATGATGCCCTTGTTCGAGATTTCCAGCTCGTGCTTGCCCAGCAGCGAGTCGCTGCCCCGGAACTTGAGCGCCACCAGCTCCCGCACCGCGCGCGGCCCGGCCAGCCAGAGCGACAGCTCGAAGATGCCGTCCACCGCCGTGGTCTCCGGGTGGATCTCCCCTTCGTGGTGGGGGGACAGCAGCAGCGTCGTGCAGCCGATGATGCTGACGAACGTCTGCAGCTCCTGGAGGAAGCGCTTGAAGGACAGGTCGCTCCGGGCGAACTCCTTCGCCGCGTCCATGCCGTCGATGATGAGCAGCGTGGCCTGGTGCTGCCGGGTGGCGCGCCGCACCAGCTCCAGCATCCCCTTGAGCCCCTCGGTCTCCAGCTCCCGGTAGCCGCTGATGTAGTGCAGCTTGTCGGGGATGACGCTCGAGTCGAAGAACGCCATCTCCTCGAGGTTCGTCAGCATGCGCGCGTGCGACTCGGTGAGCAGCGTCACGTAGAGGACGCGTCCACCCTGCTTGACGTGGTTGAAGGCAATCTGGTGGGCCAGCACCGTCTTGCCCGAACCGGGCGGCCCCAGGAATGCGTAGGACGCACCCTTCAGCAGGCCCCCCTTGGTGATGAAGTCGAGGCGTGGAACGCCGGTCACCAGCCGCTCCTGCCGTCCCTTCCGCTCGCTCCTGCCGCCCACATCACTTCCGGCCGACACAGATGTCCTCTCTTTCGTCAGTACCGCTCCGTCCGGTGCCGGGGGAGCCTCACCTGGAATGTCGCGCCCTGTCCCTGCTGGCTGTCGACGGTGATGGTGCCCCCATGGGCCGTGACGATTTCCTTCGCGATGAACAGCCCCAGCCCCAGCCCATCCGCTTCCCTGGCGCCGTCCGCGCGCACGAAGCGGTTGAAGATGCGGGCGTGGTCCTGGGGGGAGATGCCGATGCCATGGTCGCGGACCGTCAGCAGGAGGGCGTCGTCCTGCTCCCGCAACTGGACGTGCACGGGCCGGCCGCTACCATATTTGAACGCATTGGTGAGCAGGTTGCTCAGCACCTGCTCCAGCCGGAGGCGGTCCCCGAAGTGGATGACCTGCCCGGGGGGCAGCTCCAGCTGGAGCTCCACGTCCGCGGCCCGGGCCTGGACCGACAGGCGCTGCGTCACGTCCTGGATGAGCTCTACCAGGTCCAGGGTCTCCACCTGCAGCGTCATCCGGTGGCTGCCGACGCGTGACACGTCCAGCAGGGTGTCGAGCAGCTGCTGCAGGCGCGCCAGCTGACGGAGCGCGGGCAGGGTGCTCGCCTCCAAGGTGGCCAGGGGCAGGGTTCCGGACGGGGCGCGGGAGCTCTGGTGGACGACCCGCTCCAGGTGGAGCCGCAGCGCGGTGATGGGCGTCTTGAGCTCGTGGGCGGCAATGGAGAGGAACTCGTCGCGGGCCCGGACGGCCGCCTGGGCGCGCCCCTGCAGCCGCAGCAGCGCCTCCACGTTGGCCAGCAGCTCCTCGTCCTCCATGGGCGACGTCCAGTAGGCGTCCGCGCCCTGGGCCAGGCCCCGGACCCGGTCCTCCCGGCTGACGGAGACCGAGGAGAGGTGGGCGATGAGCAGGTCCTTCGTGCCCTCCTGGGCGCGCAGGCGCCGGCACACCTCGTACCCGTCGATGTCGGGCATGTGGACGTCCAGGAGCACCATGTCCGGCCGCCCGGCGGCCAGCCGGAGTGCCTCCATCCCCGAGCTCGCCTCCACGACCTGATAGCCGGCACCCTTGAGCACGAGGCTGTGGAGGTACAGGACGGCGGGCGTGTCGTTGACGTTGAGGATGGTGGCCTTCGGCCGGGGCTCCTCGGTTGTCAGGCCAGGTGGGCTCACAGGCGTTCCAGGACGATGCGGAAGGATGGTCCTGGACATAGCGGAACGGAATCCCCCTCGTGCGAATCGCGTGCACGGGTTGTGTGGGGTCCGAAACATCCCGGCTCCCGGGGTGGAAGCGTGGCTTATCGAATAAACCGGACCCCCTTCCGTCCATCCTTGCGAACAGGACAGCGAGCTTCGAGCTCCCGAGGACACCCCCATGAACCGCATCTCTTCCGCTCTGGTCGCAGCCCTTCTCTTCGCAGGTGGAGCGCAGGCGCAGGAGCGTCGCAACTACACGGAGCGCGCGCAGGACCGCCACGAGGTGCGGCAGGACCGCCGGGAAATCCGGGACGACCGCCGCGACCTGGAGGATCTGAAGAGCGTGCTCTCCCGCTTCGACCACGCCTGGGCGCGCCGGAGCGCGCGGGAGATGGACGCGGTGGAGTCCACGCTGCGCCGGCTGCTCTGGGCGGAGCTGGCGGAGAGCCGCGCCGAGCTGGCCTCGGACATGTCCGAGTCGCGGCGCAGCCAGCGCGAGCTGCGCGCGGAGCAGTGGGAGGCCCGCGACGACGCGGCGTGGGGCCGGCGGCGCGCGGCCTCGAACGACCGGCGCGATGTCCGGGATGACCGGCGCGACCTCCGCGATGACCGCCGCGACGTGAGGGCGGAGGCGGCCTCGCTGCGCACCCGCCAGGCCATCGCCCGGGAGCTGGCGGAGCTGGAGGGGCGCCGCCGGGATGGAGCCCTGCACCGCAAGCGCGACCTCATCGTGGAGCTCATCCAGGTGGGCGAGCGCGAGCTGCGCGAGGGGCACCAGGAGCTGCGCGAGGACCGGCGCGAGCAGCGGGAGGACCGCCGCGAGACGCGTGAGGACCGCCGCGACGGCTGGCGCCGCGGCTAGCGCCGGGCTTCGCGGTCCGGTGCTCCGCCCTGGGGGTGACAGTCGCCCGGGGTTGGCCGCTGACAGGGCTTCCTCCAGGCCGTGGCGCGGTGTTGGATGCCGCGCATGGGCATCTGGTCGAAGAAGAGCATCTCCCAGCTGCAGGTCGAAGAAGGCGGTGGCCATGAGCTGCGCCGCACGCTGACCGGGTTCCACCTGACGCTGCTGGGGGTGGGCGCCATCATCGGCGCGGGCATCTTCGTCGTGACGGGGACGGCGGCGGCGCAGCACGCGGGGCCGGCCATCGTCCTGTCCTTCGTGCTGGCGGGCCTGGGCTGTCTGTTCGCCGGGCTGTGCTACGCGGAGTTCGCCGCGATGATTCCCGTCGCCGGCAGCGCCTACACCTATGGCTACGCGACGCTGGGTGAGCTCATCGCGTGGATCATCGGCTGGGACCTCATCCTGGAGTACCTCTTCGCCTCCTCCACGGTGGCGGTGGGCTGGTCCGGCTACTTCACCTCGTTCCTGCGGGACTACCTCCAGCTGCACCTGCCGCCGGAGCTCATCACCGCGCCCTTCGACGTGCGGCCCGGCTCGCACACGCCGCACCTCACCGGCGCCATCGTCAACCTGCCGGCGGCGCTGCTGGTGGCGCTGCTGACGGGGCTGCTGACCGTCGGCGTCCACGAGTCCGCCCGGGTCAACAACTTCATCGTCTTCCTGAAGGTGGCGGTCGTCCTGCTCGTCATCGGCTTCGGCGCGTTCTACGTGGAGCCCGCCAACTGGACGCCCTTCATCCCGGAGAACACGGGCACGTTCGGTGTGTACGGCTGGAGCGGCATCCTGGCGGGCGCGGGCGTCATCTTCTTCGCCTTCATCGGCTTCGACGCGGTGTCCACCGCGGCGCAGGAGACGCGCAACCCGCAGAAGGACTTGCCGGTGGGCATCCTGGGCTCGCTGGCCGTCTGCACGCTGCTGTACGTCCTCATGTCGGCGGTGATGACGGGCCTGGCGCGGTACGACACCCTCAACGTGCCGGAGCCCGTGTACGTGGCCATCTCCCGCGCGGGGTCGGCGCTCAACTGGCTGCGCCCCATCGTCAGCCTGGGCGCCATCGCCGGCCTGGCGTCGGTGGTGCTGGTGATGCTGATGGGGCAGCCGCGCATCTTCTACGCCATGTCGCGCGACGGGCTGCTGCCGCCCTTCTTCTCGCGCGTACACCAGCGCTTCAAGACGCCCTACGCGTCCACGCTGCTGACGGGCGCGGTGGCCATGGTGGTGGCGGGGCTGTTCCCCATTGCGCTGCTGGGCCAGCTCGTCTCCATCGGCACGCTGTTCGCGTTCGTCGTCGTCTGCGGCGGCATCCTGGTGCTGCGCTACCGCCAGCCGGAGCTGCCCCGGCCCTTCCGCACGCCCTTCGTGCCGGTGGTGCCGCTGCTGGGCATCGGCATCTGCGTGTCCCTCATGGCGGGCCTGGGGATGGAGACGTGGCTGCGCCTCATCGCCTGGCTGGGGCTGGGGCTGCTCATCTACTTCGGCTATGGCCGCAAGCACTCGCGCATCGGCCATGGCGAGCGCACCCCGGCCCCGCCGCCGCCCGCGGACCTGGGCGGACCGCTCTGACGCCGGACCGCCCGCCTCAGGCGGGGTGCAGCACGATGGGCAGCGTGGCGGGCCCGCGCACCACCAGCGTGCGGTGCCACGTCATGGGCTCGGGGCCGCGCTCCAGCCGGCCGCAGCGGTCCAGCAGCGCCTCCAGCGCCAGCCGGCCCTCCATCCGCGCCAGCTGCGCGCCCAGGCAGAAGTGGACGCCATGGCCGAAGGGCAGGTTCTGCGGCGTGGGCCGGTCCAGGTCGAAGCGGTCGCCGTTGGCGTACTGCGCGTCGTCGCGGCAGGCCGAGCCAATCAGCACCAGCACGCGCGAGCCCTGGGGGAGCCGGACGCCGCCCAGCTCCACGTCCTGGGTGGTGACGCGCGGCGCGGCCTGCGCGGGCGGCTCGTAGCGCAAGATCTCCTCCACGAAGCTGGGGATGAGCGAGCGGTCCGCGCGCAGCCGCGTGAGCAGCTCCGGCTGCTCCAGCAGCGTGACGAGCGAGGAGCCCAGCATGTTCACCGCGGACTCGATGCCGCCCACCAGCAGCAGGGCGCAGAAGGCGATGACCTCGTCGCGCGACAGGGCCTCTCCGTCCACGCGGGCGCGCACCAGGTCGCTCACCATGTCCTCGCCGGGCTCGGCGCGGCGGCGCTCCTGCAGGTCACCGAAGTACGCCTTCAGCTCCGCCACGGCATCGCGCGCCAGCTGCTTGCGGTCCTCCTCGTCCGGACGCACGGTGGTGACGCCGCCGGTGATGAGGTCCGCCCACCGCTTGAGCTTCGAGTGCAGCGCGGGCTCCACGCCCAGCATGTCGCCGATGACGCTGGCGGGGATGCGCAGGGCGTAGGGCGGCATGATGTCGAAGGGCTGGCCCAGGGGCAGCGCGGCCACGGCCTCCTCGGCGAAGGCGCGCACGCGGCGCTCGAGGCGCGCCATGGCGGGGGCGCCGAAGGCCCGGGAGACGAGCACCCGCAGCCGCCCGTGCTGGGGCGGGTCCATGGCGAGCATCGACTCGGAGAAGGGGTTGCCGCCCAGCCACGGGGGATTCGTCGCCGCCCCGAAGCCCTTCGAGGAGAAGAGCTGCGGGTTCTTGAGCACGTACATCACGTCCTCGTAGCGGGACACCGCCCACATCCCACCCGGGTCCACCTGGCACACCGGGGCGTTGCGGCGCAGGTCCGCGTACGCCGGGTATGGATTCAGCTTCAGCTCGGGTGACAGCAGGTTGTAGCGGGCGGTCATCGTGCAATCTCGTCGGGATGGGGCTGCTGGAGGGGGATACGGACGAAGGGCGCTTTCCTGGCCGTGCTGGGCTATCACGGCGCTGTCCTCCATACCCCAGGTGCCGCCGATGAAGACCCTCGCTTCCGTCTGCCTCGCCCTGCTGCTCGCCCTTCCTGCCGCCGCGCCCGCCGCCGCGCCGAAGAAGGGTGCCGCGCCACCCCCCTCGAAGACGGTGCGTGTGCTGCTCCAGACGGAGAAGGGGGCCATCGAGCTGGAGCTGGACGAGGCCCGCGCGCCGAAGACGGTGGCCAACTTCCTCAAGTACCTGGACGCGGGGCTCTACGAGGGCGGCGTGTTCCACCGCACGGTGAAGCCGGACAACCAACCGAACAGCGCGGTGAAGATTGAGGTCATCCAGGGGGGCATCAACCCCGCCCGCCAGGCCGAGGACGGCGCGCCCATCGCGCTGGAGCGCACGAACGTCACCGGCCTCAAGCACGTGGACGGCGCGGTATCCATGGCGCGCGACACGCCGGACACCGCCACCTCCGACTTCTTCATCTGCGTGGGGGACCAGCCCGAGCTGGACCATGGTGGCAAGCGCAACCCGGACGGCCAGGGCTTCGGGGCCTTCGGCCGGGTGGTGAAGGGCATGGACGTGGTGCGCGCCATCCAGCAGGCGCCCTCCCGCGAGCAGAAGCTCACGCCGCCGGTGAAGATCCTGAAGGCCACCCGTCAGGCACCGCCCCGGAAGGGCTGACCGCGGCATCAGAGCAGGGAGGCGGGCGCGGCACGCCCGGCCGGCTGCCCCCTGGCGGGCAGGTTGCCGCAGCGTGGGCATGCACATGTTTCGGGTGGCGTTACTCAGGGAAACGGTGTGCCTCTGGACGGGCTGACGGGCGCTCCACGCCAGGCCAGTCTGTCCTCCTTCTGCTCGTGAGGACCGAACGCATGAAGAACAAGAGCTTCCCCGGCAAGAGCGTGTCGACGTGGCGCCCGCCGTGGCCGAAGAGGCAGGGCAACCCGGTGTCGAAGATGACGCTGGTGGCGGGCCGCCGGATTGGTGGCGCGCTCCGGGCGGAGCAGGCTCGCCAGCAGAAGCGCAAGGACAGCCGCTAGACGTTTCTTCACACAGGTGGGGTGGCCAGGCCGGGGAAGAGGCGTTAGACGCCAGGGATGCCTCACTCAGGACTTCGACTCGAGCGGATGCGGGCCTCCCGCCAGTACACGGACGGCCACTTCCGCAACACGGCCCCCGTGGGACCGGGCCTCCAGGGCAACCCGCTGCCCCTGCTGGGCGAGTACTTCTTCGGTGGAACGCAGCGCACGCCGCCGGGGCCGCTGCCCCTGCTGAGCCCGCTGGAGTCGTGGACGCGCCGGCCGGAGAGCGGCTTGCGCGTCACCTGGCTGGGGCACAGCACCCTGCTGCTGGAGCTGGACGGGGCCCGCATCCTGACCGACCCCGTGTGGGGCGCGCGCGCCTCGCCCATGTCCTTCGCCGGGCCCAAGCGCTTCCACCCGGCGCCGGTGCCGCTCGAGGCCCTGCCGAAGCTGGACGCGGTGCTCGTGTCGCACGACCACTACGACCACCTGTGTCGCCCCACCATCACCGCGCTCGCGAAGCTGCGGGTGCCGTTCATCACCGCGCTGGGCGTGGGCACGCACCTGGAGGCGTTCGGCGTGCCCCCGGAGCTCATCACCGAGCTGGACTGGTGGGAGGAGGCCCGCGTGGGCCCGGTGGCCTTCACCGCCGCGCCGTCGCAGCACTTCTCCGGGCGTGGCCTGGGGGACCGGAACGAGACGCTGTGGGCGTCCTGGGTACTGACCACGGACCGGCGCCGCGTCTTCTTCAGCGGCGACACCGGGCTGACGTCGGAGTTCGAGGAGATTGGCCGCAGGCACGGGCCCTTCGACCTGGTGATGCTGGAGGTGGGCGCGTTCCACCCGAGCTGGGGCGGCATCCACCTGGGGCCGGAGAACGCGCTCAAGGCGCACGCGATGCTCGGCGGCGGCACGCTGATGCCGGTGCACTGGGGCACCTTCAACCTGGCCCTCCACGCGTGGGACGAGCCGGCGGAGACGCTGGTGCAGCTGGCCTCGGAGCAGCAGGTGCGCCTCTTCACCCCGCGCCTGGGCGCCGCCGTCGAGCCCGCCCACGTGGAGAAGCCGACGCCCTGGTGGCGTGAGGTGGCCCCGGTGCAGCTGGCGATGCGGCCCGCCACGGGCGGGTAGGGCGCGGCGCGGGCCTCCCGGCTGGAGCACGAGCAGGCGCTTCCAGCGCTCGATGCAGCTGGAGGCGCACCGGGCACACGGGCTCCAGCCCCTCGGCTGATAGCTTCAGGCTATCGAAACCGCCGGAACGATGTCTTTGCCGAGAATGGGCGTCGTCGTCATCTTTGGCTCCATCTGGTGGAAGGAGCTTCTCGATGGTCATGGCGTTGGCGGGACTGGGTTCAGGTGCACTTCACGCGCTCTCCGGGCCGGACCACCTTCTCAGCCTCGCGCCACTGTCGGTGGGCCGGCGTCACGGAGCGTGGCGGGTCGGGCTGCTGTGGGGCATCGGCCACGGGCTGGGAACGCTGGCGGCGTCCGCGGTGCTGATGCTGGTCGTCTCGGCCGTCCACCTGGAGGGCGTCGAGCGGTGGGCCGAGCGCATCGCGGCGCTCGCGTTGATGGGAATGGGCGTGTGGGGCCTGCGCCGCCGTGCGCTCGCGGGGTCTCCGGAGGCAGCGACACGGGGCGTGGTGGTGGTGGGCCTGATTCACGGCCTCACCGGCGCGGCGGCCCTGCTGCTCATCCTCCCGGCCGTCGTCTCCGGCTCCATGGCGGACCGGGTCCTCTTCCTGGGCGGCTTCTCCATTGGCAGCACCCTGGCCATGTCCGCGCTCACGGCGGTGCTCGCCAGCGTCTCCCAGTCGGGCCGGGTGCCCGCCACGGTGAGCACGCATGTGCCCCGGGTGGCCTCTGCCCTGTCGGTCGTGCTGGGGAGCGCCTGGATGGTCGGCAGCCTGTAGCGGCCGTCAGCTGCCTCTGCCCGGCCTGATGTAGGTGGTGGAGTCCCAGCTCGGGGTGCTCTCCGAAGGCAGGGGCGCGGCGTTGGGCGGCAGCGGCGGGCGGACGCCTCCCGTCCGGCGTGCCAGCACGTCCCGGATGGCGTGGGCCAGCGCCGACTGTCCGTAGGGGTAGGGCGCCACCGGTCCCGGGAGCGCGCGCAGCAGGTCCTCCAGGTCGTTGCCCCGCTGGGGGCGGTCCTCCGGACGGACCTGGAGCAGCGACATCACCACCGCGTCCACCTCCGGAGGCACCTCCGGGCGCAGGGCGGAGGGCGGGCGCAGCTCCTGGATGAAGGTGAGGATGGCCGACCGCGACCCCTCCTCGAACCCGTGGAGGACCCGCTGTCCCGTCAGGGCCTCGTGCAGCGTGAGGCCCAGCGCGAACAGGTCCACGCGCCCGTCCAGGGGCCCGGCCATGAGCTGCTCGGGCGCCATGTAGTCCGTCTTCCCGCGGATGTGGCCCAGCCGGGTGACGGAGGCATGCGTGACGGCGCGGGCGATGCCGAAGTCGCTGAGCTGCACGTCGCCAATGCGGGACAGGAGGATGTTGGGAGGGTTGATGTCGCGGTGGATGAGGTTCAGCGGCACGCCGTCTCGCGACGTGCGCCGGTGGACGTAGTCGAGCGCCGCGGCGAGCTCCGCGCCCAGGTAGGTGACGGCGGCCACCGGCAGCGGCCCGGACTCCTTGAGGAGCTGGCGCAGCGACAGCCCGTCCACGTACTCCATGGCCATGAAGTGCGTGTCCTCCAGGCGGCCCACGTCGAGCACCTGGACGATGTTGGGGTGCTGGAGGAGCGAGCCCAGCTCCGCCTCCCGGCGGAACAGCGTGATGAACTGCGGGTCCTCCGCGTAGGCCGGGAGGATGCGCTTCACGGCGACCGTCTTCTCGATGCCGCCCTCGGGGCTGTAGGTGGCGCGGAACACCTCCGCCATGCCTCCGACGCCCAGCCGCTCGTGGAGGAAGTACCGGCCCATCAGCTCCTGCTGGCGGATGGCGCGCAGCGCCTCCTCGGCCATGCCCCGGAACTGCCGCACGATGAGCCGCGCGAGGAAGCCGACCACCAGGAAGTAGAAGGCCCTCAGGAGGATGACCGGGGGCGACAGCATCAGCGGCACCGGGGTGGCCAGGCGCGGGTACGCAACGAAGGCGTACAGCACCAGCAGCTCCAGGGCGGTGATGGTCGCCGCGAAGAGGGGCAGGCGCGGGTCCGCGCGGAGCGCCGACAGCACGATGGCACCCGCGCCGATGATGAGGATGGGGTTGCCCAGCGCCAGCTCGGGGTCGGCGTGGTAGGCGTCCATCAGGAACAGGATGCCGACGAGCGAGCTCTCCAGCCCGACGTTGAGCCACAGGAGCGTGGGCGAGGGCTCCGTCCCGCGCAGGTGGCGGTAGACCCACGTGTAATAGAGGCCGAAACACGCGACCACACCGGCGATGGAGCCCGCATGCCGCCAGCCGATGAGCGGCCCGAAGCAGAGCGTGGTGACCACGCAGCACGCGCAGACCACGCTGATGAACAGGGCAATCGAGGCCTCGCGCGCCGCGGCGCCCTGGCGCAGGTGCTCCTTGAGCAGCTGAGGAGCGATGGGCGTCGTCCGTGATGCGCGCGGTTGGCGTTCCATGGGGGGCCGAGCTCCAGGATACTCCGGCGGTACCCGTCCGACCATGGACGCGGACGGCGCGTGGGAGCCCGTGGAAGCCATGACCCTGAACATCGCCATCCTGGATGACTACCAGCGAGTCGCACGAGACCTCGCCGACTGGAGCCGGCTGCCCGCGGGCAGTGGGTTGCACGTCTTCGAGCGACACCTCGCCGACCTCGAGGCGCGCGTCGCGGCGCTCCAGCCCTTCGACGTCATCGTCCTGATGCGCGAGCGCACGCCGTTTCCGGCCGCGCTGCTGGAGCGGTTGCCCCGGCTGAGGCTGCTCGTCACCACGGGCGGCCGCAACGCGGCCATCGACCTGGAGGCCTGCCGGGCGCGTGGCATCACCGTCTGCGGCACGGGGAACGTGGGCGCGCCCACGGCGGAGCTGGCCTGGGGCCTCATCCTGGCGCTGGTGAAGCGCATCCCGGCGGAGGACCGCGCGCTGCGGGCGGGCACCTGGCAGACGGGCCTGACGGAGGGGCTGGCGGGCAAGCGGCTGGGGCTCGTGGGGCTGGGGAAGCTCGGCGGGCAGATGGCGCGGGTGGGCGCGGCGTTCGGCATGGAGGTGGTGGCCTGGAGCCAGAACCTCACCGACGCGCGGGCGGCGGAGGTCGGAGCGCGCCGGGTGGAGAAGGGGGAGCTGTTCTCCACCTCCGACGTGGTCAGCCTGCACCTCGTGCTGGGGGAGCGCACGCGCGGCGTTGTGGGCGAGCCGGAGCTGCGCGCGATGAAGCCGACGGCCTGGTTCGTCAACACGGCGCGCGCAGGGCTGGTGGACGAGGCGGCGCTGCTGGCCGTGCTCCGCGAGCGGCGCATCGCCGGGGCGGGGCTGGACGTCTTCTCCGTCGAGCCGCTGCCGGCGGACCACCCGCTGCTCACGCTGCCCGGCGTCGTGCTGACGCCGCACCTGGGTTACGTGACGAAGGAGAACTACGCCGTCTTCTACCGCGACGCGCTGGAGGACATCCTGGCCTGGCACGCCGAGGCCCCGGTGCGGCTGCTCGGCTGAGCTACCGGGCGCGCTGCCTCGCCAGCTCCACCAGCGACAGCACGGCCCTCGCGTGGCCGCCGCGAAGGTCCGCCTCGGGGAAGACGTCGAGCGGCAGCTCGGGAGGGATGCCCCGGGCCTCGAACTGCTTGCCCTCGGGGTCGAAGTACAGCTCGTTGGACAGCTCGACTCGCCACCCGTTCGGCAGCGGCTTGACGAGCACGTCGGACAGGGCGCCGCGCGTGGCGGTGCCCACGTGGGTGACGTTGGGCAGCGCGCGCATGGACAGGGTGAAGATCTCCCCGGCGCTCACGGTGATGTCGCTCGTCAGCAGGTAGACGGGCCCCGTGAAGCGCGGCCCGGTGGCCGGCTCCACGTGGAAGGCCTGGGGCGGCACGTCCGCCTGGAAGGGCCGCTTGGCGTAGGCCAGGTGCCGGCCGTCGGTGAAGCGCGAGGCAAGCTCCCGGGCGACGCGGTCATGGCCTCCGCGGTTGTTGCTCACGTCGACGATGACGGCCCGCGCGCCCTGGAACGACGTCAGCGCCTCGTCGAGCGCCACGCCCAGCGCACGCAGCTCTTCGTCGAGCGGCGGCTCGTCGTCGCCGGCGTAGCCGCCCAGGGTCAGCACGTTGAGGTAGCCGACGTCGCCGATGCGCCCGTGGAGGATGCGCTTGTTTGCGACGTGGTGGCCCGTGCCCTTCAGCACTGTCTGGAGGATGCCGTCGCGGTAGGCGCCCAGCCACGCGCGCTGGGCCTCGCGCTCCGTGACGCCGGTCTTCGGCCCCTCGGCCTTCACCCTCTGGAGCGTCGGCTTGTCTCCCTCTCCGTAGCTGAGCGTCTCGCCGTCGACCTCGGCCTCGATTTGCGTGTGCGCGTCCTCCAGCCCCGTCGTCAGCTCCTTGAAGACCTGGAAGAGGGCGCGCGGCTCCGTCGTCTCGGTGACGCGCGGGCGGAGCGCGGCCACGCGTGCCCGCCAGTCCACGCCGCGCTCCTGGAAGAAGGCGTAGCTCTCCTCGAAGGTCGCCGCGAACACCTCGAACAGGCGCGGCGGGGTCCACTCCGTCTTCGCCGCGCAGGACTCGGGCAGGGCCTGGAGGCGCTGGAAGAGGTACAGGGTCTCCCCGGGCCAGCTGGTGACGGTCAGCGTGTCCGGCGTCGAGCCGGGCACGACGTAGGCGAGGTTCTGGAGCGGGCTCGTGTCACCGCCAGGGTCCGGGTAGCAGCCCGCCTTCGTCTCGTGGTGCAGCTTCACTCCGTCCACCGTGACGGAGAGCACCAGCCCGTACCCTCGCGAGCGCCAGATGCCGCGCGCCGCCTCGACGGTGACGCCATCCTGGAGCAGTGGCACTGGCGCTTTCGGCTCGGGGCGTACAGCAGGGACGGTGGCGCAGCCCGTCACGCTGGCGACAAGGAGGAAGATCTGGAGTTTCACGCGGTGAGTCCTCACGGAGGAGCCTATCGTCCTTGCTTTCCCCGAACACTGCTACTGGAGCAACCTCGTGAACGAACCCTGCATCAACAGACACAGCTCTCGCCTCGCTGCCATCGCGCTGATGGGAATGGCTTTGGGCGCAGTCGCGGGCTGTGCAGCGCCGGAAGAGCCGGCGGCTCCCGCGCAGCAGCAGCCGGAGACTGCTCGAAGCGAGCTGAGCTACCTCAACACGCTCAGCTACTCGATCCTGACGGAGTATGAGAAGGCCAGGACCCTGCAAGGCAGCGGGGAGATCTTCTACCCGGTCTGCATCTTCTCCAACTACACCTTTCCCATCTCAACCAGCAAACGCGAGTCGTACCGCGCCCTGATGGAGCTGGTGGTCAACCGCTGGAACGACGCACTCGAGTCGCAGCCGGGCTGGGGCGTCTGGACGATTCACCTGTACCTGGTGGGCTCGAGCACCGCGTGTCCGGACACGGATGGAAACCTGAAGGTCTACAAGGTGATGGGAGACCAGACCCGCGAGCGCGGCTACGCGCAGTTCTGGTCCTTCCTCAACGTGGCGGGCCGGGGCGAGTTCGACAGTGAGATCTACAAGCGCGAGCTGCACGAGTATGGCCACCAGCTCGGCCTGGGTGACACCTACTCGGAAGCGACGTACCAGCTTCCCTTCGATCAGCCTCCCGGCATCATGAACCTGTACTGGGACGTGCCCGACCTGAGCGACGACGACATCGCCTCGGTCCGGCATGTCTGGGCGCGCGTGAGCGGCCGCTCCACCGCGCAGTGCCCCGCGGGCTTCGTCCCTGGCTCGGCGCAGCCGAACACCAACGGCCATATCTTCTGCGTCTACCCGCGCTACGACCTCACCTCGATGTGGCTCGGCACCGGAAAGTGCATCGAGAGCGTCATCGGTGGGCTGGCCATGAGGAGCTGCAGCGCCTCCTTCACCCAGGAGTGGCGGATGACTCCGACGGACTGGCCCGGGTACTTCCGCCTCAAGAACCGGCAGGCTGGCTTCAATCTGTGTGTCGACGTCATCAATGATGGCATCAATGACAGGCTGCAACTGGCGCCTTGCGGCAGCTACGGCGGCCAGCTCTGGCAGCTCGTGCCCACCCCGTGGCCCGAGTTCTTCCGCCTCAAGGCGCAGTGGCCTGGCGACGGTAAGTGCCTCGACATCCTCAATGACGGGGTCAATGACCAGCTGAGGTTGGTGGCCTGCGGCGACTACTCCGGCCAGTACTGGCAGCGGCGGCAGCACTGAGCCGCCTTGCCGCGCGCTCCCGCCGCCAGGATGGGCGGGAGAGCCCGGACCGTCTTGCTACTCGGCCTTCCTGGGCGCGGCGGCGGGCTGCATCACGCGGTGCACGGGGAAGAACTCACCCACGGTGATGTGCTTGTCGAGGAACTGCCAGCGGCAGAAGCCGTCATCCGAGTGCGGCTCGAGCAGGTACACGGCCAGCGTGCCGGCGCGCTGCGCGGTGGGGACGTAGAGCGTCCCTTCCGGGAACTCGCGCGTGGAGCGCTCGGGCGACACCGTCAGCACCGTCTCGAAGCGCGTGGGCTTGGGCTTCTGGCTCTGCGGCACCTCCGCCTCGCCGAGCGGAGGCACGTTGGTGGCCACGTCGGGGCTGAACGTCTCCTCTCGCCGGGCCACGCGGTAGCTGTCCACCGTGAAGCGCTGGGACGTGGGCAGGCGCTCGAAGCGGATGCCATGGCCCTCCAGGCGCGAAGCGAGCTCCGCTGGCGCCAGGTACCCGGCCGGCGTGCTCACCGACTGCGTGGGGACGAAGGTCCGGTAGTGCGGCATGCGGTAGGTGCGCTTGCGCTTCCCCGGGTAGCGCCGCGCGGCGATGCTCGCCTCGTCGTAGGACAGGACCGCGGCGATGTCGCCGGGCATCGCGTGGGCGGGGTACTCGAAGGTGAGCGCGCCCTTGTCGTCACGCGTGGCGACGCCGTAGTTGATGCCCACCAGTTGCTGCACGTCGGGGGACTCGCCGCGCGCGATGATGCGCTCCTCCTCCGCCTCGGTGACGGCGCGGTAGGCCTTGGCGTGCTTCGCGGCATCGCGCAGCAGCTCCAGCAGCCACGCCCGCATCACCGCGCAGCGGCGCGGGAAGTCGATGTAGCTGTACGTCTCCAGGAGCACGTCGATGCGTCCCAGCAGGCCCCGGTAGTGGCTGCCGAAGCGCGGCAGGGCAGGGTAGGTGTGCCAGCCCGAGGTCGGGTTGCCCTCCTCCTTGTAGTTGCCGTACCAGAAACTGTCGAAGCCGTGCTTCTTCACCGCCTTGGCCACGCGCTCCAGCATCGTCCGGTTGTACGCGCGCAGCTGGGCGAAGAGGGGCTCGTTGGAGTGCGAGGTGTCGTACGTCAGGTCGCACGCGTGGATGCTGCCGTCGGTGGTGTGGCAGTCGATGAAGACGTGCGGCCACCACGTCTGGTGCAGCTTCGCGAGCGCGCGCGTCTCGGGCGCCTCCTGCTTCATGTTGTCGCGGTTGAGGTTCCAGCCCTCACCCGTGTAGCGCATGCCCACGCCGCCCTCGGGGTTCACCTGGCCCTCGAGGTCCTGGAGGTTCAGCTTGCGGTTGTTGGGGCTGATGCGGTCGTTGCCGTCCGGGTTGAAGTTGGGGACGAGCACCAGGCACAGCTTGTCGAGCAGCGACTTGCCCAGCTTCGTGAGCGTCAAGTCACGCGCGAGCGCGAGCAGCGCCTCCTTGCCCTCGACCTCGCCGGCGTGGATGTTGGCCTCCACCATCACCACGACCTTCTTCTGCTTGCGGGCCAGCTCGGGAGTGAAGCAGCCCCGGTCGCTCACGATGAGCGCCACCAGGGGCTGGCCCTCGCCGCTCTTCCCGAAGTCCACGCGCCGGGCGAGCTTCGTGCGCCGGCAGAGCTCGTCGACGAAGGCGAGCACGTCGGAGTGGAGCGAGGTCTGCTTGTACTTCGACGCTTCCGCGCGGGTCAGCAACTCGGTCATGGCCGCGCATCCGAGCGCCCCGCACCCACAGCGTCAAGCACATTAGCGCACCGTGCTCGGCCCCGGGCCCGCGGCTGTCTGCCCCACCTCACCGGGCAGGAGCGCTGGCCGCAACGTGACGCTCCCGCCGGGAACGATTCACCAGCGCACGGCCCGGCCCCATCCAGCCCCGGAGTCCCACCTGGGCGCAGTCGCGTCAGGTGTATGGGCTGTCGCGCCGGATGTGCCGGCCGCATCGGCAGCCGATGCGAGCGGTGGGGGAAGTCATGACGATATTCGGGAAGCGGAATGGGGATGGTGGAATGGTGCCGGGCCCTGACGAGACGCAGTACACGGGGCGCTACATCGTTCTTCTTCCGGAGGGAGCGACGGAGCAGGGGACGCGCTCGCTCCAGAAGCTCGCGGGCATCAAGGCGAACGTGATGAGAGGGGACCGTCCCGAGGAGCAGCAGGACGTCACCACGCAGAACGTCATCTTCTCCGACATCAATGCCGCCGTCCTGCAGATGGACCCGGACCAGCTCCGGTCCCTGGGCACGGCGGAGGAGAAGGGGGACCTGCCCTTCCTGGCGGTCGAGCCCGAGCGGGTGGTCCATGCCATCGGCCTCGGCGACCTGGGCTCTGACGGGCTGAACCCGCAGCGGCCCATGCCGAGCTGGTCCGAGACGGTCCTTCCTCCCGGCGCGCTGACCGCCCTGCAGCAGCAGCCCGGCGGCGAGTTCGCGCGGGAGGAGCGGCTCCCCGTGCCGATTCCCTTCGAGGAGGGCATGGGGATGGGGGTGGGCCAGGACGCCACGCTGGCGTACCTCCGGGGCTACCGCGACTCCGTGGTGCAGCTGGTGGACCGGCTGCTGGCCGAAGGGGGCGGCGCCCTCGGGATGCGTGAGCGCATCGCTCCCCAGGCGGAGCGCTGGAACGAGAGCGAGGCGACCTGGGGGCTGCAGGCCACCGGCGTCATCGCCTCGCGGTACACGGGCCGCGGCGTCAAGGTGGCGGTGCTGGACACGGGCTTCGGCCCCCACCGGGACTTCGGCGGCCGGAACATCGTCACCGCGTCCTTCATCCAGGGCCAGACGGTCGACGACGGCAACGGGCACGGCACGCACTGCATCGGCACCGCCTGCGGGTTCCGGCCCGCCGCGCGGGTGCCGCGCTACGGCATTGCCTACGAGTCCGACATCTACGCGGGGAAGGTGCTGAGCAATCAGGGCAGCGGCACGGACGGGAGCATCCTCGCGGGCATCAACTGGGCCGTCGCGCAGGGGGCCCAGGTCATCTCCATGTCGCTGGGAGCGCCGGCCCTGCCCGGGCAGGGCTTCAGCCATGTCTACGAAGGCGTGGCGCGGCGCGCGCTGCTGCGAGGCACGCTCATCATCGCCGCGGCGGGCAACGAGAGCCGGCGGCCCGGCGTCACCCGGCCCGTGGCGCACCCGGCCAACTGCCCGTCCATCGCGGCCGTGGCGGCGATTGACGCCGCGTTCCAGGTCGCCGCGTTCTCGTGCGGGGCCATCAACCCGAACGGGGGCGAGGTGAACATCGCGGCCCCGGGTGTGGACGTCCTCTCGTCGGTGCCGCTGCCGCCGTTCTACCGGAGGCTGGCGGGGACGAGCATGGCCACGCCGCACGTCGCGGGCATCGCCGCGCTGTTCGCGCAGGCGACCAACCGCACGGGCCTGGCGCTGTGGCAGGCCATGGCGCGCTGCGCGCGGCGCCTGCCGCACCCCGCGAGCGACGTGGGGCTGGGGCTCGTCCGGGCGCCGTGAGCCGGGCGCGACTCCTCCAGGAAGGGAGCACGGTCATGCCATCGAAAACCCCGGTCTCCGTCCTGATAGAGGCGTCGCCGCCGGACCGCTTCGAAGACGTGGTGGCCCGGCTGAGGGCGGCCGGCCTCGACGTCGAGCAGGTGCTGGAGGAGGCCGGCGTGGTGCTGGGACAGGCCGCGCCGGACTGCCTCCCCGCGCTCACCGCCGTCCGGGGCGCGACGGTGGAGGTCCAGCGCTCGTTCCAGCTCGGACCTCCGGACTCCGACGTCCAGTGAGGTGACGCGGAGGACTCCTTGACGAAGGGGGCAGGCAGCCTGGCGCCGTCCTGCCCCCGCGTCCGTGCCGCGCCCTCACACTCTTTTCGGGCGCACTCACTCCCCACGTCCTGCGTGAGACGCAGTCGGGAGGTCACCATGTTGAAGCCGTACCGCCGGGAGATTCCGCTCCACACCGTGGAGGGCGTCCCCGACGCCGATGTCAGCACACATGCCTTCGCCACCGGCGACAAGCTGGGGCTGAGCATGTTGCGCTTCCTTCGAGAGCCCGGGGACGACGTGGTCCTCATCGTCCACGGGCTCACCACGTCCTCGGACATGTTCATCATGCCCGAGCACTACAACCTGGTGCGCTACCTGCTGGACCACGGCTTCACCGACGTCTGGACGTTGGACTTCCGGATGAGCAACCGGCATCCCTACAACCTCCAGCGCCACCGCTACGACATGGATGACATCGCCGCCTTCGACTTCCCCGCGGCCCTCCAGAAGCTGCGCGCCGAGGTGGGGCCGGACGCGCGCATCCATGTCATCTGCCACTGTCTGGGGGCAGTGTCCTTCATGATGAGCCTGTTCGGTGGCGCGGTCACCGGCATCAGCAGCGTCATCGCCAACAGCGTCTCGCTCACGCCGCGCGTGCCCCGCTGGTCCAAGGCGAAGCTGACGCTGTCGCCGTTCCTCCTGGAGCAGCTGGCGGGAATGTCCTACCTCAATGCCGCCGGAGCGGAGGAGGGGGGCCTGTCACGCAACAAGCTGCTGGTGGCGCTGGCCGGCCTCGTCCATCGCGAGTGCGATGTGCCCGCCTGCCACATGCTCAGCCTCATGTGGGGCACGGGCTTCCCGGCGCTGTACAGCCACGAGAACCTGCACCCCGTCACCCACGAGCGGGGTGGGGACCTCTACGGGGCCACGGGCTTCCACTACTACCGCCACGTGCGGAAGATGGTGAGCGCGGGTGGCGCGGTGAAGTACGACCCGAAGAAGGCCTCCGTCAGCCACCTGCCGGACGACTACTTCCAGCACGCGAAGAACATCCAGACGCCCGTGCTGTTCTTCACGGGCGCGGACAACCACGTCTTCACCGACTCGAACATCGTCTGCCACCAGCGACTGGAGGCCCTGGTCCCCGGGCGGCACGCGTTGCGCGTGCTCCAGGGCTACGGGCACCAGGACGTCTTCATGGGCAAGGACTGCCACCGCGACGTCTTCCCTCTCTTCGTGTCCTGGCTGGAGAAGCACCAGGGCGCCCGGCCGCGCTCCGTCCGGTACCTTCCGCCCGAGGTCACTCAGAGCTCGAACCGGATGCCCTGGGCCAGCGGCAGCGCGTCCGAGTAGTTGATGGTGTTGGTCTGCCGGCGCATGTACGCCTTCCATGCGTCGGAGCCGGACTCGCGGCCTCCGCCCGTCTCCTTCTCACCGCCGAAGGCGCCGCCAATCTCCGCGCCGGAGGTGCCGATGTTGACGTTGGCGATGCCGCAGTCGGAGCCGGCGGCGGACAGGAACTGCTCGGACACCTTGAGGTCCTGGGTGAACACCGCCGAGGAGAGCCCCTGCGGCACGCCGTTTTGAATGGCGATGGCCTCCTCGAGCGTCCGGTAGGGCAGCACGTAGAGGATGGGCGCGAAGGTCTCCGTCTGCACCACCTCGCTGCCGGGGCTGACGCCGGTGATGAGCGTGGGCAGCACGAAGTGGCCGGGGCCGCCCCGCGCCCTGCCTCCGCTCACCACGCGGCCCCCTGACGCCCGGGCCTTCTCCACCGCCGCCTCGAAGCGTCGCACGGCCGCCGCGTCGATGAGCGGCCCCATCAGCGTGCCCGCCTCCAGCGGGTCTCCGATGCGGGCCTCGACCTGCGCGTACGCGGCGGTGAGCCGGGCCACCACGTCGTCCACGATGGCCTCGTGCACGATGAGCCGGCGCGTGGTGGTGCAGCGCTGGCCGGCGGTGCCCACCGCGCCGAAGACGATGGCGGGAATGGCCAGCTTCAGGTCGGCGGTGCGGTCCACGATGATGGCGTTGTTGCCCCCCAGCTCCAGGAGGCTCCGGCCCATGCGCTGGGCCACGCGCACGCCCACCTGACGGCCCACCGCGGACGAGCCGGTGAAGCTCACCAGCGCGACGCGCTTGTCGTCCACCAGCCGCTGCGCCAGCTCGGTGCCGCTGTCGTTGAAGAGGAAGAACACCTCCGGGAAGCCCCCGGCCTTCAGCGCCTCGTTGCAGATGCGGGTGGCGGCGATGGCCGACAGCGGCGTCTTCGGCGAGGGCTTCCAGATGGAGATGTTCCCGCACACCGCGGCGATGAACGCGTTCCACGCCCACACGGCGACGGGGAAGTTGAAGGCGCTGATGATGCCGACCAGCCCCAGCGGGTGCCACTGCTCGTACATGCGGTGGCCGGGGCGCTCGGAGTGCATGGACAGGCCGTACAGCATGCGCGACTGGCCGACGGCGAAGTCGGCGATGTCCACCATCTCCTGCACCTCGCCGTCGCCCTCGGGCTTGATCTTCCCCATCTCCAGGGAGACCAGCGACCCGAGCGCGTCCTTGTTCCGGCGCAGGGCCTCGCCGCACAGCCGGATGGCCTCGCCGCGCCGGGGCGCGGGCGTCGCGCGCCACGCGGCGAAGGCCTGCGCCGCCCTGTGCACCAGCGTCTCGTAGTCCTCCGCGCTGGCCGAGGACACACGGGCCAGGCGCTGGCCGTTGCTCGGGTTGAAGACCTCGAGGTCGGCGTCCGGGCCCGTCCCGGACCACTCGCCGTTGCCGAGGTAGGTGCCGGGGTTGCGCTCGGACAGGCCGAGCGCTTCGAGGATGGCGTGGGTCATGGCGGTCTCGCGTGGAAGCGGGAGCGGGCGGGTGCTCCCGTGGCGGGACCACGTACCACACGGACGCCGCGCGGGGCAGCGCCGGAGGCTTCGCTCAGTGCACGCCGATGCGCTCCAGCAGCCCGTCGACCATGTGGGTGAGCCGCCCCTGGTCCACCCAGTCGTCGATGCGCGTCAGCCCGGTGAATGCGGCGAAGCGGCGCAGCAGGTCGGCCGCCTGGAAGGCGGAGTCGAGGCCGAGGACCTCGAACACGTGCGGGCGGCCGCGCCGATGGAGGGTGGCGTCCAGGCGCTTCCATGGCTCCAGCCAGGCGGGCTCCTCCAGGGGCCATACCCCGGCACGCGCCGCCGTGGAGCCGACCCGCTCGAGGATGGCATTGACCGCGCGGCGGCCCGCCTCGCAGGCGCCCTCCATGGATGCGAGGTCGGTGTGCGTGCGGACGTAGTCGCCCGCGAGGCACAGGTTGGGAATGGCGCTCGCCGCTTCTGGACGCAGCTCCCAGGAGCGGGGCGGGTGAACCAGCAGCCGCGAGGGGTTGGCGGGCGGCAGGCCGGCGCCATAGTCCAGGTCGGCGTCGAGGTGGAACGAGTGCAGCAGCTCGTCGGTGAGGATCTGCTCTTCCGGCTGGGTGCCGTTGAGCGCCGCCTTGAGCTGGCCCCACACCTCGGTCCTGATTTCCTCGGGCGTGCAGTCCTTGGCGCGCTTGGGCACGAAGGTGCCGGGGGTGTCCCAGTCGGAGATGTCGATGGAGAGCAGCCCGCCCACCTGCCCGTCACCGAACTGGCGCCGGAACAGGCCGAGGTCGTGCCAGAACTGTGGCTGGGAGATGGACGTCAGCGCCCAGGGGGAGTCCGGATAGAAGGTGTGTCCCCGGACGAGGGGCACGTCCTCGTAGAGGAAGAACTGGGCGCCGACCATCCACGACACCAGCTGCTCCACGTCGGCGGCGCGCAGCCGGGCCAGCGCCGGGTCCAGCCCGGCAAGCTCGGGGCTGATGAGGGCCTGGGCCGCGTCGATGGGCACCGCGAGCACGTACTGGTCCGCGCTGCGCGCGTGGCCGTCGTCGAAGCGCACCTGGGAGATGCGCCCGCCCGCGACGTCGAAGCCGGCGCAGCGGACGCCGCCGTGCAGGTGGACGCCCAGGCCGCGCAGATGGGTGACCCAGGGCTCGAGCCACATCTGGCTGGTCGGTCCGCCCATCGTCCGATCGTTGCTCACCCCCGTCGTGGCGTAGTCGAGCAGGAGCTGCACCGAAACGGTCCCAATCGTCCGCGCCGAGCCGTGGTGCGGGTCCATCGCGACCATGGTGCGCGGCACCGCGCGGAGCTGGCGCTGCAACTGCGGCGAGTAGAGGTCGCCATGGAGGTAGTCCCACCAGGAGAGCCGCTCGTACTCACCGAGCCGGCGCTCGTCACACGACGACAGGAACTGGAGGAACCGCAGGCCGAACAGGCTGACGTCGGCCTTGTCGAAGTCGAACTCCTGGAAGAACAGCTCGAGCGCCTCCAGCACGTCGTAGGGCTTGTCGAGGCGCCGGCGGTAGAAGCGGTGCCAGGTCGTCTCGTCTATCAAGGCCACCGCGCTCTCGGTGGTGGGCCTGAGGTGCTGCTCGACATTGCGCGCGGGCTCACCGGGCACCGGCGTCCGGCGCATCTGGTCGATGACGTGGCGGTAGAAGCGAGGGTAGAAGCGGAAGCCGTGCTCGCCCGGCAGGTCCCGGCGGCCTCCGGTGCCGGTGCCCGCCACCGGCTGGGAGCGCGCCTTGCCGCCCCACGTCGCGCGTGACTCGTAGACGTGGACCTCGAAGTCGCGCTCCGCCAGCTCATGGGCGACGGTGAGTCCGGCGACTCCTCCCCCGATGACGATGACGCTGGCCATGCCGCACCTCCGTGGCTTCCCCTAGCGATGGAGACGCGCAGGGACGGAAGCAACGTGCGAGGGGGCTGCCCGTGCTGGGGCACCTGGCGCTTCCCAGGCTGGCCCTACGGGGTCGCGGGCTCTTGAAAAGAAGTGAGCCCGATCAGGTTGTCCTCCTGACCGGGCTCGGGGTGCTGCCATGGATGAGGCCCGCACGTTTGAAGTTCCCGCCTCAGTCTAGACCTCGCGTCCTGCGATTGAACGACCGCCGCGCAAGCGGGATGGAGCGGCGGGCTGGAATTGCACCAGCATCTCGAGGAGGGGGGTGGGAACGGTTGATCGGGCCTGCGACAGCGAATGCTGAGTCTGGAGTGAGAATCTGAAGCTGGGGTGCCTCGCGGTCTCTTGTTGTCGCTTGCCTCTACCAGTTGGGCTACCCCGCCGCACGGTGGGTGGTGGCGGGGGCAGGCTTCGAACCTGCACTGACGGCGACCCGAGAACGCTCAGCGTGAGTCTGCTGCTGAGTTTGAGCTTGTACTCCGAAAGGACTGCGGCCCGAGTCTAGCTGAAGAGGTAGCCGAGGAGAACCTCGCCGGCCTTCAGCTCCTCCGCCTCCACGGCGTTGGCCTCTTCACGGGCGAACTTGACTGCCTGCTGCAGCTTCTCGACGCGCTCCAGCATGTCGTTGACGCGGGTGGCGGGCAGGGCGCCGGAGAACTTCACGGTCTTCCAGTAACCGACCACGATGTCCTCGTAATACACCTCCACCTGGGCGGGGTGCTTCTCGGTGGCCTCGGACTTCACGTGGTTGCGCGGGACCTTCTTCGTCTTCGCCGTCTGCACCGGCTCGGTGGCCCACAGGCCCTGCGCCGGGTCCGGCACCCAGCTCTCCGAGGGGTCCAGCGTGGGGAGCTTCTTCACGAAGGTGTGAAGGTCCACCAGCTGCTTCTCCAGGAAGAGCAGGTACGTCGCGGGCACACCCTTGAGCAGGACCTTGCCGTCCACGCGCACGTCCGCCTTGGCGTGGCAGTTGGTGAGGTCCTTGGTGGCGGTGACGTCGAAGAGGCGGGTGAGGATCTCCTTCGTCTTCTTCAGCACGTCGTCGGTGCGCACCTGCACGCGCGTGGACTCGGGGGGAAAGCGCTCACCCTCCTCGTCGCGGGGCTGATAGGTGCGGGAGAGGCCGGCGAGCAGCTGCGGCTTCTGGAGGTCGTGGTGCGCCTGCGTCAGCTCCTGCTGGGAGCGGTTCTTGACGCCCTTCTCGACGGCGATGATCTGGTTCAGCTTGGCCATGATGGGTCTTCTATCGTTTTTCGTTTGATTTGCGTCAGCTGACGTTTCCAACCGCCGCGACCTGACGCGCTGGCGCCCCGGGGAGTGCGGGCTGCATCCCGCCCGGCGCAGCGACCGTCCGCCTCCCGGTCACGACCGCTCGCCCGGACCGCCGGGCGCCTGGCAAGGGGGGGAGGGCAAGAGGGGGCCTGTCATCGTAGCCTCTGTCCCGTGATTCCCGGAGAGCTCACCACGGCCCCTGACGACGTCCGCCCGCGCGCGCATGCGCTGGCGGCGCTCACGGCCAATGGCGCCCTGGTCGTGGGGCTCGCCGCGCTGTTCGCGCCGACGTTCCGCTGGCTCGCGGGCCTGCTCACCCACGAGCTGCGCACGAGCACCCTGCTGTTCCTGTTCGTGGCCCTCGTGCTCGTGTCGCGGGCGCCCCGGGGGCTGCACCGCGGCTTCCTGCGGGCACCCCGCGTGGACCGGCTCCCGGTGGTGCTGCTCGTGGGGGCCAGCGCGCTCCAGGTGCTTGTCCGGAGGTTCCTGGACGTGGACCTCATGTCCACGGCCCTGCTGCTGGTGGCGCTGTACGGGCTCGCCGGGTTCTACCTGCCCGGACACCTCTGGCGGCGCGCCGCGTCCGGGGTGGCGCTGCTCGTCGGGGTGCTGCCCTTCGGCCACCACCTGGAGGCGTACCTGGGGTTCCCGGCCCGGCTCGTGGCCGCGCGCATTGCCTCCGGGCTCCTGGGCTCGCTGGGAGTCGCGAACTCCGGCAGCGAGAGCATCCTCGTCATGGAGAACGGGCTGGCCTCCGTCGACCTGCCCTGCGCGGGCATGAAGAGCCTGTGGGTAGGGGCGCTGCTCACCCTGGCGCTCGTCGCCGTCCAGGGGCGCCGCCTCGGCTGGCGGCTCGCGGCCGTGCTGGCGGCGCAGGCCAGCGCGATGCTCGGGGCCAACGCGGTGCGTGTGACGGCCTTGTCGCTGGTGGCGGTGGCCGCGGGCCGGCCCGACCTGGCCTCGCTCATCCACACGCCCCTGGGCCTCTTCGGGTTCCTCCTGGTCGCGGGCGCCGCCGCCTGGGCCACCGTACGGTGGGTGCCCCAGGCCACCATGCGGCCCGCCATGGACGAGGCGCCCGTGCGCGCGTCGCTCGTGCCGCCGCTCCTGCTGGCCTCGGTGCTGGGACTCCTCACCGCCGTGTCCTCGAGACGGCCGCTCCCGCCCCCCGTGCCCGCGCCGCTGCGCTTCACCCTTCCAGCGGCATTCGCCGCGGTGCCCGCCACCCTCAGTGCGGCGGAGATGGACCTCTTCGGCCGCCATGGCGCGGCCGGCGCGCGGAAGGTCTTCTTCACCTGGGCGGGCCGCCGCGGCTCGCTCCTGCTGGTGCCCGCGACCTCCTGGCGCGCGCACCACCCGGCGGCGCAGTGCCTGGCGGCGAGCGGCGTCACGCTCCACGCCATCGACACGCGGAAGCTCGGCGAGGGCTTTGCCGTGCAGCACATGGAGCTGGGGCCCGTGCCTGGCGCGGCGGTGACGTGGTTCCAGCAGGGGGAGCGGACGGTGGCGACGCTCGCCGAGAGAATCCTGGCAGGACCCTTCGGCGATGACGCGCCGTGGGTGATGGCGACCGTGGTGCTCGAGGGAGCATCGGGGGCGCCGCTGGTGGACGCAGCAACCGAAGTCCGGGCCGCCGTGGGGCGCGCCTTCGAGGGGGTGCCGTGATGCAGCGGTGGGTGAAGTTTTTTGGGCATGGGCTGTTCTGGTCCTGGAACCTGCTCTTCGTGCTGGTCCTCCTGGCCGGGTTCCTGCCCCTGGTGGGCCCATGGGTGGTGGAGGGCTTCGTCGAGGACCAGCTCCCGTGGGACTTCGTCGCCTTCTCGGTGCTGCTGCTGGCCGTCCCACCCGCGACGCTGGTGCTGGCCTTCGGCTTCTTCCGCCAGAACCCGCGCGCCCTGCTGGGCCTGCTCTTCGCCGTCGAGGGCCCGCTCTTCCTCCTCTGCCTGCTGCGCCTGTTCGCCATCCACGAGCTCAACCCCGGCGCGGCGGTGGTGATGTGGGGCGTCACGTTCGGCGCGGCCGTGTATGTGGCCGAGGCGTTCGCGGCGCCGGTCCTGGGCAGCCACCGCTGGCGTTGGAGCCTGGCGCTGGGCGCCGCGTCCTTCTCCGCCTTCTTCGCGGCCTACCTGGCGCTCCTCGCGGCCTTCTACGTGCTGCCCGTCGCCTTCCTGCTCATCAAGGAGTTGCTGAGCTTCGAGTGGGCCAGCCCGCTGCTGAGGGCCATTGTCGAGACGAAGGGGGTGGCGCTGGTCTTGGGCACGCTCGGGCTGCTGCTCTTCCTGTACTCCGCCACGCTGTTCGTCCTCACTCCGGCGCTGCTGCCCTGGCTCCACCTGGGCGCGGTGCGCCGGCTCTGGCGGCAGGCGCAGGCGGCGCTGTCCCGGCGCGCCGCGGGGGCAGTCACCCTCGGCGGCGCGGCGCTCGCGGCCCTCGTCTTCTTCGTCGCCAGCCAGCAGCCGCAGCGGCAGGTGCTCTCGCGCCTGGAGGCGCCGCCCCCGACGCGCGAGGCGATGCAGGCCCTCATCGAGGACTCCTCCGAGCTGCGTGAAGGCCTCGTGCGCGCCTACCTCGGCTCGTACCAGTACGCGCTCAACTCGTCCGACGAGCACGTCGCGGAGATGTACCGGGACCGGGACGGCTTTGCCATGGAGCTCGAGACGGCCCGAGTCATCCAGGGCTGGTTCCGCGAGGTGGCCTCGCCCTTCGTGTACAAGGGCGACTTCCAGGAGGACCACCCCCGCGCGGCGACGCACTACGAGCAGCTCTTCGACCAGCCCATCCAGAAGGCCGAGCGCGCTCGCATCCGCCATGCCCTCACCTCCAACCTGAGACGGGACGAGGTGAGCGCGGGCCTGCTCAACATCAACGAGGAGCGGGCGGAGGTGGTCCAGCAGTCCCTCCAGGTGACGGAGCACGGCGACCTGGCCGAGCTGGAGCTGCACGAGGTGTACGAGAACCTCACGACGGACCTCCAGGAGATCTACTTCGCCTTCTCGCTCCCCCCGCAGGCGGCGCTCACGGGGCTGTGGCTGGGCACGTCGGAGGACCGCGAGCAGCGGGACGTGTACCGGGTGGCCCCCCGGGGCGCGGCCCAGCGCGCCTACCAGGCGGAGGTGGCGCGCCGCATCGACCCCGCGCTGCTGGAGCAGGTGGGCCCCCGGCAGTTCCGGCTCCGCGTGTTCCCCATTCCCGCCCGCCCGGCGAAGTCGAGCGGCGAGCCCACGCCCCAGCTCCACCTGTGGATGACGTGGACCACGCTCGCCGACGGCGACCAGTGGCCCGCCCCGGAGCTGCTCGAGCGCCGGAACGTGCGCTGGAGCTCGAAGCTGGTGCGGCGCGTGAATGGCCGGGGCGTGCGCGGCGACACCTGGATTCCCTCCCTCCCGCGTGAGAGCACCGCCGCGCCCGCCGTGCACCTCGCCGCGCTGACGGATGGCACCGTCGTCGAGGCGCGGCCCCGGACGCCCCGGCAGGGCAACGCCGTGGAGGGGAAGACGGTGGCGGTGATTGTCGACCAGAGCCGGAGCATGGCGCGGGTGCGGGAGGCCTTCGACGCGACGCTGAAGGAGCTGCGCGCGCTGGAGGAGCGGGGGGCGAAGGTGCGCGTGTTCCTCGCCAGGCCGGCGAACCGCCCGGACGCGGCGCGCGAGGTGCCGCTCGCGGCGGTGGCGGACGAGGTGCTCTTCTACGGGCGGCAGACGGTGCAGCAGATGCTCCACCAGTGGGCGGCGCGGAAGGACGCCTGGCCTGCGGACCTGGTGCTGCTGCTCACCGACGACGACGCCGAGGCCCGCGACAGCGGGGACCCCGCTCCCCCGCGCCCGACGGCTCCGTTCTGGCTGGTGCACCTGGGGGGCCTGCCGCGCGAGTACGACGACGCCACGCTCGACCTGCTCCAGCTCGCCGGCAACGGCGCCACGCGCACGGTGGAGGACGCGGTGGCCCGCTGGTCCCAGCCGGTGGACATCCTCGCGGTGGGAGGCGCCTACGAGTGGCGCCGCGTCACCACGGCGGATGGCCGCACCCCCGAGCCCGCCTTCGCACCGCTCGCCGCGCGCGCGCTCATCACCGCGCGCCCCCGGGGCGAGGCGCTGAGCGTGGAAGAGCTGGATCAGCTCCATTCCCTGGCGCGCGCACACTCCGTCGTCACGCCGTGGTCGTCGATGATCGTCCTGCTGCGGGACCGCATGGCGGTGCTGGAAGAAGAGGAGCGCTCGGAGGAGCGCTTCCGCCGGAACCACGAGTCCGGGAGCGAGCTGCTCAACCAGCCCTCGGGCGTCATCGCCACCACAGGCGTGCCCGAGCCGGAGGAGTGGGCGCTCATCCTCGCGGGGCTCGCCTTCCTCGCCTTCATGCTGCGGCGGCGCGAGCCGGTCCTCCGGTAGGGCTGGAAGCCCCAGGGGCCGGAAGGCCGCTGTCTCCAGCGGCGTCCGGCCCGGGGCAGGGACTCAGCCCTTGATGTAGCGCTCGAACACGGAGCCGAAGTCCTTCACCCAGTACTTCTGCTGGGCGCCGGAGAGCCAGGCGAAGGCGGCCTGGTTGAGCTCCTTGAAGGACTCCACGATGGGCGTGGAGCCCGCCTGGCCGCGGCCCAGGGTGGAGGACGCGACGTCCAGGCTGGCCTTGGCGTGGCCGAGCGCAATCTCGTTCTCCACCATCATCTCGGAGATGCGGAACAGCGCCTTGTAGAGGTCCTTCACCTGCTCCAGCTGCTTCTTGTGCACGTCGATGGAGAAGTCCCGCGAGCCGAGGCGGAACTTGACCTCCACGTCCATGTCGATGTTGCCGGCGGTCTCCAGCATCACGTTCGACACGGGGTTGGAGCTGTAGCTGTAGCGGCGCAGCATGCGCTTCTTGCTGGCGGCGCTGGTGCCGTCCAGGTGGATGAGCGCCTTGTTGGTGAAGCAGTACTCGTCGGACTTGGACTTGATGAGGAAGTAGATCTTCTCCTGGTCCTCGTGCATCACATAGTCGTCGGCATCCACCTTGTCATAGTCGGCGGGGGCGATGACCGTTCCGATGTCACTGAGGCCAAGGGCATCCGCGGCAAGTTTTCCGAACATGTGAAGACTCCCTGGTTGGGTGCTGCGTGTTGATAGGCTCGTAGCCGAGGCCGCGCAGCATATACCGCCAGGATGAGGACACAGAGACAGATGACGGATACGGACCTTCTGAACGAGGCGGAGCAGCTCGCCGCGCTGGTGGCCGAGCACGCCGCGAAGCACGACCGGGACTCCACCTTCCCGGAGGAGGGGCGCGCCGCCATCGTCCGCTCCCCGCTCAACACGATGCTCCTGGACGGTGCCTCCTGGCAGACCTTCGGGCGGGTCCTCGCCACGCTGTGCCGGGCAGACGCGTCGTTCGGCACCGCCTGGCTGATGCACCAGGGCGCGGGGACGAGCTTCATGGCGCTGGTGAACGCGGCGGAGCGGGCTGCCTTCGACACCGGATTCCGTCAGGGCGCCTGGTTCGGCAACGCCCTGGGCGAGCCCACCAGCGGCAACCTGTTCCTGATGCCGCTCCAGCAGGCCCGGCGGGTGGAGGGCGGCTGGCGCCTGAGCGGGGCCAAGCGCTTCGTCTCCGGAGGCGAGCACGCGAAGTACCTCCTCACCAGCGCCATCTGTGACGGGCGGCCCTGCTTCTTCATCGTCGACAAGGACGCGTCCGTCCGGGTGGAGGAGATCTGGGACCCCATGGGCATGCGGGCCACCCGCAGCCAGTTGCTGCACTTCCAGGACACGCTGCTGCCCGAGTCACGGATGCTGAGGCTGGACCCCTCTCAGCCCAACGCGGTCTCCGCGGGGCTGCCGTGGATCTCCATCGGCATCGCCGAGGCGGCCATGGGCTTCGCCATCCAGTATGCGAAGGAGCGCCGGCTGCCGCCGGAGAACAAGCCGCTCGCCGAGCTGCAGTGGGCCCAGTTCTCCGTGGCGGACATGAGCCTCCGGCTGGAGGCGGCGCGCTCGCTCGCCATGCGCTCCGCCAGCGCCACGGACGCGCGCGCGCCGGACTTCCCCATCCTCCAGATGCAGGCCAAGGTCGTCGCCAACGAGGCCGCCGTGTCCATCGCCAATGCGGCGCTGGAGCTGGCGGGAGGCTCTGGCTACCTGCGCAGCCGCCCCCTCGAGCGCTACGTCCGAGATGCGATGAGCGGCCCGCTGATGGCCTGGTCCGGCGCCGTCACCCGTGACTTCCTGGGCAAGGCGCTGCTGGGGCTCCAGGGGCCTCCGCCGGGCTGACCTCAGCCGACCACGAGGAGGTCGCCGAGGCGCTGCAGCCAGAAGCGCTGCTCGGGATGGCGCCGGAACTGCTCCCTGGCATGGCTCGCCGCCAGGGTCCGCAGCCGGCGGTCGAGGCGCTTGCGGTCCGCGGGCGGGAGCAGGTCGATGAGGGCGACCCAGTTGGCTCGGCACCCGACCTCCTCGCCGACCTCGGCGACGCACTCGAACTGCGCGAGGCTCAGCGTGGGTGGGGCGGCCGCGTCCAGGAGGCTGTCGCAGAAGGACTCGAACGCGATGACGCGCTCGCCGTAGCGCATCAGATGGCGCACGAACTCGAAGTCGTTCGCCCGCGCCTGGAAGTCGTCGCAGAGCTGGTGGAGCCTGGCCGCCCAGCGGGCGCGGCGGGCCTGGAAGACGGTGGGCTCGTCGAGCCGGAACACGCGCTCGGGACCGGAGGCTCGCGGGTGCCACCCCTGGGACAGGGCGTGGAGGACGGCCTCGCGCACCAGCCATGGGGCCACGGGGTCGACAGTCTCCAGCCACGTCACCATCCGCTGACGCGGCGGCTCGACGGCTTCGACCACGATGCCGGGCACCGGGGCGCCACCGTTGGTGACGACCCAGCGATACCGCTCGCCTTCCACGGTCAGCAGCCGCGCGCCCTTCTTCGCCAGCCCCATGTCTGGCTTTCTAGCAGCCGCGGCTGGCGCCCGACGAGCCCCCTGGGGAGCGCGTGTTCAGAAGGCGCGGTTTACCGCATAGCCGCAGATCCTGTGCTCGGCCTTGTAGGTGTTCGGACCGGGGATGCCGTCGATGGGGCCGGTGTAGCCGAAGCTCCGGCCGACCGTCTGGACCCGGGTCCAGTAGATCTTCCCGGGGACGCCGTCCTCCTGCGCGGACGTGCGGGGCCCGCCCCGGCTGTTCAGCTCACGCGCGGTGATGCGCACGCGAATGTTCTCAGTGTTGGGGCCGGTGACGCCGTCGATGGGGCCGGTGTAGCCGAAGTCGCGCCGGCCCACCGTCTGGATGCGCTGGTAATAGATGTTGCCGGGGATGCCGTCGTACTCCGTGGACGTCTTCGGCAGGCCACCGGGAGGAGGAGGCGTGCCGCCGCCGGCGATGCGCCCGCCCGCGTAGTCCATGGACCAGCCGAGGTACCGCGCGCCCGTCCGGGCCGAGTAGCCGGAGACGCTGTTGATGCCGATGGCGTCACCCCACGACTCGGCCAGGTTGCGCGTGGCCATGAACACCGTGGAGCCACCGCCATTGAGGTCCGCGCCCACGTGGCCGTACGCACCGATGTCCCACCAGTGGAAGGCGCCAGTGGGCGCCGAGGCGGCGTTCAGCGAGAGGATGTCCGAGGCGTGGTAGGCCAGGATGGCGGAGTCCCGCGCGGACGAGGCCGGAAGCTGGCCGAAGCGGAACATGAGCGAGCCACACCACTGGTCCCACGTCCCGCCGTCCCGCTTGGGGTTGGCGGCGGCGAAGGCCCGCGCCCTGTCGTAGATGGGCGAGTTCAGCTCCGCGCTGGCCGTGGCGACGGCGTCCGTCTCGGACCCGCCGAGCGTCGCGTCCTCGACGGTACCTCCGCACGAGGCGAGCAGCAGGCCCGCGGACAGCAGGGCGGTGTTCCACGTCATCCGGTTCGAATGCATCGGCTGGCTCCAGGTGTCGTTGCTGAGGGGGGAAACGCAACGAGGTTGTCGGAGCAGACCGTTCCTGAGTTTCTTGGTGATTGAGATTTTCTGGAAGTCCCCGTCTTATTTCGCGGGGTTGGCGAGGCCCTGGAGCTGCCGGTACTGGCGTGGGCTCAGGCCGGTCACCTGCTTGAACTGGCGTGAGAGCGCGCTCTGGTCGCAGAAGCCCACGGCGAGGGCGATGGCCGCGATGGGCTGGTCCGTGTCCACGAGCCGCTCCGCCGCCGCGTCGATGCGCGTCTTCATGATGAACTGCCCGGCGGACAGCTGGAAGATGCGCCGCATCCGCCGCTCGAACTGCGCCGCGGACATGCCGGCCCGGCGCGCCAGCGTGTCGATGCGCAGCCGCTCGCCATGATGGGCCTGGATGTAGTCGATGGTCGCCGCGAAGCGCTCATCCACCAGCCCGCCCCGGCCCGGCTCGTGGACGTCCTTGGACAGGCACGCCAGGCCCAGGATGGCTCCGGAGGCGTCGAACAGCGGCACCTTGTTGGTGAGGCACCAGCCCGGCTTCCGGTCATTGAAGAGCGTCAGGTCCAGGTTGTCGATGATGGGCCGCCCCGTCCGGAACACGCGCTCGTCCTGCCGCACGTAGCGGTCCGCCATGTGCCGGGGGAACAGCTCGTGCGCCGTGCGTCCCACCGCCGCTGCCTTGTTCTTCAGGCCGCAGCGCTCCGCGCACGCGTCGCTGATGCACACGTACCGGCCCCGGATGTCCTTCACCGAGAAGACGATGTCCGGCACCCGGTCGAACAGCGCCTCCGCGAAGAGCGGGTTCGCCACCCGCCCCATGAAGTCTGCCCGCCAGTGCTCCAGCTCCGCGCGCGCCTTGGTGGTTTCCATCCGCCCTCGCGACGGAAGGACACCAGAAAGGCCGCCCGCTCGCCACCCGGGAGGTTCAGCCTCGCGTCAGCACCCCGTCCACGGTGCGCCAGAGGTTCAGCGGGTTGGACTCGCGCAGCTCGGTGGGCAGCAGGGGCTCGGGCAGGTCCTGGAAGCAGACGGGCCGGACGAAGCGGCGGATGGCTCCGGTGCCCACGGCGGTGAAGCGGCCATCCGAGCTGGCCGGGAAGGGGCCGCCGTGCACCATGGCGGGGCAGACCTCCACGCCCGTGGGCACGCCGTTCACCAGCACGCGGCCCACCCGGTCCGCCAGCATGGGCAGCAGCTCCGCCGCCAGGGCATGGTCTCCCGGCTCGAGGAGCAGCGTCGCGGTGAGCTGGCCCTCCAGGCTCGCCGCCACGCGCACCAGGTCCTTCGGCTCCCGGGCGCGGGTCAGCACCGCGCAGCTCCCGAACACCTCGTCCGTCAGCGCCGCGTCCGCCAGCACCGCGCCCGTGTCCACCTCGAACAGGGCCGGGGCGCCCAGGGCGTTGCGCGACTCACCGCGCACGCACGTCCGTGCATCCGGGCGCGCGGCGAGCCGGCCCACGCCCTCGCGGAAGCGCTCGGCGATGGCGGGCGTCAGCATGGGCGCGGCGGAGACGGCGCCGAGCCGCTCGCTGAGGCGGGCCCGGAAGGCGTCGTAGCCCGGGCCCTCCACCGCCACGAGCAGCCCGGGCGAGGTGCAGAACTGGCCCGTGCCCTGGACGATGGAGGCAGCCAGCGCGTCCGCGAGCGCCTCGGGACGCGCGGCCAGGGCCTCGGGCAGGAGGAAGATGGGGTTGATGGAGCCCATCTCCGCGAAGACGGGGATGGGGACGGGACGGGCGGCGGCCAGCTCCATCAGCGCGCGGCCACCGGCGCGCGACCCGGTGAAGCCCACGGCCCGGATGGCGGGGTGGCGCACCAGGGCGCGGCCCACCTCGATGCCGGCGTCGAACAGGAGCGAGAACACACCCTCGGGCAGCCCGCAGGCGACCACGGCGGCGCGCACCGCCAGGCCCGCGAGCTCGGACGTGGCCGGGTGGGCGGGGTGCGCCTTGGCGACGACGGGACAGCCCGCGGCCAGCGCCGAAGCGGTGTCCCCGCCGGCCACGGAGAAGGCGAGCGGGAAGTTGCTGGCGCCGAACACCGCGACCGGCCCCACCGGGCGCAGCATGGAGCGCAGGTCCGGCCGGGGCAGGGGGCGGCGCTCGGGCAGGGCATGGTCGATGCGCGCGTCCACCCAGCTTCCCTCCTCGAGGAGGCGGGCGAACTGGCGGAACTGGCCCGCGGCGCGGCCCAGCTCGCCCTGGATGCGCGCGGGAGGCAGTCCCGTCTCGCGCGGCGTGACGGCCAGGAAACCGGCCTCGGCCGCCAGCAGGGCCTCGGCGACATGCTCCAGGAAGCTGGCGCGCTGGCGCGAGGACAGGGCACCGAAGCCGGGTGCGGCGTCCTGCGCGAGCTGGCAGGCCCGCTCCACCTCGTGAGGGTGCGCGCCGTGATAGCGGGGCTCCAGCGCGACGCCCTCCGCCGGGTTCCAGCCGGTGAAGGTCGGCCCGCCGGGCTCACCGCGTCCGGCGCCAATCAGGGACAGTCCCATCCATTCCATGCCGTGGCTCCTCGCTTCGGGTGGGGGCTACAGGGCCGGGCGGCTCGCCAGCGCCTCGCGCAGCACGCGCAGGCACTCCTCGCGCTCTGCGCCGGCCAGCTCCAGCCGGGGCGGGCGCACGCGCTCGTGGCCCCAGCCCTGCTCCTGCTGCACCAGCTTGATGAGCTGGACGAACTTCGTCACGGTGTCCAGCCGCAGCAGCGGCAGGAACCAGCGGTACAGCGCGAAGGCCGCGTCCTTCTTGCCGGCGGCCGCCAGCTCGAACAGCCGCACCGACTCGTCCGGGAAGGCATTCACCAGGCCCGCGACCCAGAACTTCGCGCCGGCCTCCACGCCCTCCACGAGGCAGTCATCCACGCCCACGCCCAGCGTCAGCCTGTCGCCCAGCAGGGCGCGGATGCCGGTGATGCGCCGGGCGTCGGTGGAGGACTCCTTCACGGCGGCGGCGTTGTCGAACTCCGCGGCCAGCTCGGCCAGGTAGGGCGGGGTGAAGTCCGTCCGGTAGGCCACGGGGTTGTTGTAGATGAGGCACGGCAGCTTCGTGGCGCGGAGCACGGCGGCCAGGTGGGCCTTCATCTCTCGCCAGTCGCTGGAATAGACGTAGGGCGGCAGCACCATGAGGCCCGCGCAGCCCGCGTCCTCGGCGGCCTTCGCCAGCCGCACGGCCTCGGCGGTGGAGAGCGCGGCGATGCCCGGGATGACGGGGGCCTTCACCGCGTCCGTGACGGTGCGCATCAGCGCGGCCTTCTCCTCCAGGCTCAGCGTCGCGCCCTCGCCCAGCGAGCCGCAGGGGATGATGCCGGTACAGCCGCGCGACACGAGCCAGCGCACGTGCGCGCGCACCGCGCCGTGGTCGACGGACAGGTCCGCGTTGAAGGCAGTGGTGATGGCGGGAAGGACACCGGTCCAGAGGCTCATGACTCTCTCTTTGGGGTGGGTGGGGGTTCAGGAGGAAGGCGGAGGCTGCCGATGCGTGCGGGCAGGCAGGGCGGGCGCACGTCCTCGCCGGCCCAGCCGAAGAGTGTCTCCGCGGCGGCGCCACAGGTGCGGCCCTGGCAGGCGCCCATGCCCAGGCGCGCATAGAGCCGGGCCTCGCGGAGGTTGCCGCAGCCCTCCAGCTCGGAGAGCGGCACGTCCTCGCAGCGGCACACCAGCGTGTCCGGCGTGGCCAGGGCCCGCAGCTCCGGGCGGGGCGCGTCATGCAGGGCGAGCGCGGTCGCGAAGGCGCGGATGCGCTGCCAGGAGGTGTCCAGCGCGCTGGGGACGGGCTGCTCCGCGGCGACGAGGCCGGCAAGCTCCCCGGTGACGAGCGCCTGGTCCACGCCGCCGATGCCGAGCAGCTCGCCCACGGCCTGCACGCGGGGGACGCGGGTCTCCAGCCGGTCGTTGACGACCACCGCGCCGCGCACGACTTCGCAGCCCAGCAGCCGCGCCAGCTCCAGGTTGGGCACGAGGCCCCAGGCCGCGCCCAGGTAGTCACACGCAAGCTGCGTCTCACGGCCGCGCACGGAGAGGCGGACGCTCTCGAGCCTCCGCTCGCCCTGCGCCGCGAGCACCCAGGCATCCGTGGCGGAGGGCACACCCACGAGTCCCGCCGCCAGCGCGGCGCCCTGGAGCAGCTTGCCCGGGTGGCGCCAGAGCTGGAGGGCGAAGCCCCAGTGCCGCGCGGCGGGGGCCTGCTCGGCGATGAAGAGGACGTCGCCGCCGTGGGCCTGAATCGTCGCGGCGGCGGCGAGCAGCAGCGGCCCCGTGCCGGCGAGCACCACGCGCTTGCCCTGGATGGGGAGGCCGTCCTTCACGAGCACCTGGAGGCCACTGACGCCCAGCACCCCCGGCAGCGTCCAGCCGGGGAAGGGGAGGAAGCGCTCTCGCGCGCCCGTGGCGAGCACCAGCCGGCCGTAGCGCACCGCGAGCGAGGACGTGCCCTCTTCGACGAGCAGCAGGCCCGGCTCGGGCGCTGCGACGACGCGGGCTCCGGGGCGGAAGCGGGCGCCCGAGGCGGCGAAGCGCGACAGCCACCGCCGGGCCAGCCGGTGCTCACGCTTCCGGGCCTCGCCACGCCAGATCTGCCCACCGGGCTCCGGCTGCTGGTCCAGGACGAGCACGTCCAGGCCTGCCTCGGCCGCACGGCACGCGGCGGCAAGCCCACCCGGCCCGGCACCGACTACGACGAGGTCACAGGCCTCACGCATCCGTCACCACCTCCTGGCCGTCGCGGCAGGGCGTGAGGCATGCCAGCACCTCGGGCACGCCGTCGATGGTGGCGCGACACTCGAAGCAGACGCCCATGCCGCACAGGGGGCCGCGAGGCCGTCCGCCCAGGTCGCCGCGGCTGACGAAGTCTCCGGCCAGCGCGAGGGCCGCGGCCACCGATGTGCCCACCGGGACGGTGACGACCCGACCATTGATGCGCAGGGTGAGGGACGCGCCGTCACGCATGGGCCACCTCCCGAGGCGCCGCCGTCAGGAAGCGCGCGGGCGCATACGGCCGGGCGTCGATGGCGCTCGCGCGGCCCACCAGCTGGTCCGCGACCAGCCGCGCGCTGCCCGTCGCGGTGGTGATGCCCAGCCCCTCGTGGCCACAGGCCAGCCACAGCCAGGGCTTCTCCGGGTGAGGCCCCAGCAGCGGCAGCCCGTCCGGAGTCGCCGGACGCAGCCCCGTCCAGACGCGCAGGGCCTGCAATCCATCGAGCCCGGGCAGGAACACGGCGGCGCGCTTCAGCATGCGCTCCAGCATCTCTGCCTCCACCTCTCGAGTCCCCACGCCCGGCTGCCGCGAGGACCCGAGCAGGAGCTGTCCCGTGACACGCGGCTGCGCATTGAAGGCCACCGACGCGCCATCGGTGCCATGCGCGCTCTTGAGGTAGCCCAGCTCCACGAGCTGGTGGTGCACCACCGGCGCGCCCCGGCGGGTGATGAGCAGGTGCCCCTTGCGCGGGGTGATGGGCAGCCCCGGGCACAGCGCGGGGCTGGCCACGCCCGCCGCGAGCACGATGCGGCCCGCCGCCAGGACCTCGCCCCCCTCCAGCACCACCTCGCCCGGCCGCAGCGCCTGCACCCGGCGGCCGCACCACAGTCGCGCGCCCCGCGCCTGTGCCCGCCGCGCGAAGTGGAGCGCGGCGACCGGCGGGTACAGCACGGCGTCATCCGTCACCCTCAGCGCGCCCACGAGCCCCGGCGCGAGCGCGGGCTCGGCCTCGTAGAGCGCGGCGGCGTCCAGCACCTCCGTGCGCACACCGGCGGCGCGGTAGTTCGCGACCTTGGCGGAGACCGCGGCCAGTTCCTCGTCATCGGCGGCCAGCCAGAGCGTCCCGCACGCGTCGTACTCCACGGTGCGTGGCAGCCCGTCCGCCAGCTCGCGCCAGAGCGCCACCGACCAGGCCGTGAGCGCCAGCTCCGCCGCGTTGTCGTCCATGGCCACCAGGTGGCCCATGCCGCACGCCGTGGTGCCCGCGCCGATGGAGCGGGCCTCCACCAGCGCGACGGACAGCCCCTCGCCCACCAGCGCGTCCGCCAGCGCCGCACCGACGATGCCTCCGCCGACGATGACGCAGTCGAAGGCGCTCATCCGATGCCCCAGGCGAAGGGGTCCGACGAGTCCACCACCAGCATGGCCTCCGCGTTCACCGACGCCGTGCCGGTGATGACGGGGAGGATCCGGTCGCCATAGCGCGTGTAGCGCGCCTCGAAGCGACTGCCGATGATGCTCTCCTGCACCCACGTCGCGCCCTCGGCGAGGGCACTCTCCGCGGCGAGGCACGCGAGCTTGGCGCTCGTCCCGGTGCCGCACGGCGAGCGGTCATAGGCCAGCCCCGGACAGAGCACGAAGTTGCGCGCGTCCACACCCGGTGTGGGTGAGGGCGCGTACAGCTCCACGTGGTCGATTTCCGCTCCCCCCGTGCCGGTGATGCCCTTGGCCGCCAGCGCATGCTTGATGGCGGACGCGTACGCGGTGAGCGCGGGGACGTGCGGCAGCTCCAGCGGCAGATGCTCGGCTCGGGAGAGGAAGAACCAGTTGCCACCCCAGGCGATGTCCCCGCGAACCTCACCATGTCCGGGAACGGAGACGGCCACATCGTGGGCCAGCCGGTGGCTGGGCACGTTGGCGATGCTCACCTTTCCATCCGGGTGCAGGGTGGCCTTGACCACGCCCACGGGCGTCTCCAGCGAGTGGACGCCAGGGCCGATGCGGCCCAGGTACTCCAGCGTCTTCACCACGCCGATGGTGCCGTGGCCGCACATGCCGAGGTACCCGACGTTGTTGAAGAAGATGACGCCGGTGACGCAGGAGGGGAGGGTGGGAGGACACAGCAGCGCGCCCACCATGACGTCCGAGCCGCGGGGCTCGCAGACGATGGCCTTCCGGAAGTCGTCGAAGCGCTCCCGGAAGCGCTCACGCAGGATGACCAGGTCGTCCCGTCCCAGCTCCGGCCCTCCCTCCAGGACCACGCGAGTGGGCTCACCGCCGGTGTGACTGTCGATGACACGAATGCGTCGCATGTGGAGCGCTCCTCCCACCCGGACTACCCAGACGTCACCCTAGGGGGGGCGGCACGCGGTTTCTTGGACCTTTCGAGCACGTTGGCGTGGCAATCGCGCAAATGCCCGGTTCCAGGGGCTTCCACGGCGGGGAGGGGAGTGAGGTATACCCGCTACCCTGCAGGGACCTGAGTCCCAAGACCCCTAGCAATAGAGGAAGACCCTCGTGGCCGGAAGCAGCCTCTTTACGCTGATTGACGACATCGCCAGCCTCCTGGACGACGTCGCGACCATGACCAAGGTCGCGACGAAGAAGACCGCGGGCGTGCTCGGTGACGACCTTGCGCTGAACGCCCAGCAGGTGTCCGGCGTCAACGCCGACCGCGAGCTGCCCGTCGTCTGGGCGGTCGCCAAGGGCTCGATGGTCAACAAGGCCATCCTGGTCCCCGCCGCCCTGGCCATCAGCGCGTTGATTCCCTGGGCCATCACCCCGCTGCTGATGCTGGGCGGCGCCTTCCTCTGCTACGAGGGCTTCGAGAAGCTGGCGCACAAGTTCCTGCACAGCCACGAAGAGGACGCGTCCCACCACCAGGAGCTCGTCAAGGCCGTAGCGGACCCCGCGGTGGACCTCGTCGCCTTCGAGAAGGAGAAGATCAAGGGCGCGGTGCGCACCGACTTCATCCTGTCGGCGGAGATCATCGTCATCTCGCTGGGCACGGTGGCCACGGCGACCTTCGGACAGCGGGTCGCCGTGCTGGTGGGCATCGCCCTCATCATGACCGTCGGCGTGTATGGCCTGGTCGGCGGCATCGTGAAGCTCGACGACGCGGGGCTCCACCTCAGCAAGAAGCCCAGCGCCCTGGCGCGCGCGTTCGGCCGGGGGCTGCTCGCCACCGCGCCCAAGCTGATGAAGTTCCTCTCCATCGCCGGCACGGTCGCCATGTTCATGGTCGGCGGCGGCATCCTCACCCACGGCATCCCGTTCCTGCACCACCTCAGCGAGGGCATCGCGCACGGGGTGGCGGGGGTGCCCGGCATCGGCGGCGTCCTCGCGGCCCTGCTGCCGTCCGTGGTGGACGCGGTGACGGGCGTCATCGCCGGGGCGCTCGTGCTGGCGCTGGTGATGGCGGCGACGAAGCTGTTCCGGGCGGTGCGCGCGAAGCCGGCGTAGGCCCTACCGCGCCGGCTCGCAGCCCAGGCGCTGCCTGCCGACGGCCAGGTCGTCCAGCCACCAGCTCGTGGGGACGGAGAGGCCCTGGTAGAGGAAGACGCCGGTCTCCAGGACGGTGAAGCCGGTGGCCTTCTCGCGCACCGGCGGCACTTCCGTCGGCGGGTCGGAGAAGACGAACTTCCGGGGCCATGCGAGCTCGACACCATCGAGCCAGACGCGGGGTTCCGCCGCCTCCGGCGCGTCACCGTTGGCTCCGTCGAAGAGCCACTCCAGGCACGCCCAGTCCTCGAGCACGAGCGGCGTGTCGGAGACCTGCACCCACTCCGGGAAGCCGGGCGGCTCGGGCGGGTGCCAGATGGCCATGTAGTGCTGCTGCCAGGTGGCGACCTCGTACCAGTCGAGCGTGTCGAACGCGCGCTCCTGGCTCCCTGGCCGGGGATAGCGCGCGTTGAAGAGGCCCGCGTGGGACATGGGGCGCGCGGGCGTCGTGTAGACATAGACGCGGCCCCACAGCACCGGGCCGAAGTCCTCGGGAAGCTCGAAGCGAATCGTCTTCTTCGGCCCGCCCTGCGTCCCTTCCTTGCCGCCGACCAGCTCCCGGGCGTGCAGCGCGTACCGGCCGCCGTGCGCGCGGGTGTCGTCCACGAGCAGCTGGCCGCTGAACTCGTCGCGATGCGGAGTCCAGCCCGCCGGCAGCGTGCCCTCCTCGAAGTCCCAGCACAGCGTCTGTGGGGGCGCGCACGCGGGCGTCGCGGGAGGGCTCCCGCGAGGGCCGTGAGCGCAGGCCGTCAACCACGCCAGCACGCACGTCGAGCTCAACCAGGCGTTTCGGGTACGCAACCGGGGCACCCCTTTCGAGTGCCCCGGACGCTAGCGCAACCCGGGCCCGCGTCGCGCCTGCCGCTCACTTCGGGGTGAGCTTGAGCAGCTTGCCGTCGGAGGCGTCGGTGAGCACGTAGAGCGCGCCCTCGGGCCCCTGGACGACCTCGCGGATGCGCGCGTCGAGGTCGGTGAGCAGCCGCTCCTCGCCGACCACCCGGTCGTTCTCGAGGACCAGCCGCACCAGGGCCTGGCTGGACAGGCCGCCGATGAAGACGTTGTCACGCCACTCGGGGAAGAGGGCCCCGGTGTAGATGGTCATCCCGGAAGGGGAGATGACCGGGTCCCAGTAGTACACGGGCTGCTCCATGCCCGGCCCCTGCGTGCTCTTGTGGATGGGCGCGCCGGAGTACTCCTCGCCGTAGCCGATGGTGGGCCAGCCGTAGTCCTTGGCCTTCTCCACCAGGTTCAGCTCGTCACCGCCGCGCGGCCCCATCTCCACCTCCCAGAGCCGGCCCTGGGCGTCCAGCGCCGCGGACAGGATGTTGCGGTGGCCCAGGGACCAGATCTCCGGCTTCGCCTCCTTGCGGCCCACGAACGGGTTGTCCCTGGGCACCGAGCCGTCGGGGTTGATGCGGACCACCTTCCCGAAGTGGCTCTTCAGGTCCCTCGCCTGTACGCGGCCGGGGAGGATGGAGCGCTCGCCTAGCGTGACGAACAGCTTGCCGTCCGGGGCGAACACGAGGCGGCCTCCCGCGTGCAGCGTGGACTCCAGCGTGGGCTGCATGCGGAAGATGACCTTGAGGCCCTCGACGCGCGGCTTCGGGCCGTCCACCAGCTTCGCGCGCGCCACCGCCAGGCCGTTGCCGCCCTCGCGCGGCTCGTAATACGCCCAGTAGATGAGGCCGCTCTTCGCGTAGTCGGGGCCCACCTCCACGTCGAGCAGGCCGCCCTGGTTGCGCCCATCCACGGGCGGCAGCCCCGCGACGGCGGGAGACTTCGCGCCCTGCGGCGTGACGATGAAGAGGTTCCCGGTGGGCTTCTCCGTCACCAGCATGCGCTGGTCCGGCAGGAACGCGATGGCCCAGGGCTTGTTGAAGCCCGACGCCACCTCGGTGACCTGGATGGCGGTGCGGGACTGCACGGCCGGCGCTCGTGTCTGACCGGGGAAGGCCGGCTTGAACTCGGGGACGTTGGGAGGCGCCGTCTCGATGGGGGCGCCGGTGGGGTTGGGCCCCTCCCGGGGCTGCGTCTGCTGGCTGCCGTCCGCCCGGCCTGGAGCCAGGTTGCCGCTCTGCTCAGCGGGCTTGCGGGCGCCCTGGCCATATGCCGCCCCCGGGTTGGAGAGGAGGGCGGCGAAGGCGAGGGTACTCAAAAGCGTGCGCATGGGGGTCGCTCCACGGTGCTCGAGGGGTTGCGGCCCAGATAACCATTCCTGGCGCTACCCGCCGCCTCGTCGACGCGCGGCTGTTCGAGGAGCGACAGGGCCTGGAGCTCCTGTGCCCGTCATGGCGCGCCCGCACGTCGCGGCCCCGCTACTCAGGGATTGAACAGCTGGCGCAGCACCTGGGGCGAGGCGGAGCGGTAGATGTTGTCGTGGCGCAGGTCCGGCCGGGGCTCGTACTTCCACTTCAGGCCGGCGGGGGCCTTCTCCCGGAGCGTCTCCGCCAGGCGCGCGGCAACGGGCGCGATGTTCTCCTCGTCGGCGGAGGACAGGTACAGCACGTTGCTCAGCTGCTTCGCCGCCGCGAGCCGCTCACCGGCCTTGTTCACCAGCTCCTCGCTGTTCCACCAGAGGCTCGGGCTCAGGGCGATATAGGTGTCGAACAGCTTCGGCTGGAGGAAGAACGTCTCCACGATGAACAGCCCGGCGAGCGACTCGCCGATGATGGCGGTCTCCTTCGTCACGCGATACTTGCGCCGGATGTGGGGCATCAGCTCCTCGCCGATGAAGCGCCGGAATGCGGCCGAGCCACCGACGCGCGGGGCAATCTCGCGGTCCGTGGCGACCTGAGTCGGGCCCGTCATGTCCCTGCGGCGCTCGGTGTTCTCGATGCCCACCACGATGAAGGGCCGCAGCTGGCCGGCCCGGATGGCGGTGTCGACCGTGGTGGCAACGTGTGGGAAGTCCTCCTTCACGCCACCATCCGGCATGTACAGCACCGGGTAGCGGGTGGACTTCGCCGCGTCATAGCCCGGCGGCAGGTAGACGTTGATGCGCCGGCTCTCCTTGAGCGCCGCCGACTTCACGGTGAGCGTCTGGTGCGGCGGCACCGGCTCGGCTGCGGGCTCGGCCGGCTGGGCCTGGCCCACCGTTCCAAGGACGAGTGAGGGGAAGAGCAACAGGCGGGCCAGCAGCAGCGACAGTCTCATCGAATCTCCAGGGCCGGACGGGATGACTGAAATTCAGTGTCGCCGAAATCGGAGGGGCGCGGGCGGTCGAAATAAATTCGCACGAGGTCCCGTTGACAGCGCCGGCTGCCGTTTTAAGTGCAGACGGCGTTTGAACAGAACTCTTCGTTTCATGGGGTGAGCCGTGTCTCAACCAATGATCCGGATCGAAGGTCTGACCAAGAGCTACGGGGCCACGCAGGCACTGCGTGGGGTCAGCTTCGACGTCCCTCGGGGGCAGGTGGTGGGATTCCTGGGCCCCAACGGGGCCGGCAAGTCCACCACGATGAAGATTCTCGCCGGCTTCGTGACGCCGACTTCCGGCCGGGCGAGCGTCAATGGCATCGACGTCAGCGCCGACCCGGTGGCCTCCCGGCGGCTGATTGGCTACCTGCCCGAGAACAACCCTCTCTACGAGGAGATGATGGTCAGGGACTTCCTGGACTTCGTCGCCGAGGTGAGAGGGATTCCCAGGGACAGGCGCGCGGAGCGGATTCGAAGCGCGGTGGACCGCTGTGGCCTGCGCGCGGTGCTGGGCAAGGACATCCACCAGCTCTCCAAGGGCTACCGGCAGCGTGTGGGATTGGCGCAGGCCATCGTGCACGACCCGGACCTGCTCATCCTGGACGAGCCGACCACGGGCCTGGACCCCAACCAGATTGTGGAGATCCGCGGCCTCATCAAGGAGCTGGGCCAGGAGAAGACCGTCATCCTCTCCACGCACATCCTGAGCGAGGTGCAGAGCACCTGCAGCCGGGTGCTCATCATCAACGACGGGCGCCTGGTCGCGGACGACGCGCCGGAGCGGCTGGGGAAGGGCGAGGGCGGGACGGTCACCGTCGTGCTCGCGTCGCGCACGGGCGGCATGCTCCAGTCGGACGCGGTCCGCGCGATGCTGGAGCGCGTGCCCGGTGTCACGGGCGTGGAACTGGCGGAGGGCGAGGGGAGCGGCACGCTGGGCTTCCGGCTGCGCTACGGCAACGAGGACATCCGCCGCGCGCTCTTCGACGCCGCCGTGCAGCACGAGCTGTGTCTGCTCGAGGTGAAGCGGCAGCACGTCAGCCTGGAAGAGACGTTCCGCAAGCTCACCGGGGGCGAGGGGCCGCGTGGCCCCAAGCCGACCCAGGTGCCGCCCCTGGCGGCGTGAGCGCGCGGCTCCGGACATCCGAAACAATCGAGGTCGAGCATGGGAACGACACTGGCCGTCGCCAGGCGTGAGTTCAGGAGTTTCTTCAACTCGCCGGTCGCCTACATCGTCATCGGCGTGTTCCTGGTCGTGGCGGGGTGGCTGTACTTCAGCACCGTCTTCGTCGCGGGCCAGGCGTCGCTGCGGGGGTTCTTCAGCATCGCCCCCGTGCTGTTCGTCGTCTTCGCACCGGCCGTGACGATGCGGCTGGTGGCCGAGGAGCGCAAGACGGGCACGCTGGAGCTGCTGCTCAGCATGCCCCTGCGGGACTGGGAGGTGGTGGCGGGCAAGTTCCTCGCGGCGCTGGGCATGGTCGCGGTGGGGCTCTTGTGGACGCTGCCCTATCCGCTCACCGTGGCGGGCCTCACCGCCGAGGGCGCCCGGTTCGACTGGGGCCCGGTGGTGATGGGCTACCTGGGGCTCTTGCTGATGGCGTCCAGCTTCCTGGCGCTGGGGCTGTGGGCGAGCGCGCTGAGCCGCAACCAGATCGTGGGCTTCATCATCGGCCTGCTGCTGTGCTTCGCCTTCTACTTCATCGACAAGTTCGCCCTGGTGCTGCCGGAGTCGGTGGGCGCGCTGCTCCAGTACCTCTCGGTGGACTACCACTTCGCGAACATCGCGCGCGGCGTGCTGGATACGCGTGACGTCCTCTTCTACCTGTCGCTCACGGGCGTGGGGCTGGCGCTGACCACGCGCACCCTGGGCAACGTCCGTCAGTGAGGTTGACGATGAAAGCCGGTTCCTCCAACGCGAACATCTTCCTGGCGGCGACGGTGGGCTGCCTGGTGCTGCTCAACATCCTGGCGGTGCGCACCTTCGGCCGCTTCGACGCCACCCGCGAGAAGATCTACACGCTGGCCCAGGCCAGCAAGGACACGATGGCGGGCCTGCAGGACCCCGTCACCGTCACCGCCTACTTCACGGACGAGCTGCCGCCGCCGTACTCCAGCAACGCGCGCTACGTGCGCGACCTGCTGGAGGAGTTCCGCGCCGCCTCCAAGGGCCAGCTCTCCTTCGAGTTCCTGGACCCCATGACGCAGGAGACGGCCGAGGACCAGGAGACGAAGCGCGAGACGAAGCGCGATATCTTCGGCCGCGTCTTCCGCGAGCCGACCTCCGTGGAGCGGGAGCTGGCCGAGAAGGGCGTCCAGCCCGTGGAGCTCCGCGTCATCGAGGACGACCAGATGCAGACGAAGCGCGCCTACATGGGCATCGTCATCAAGCACCAGGAGAAGCAGGAGGTCATCCCCGTCGTCCAGGATGTGCGCACGCTGGAGTACGACCTCACCACGCTGGTGCGCAAGCTGACGCGCCCGAAGACGCCGGTGCTCGGCGTGCTGCAGGGGCACGACGCGCCGCTGCTGCGCGAGAAGCTCACCCACCTGCAGACGCTGCTCAGCCAGATGTACGAGGTCCGCCCGGTGGACCTGTCCGGCAAGGAGCGCGTGGACGCGGACGTGGACGCGCTGCTCGTCATCGGCCCCAAGACGCAGCTCCAGCCGGGCGAGCTCAAGGCCATCGACCAGTTCGTGATGGCCGGCAAGAGCGTGGCGTTCTTCCTCGACTCGGTCCAGGTCGACCCGAAGACCTTCGAGGCGAGCGACGCCACCCACGGCCTGGGGCCCCTGCTGGCCACCTGGGGCATCCAGGTCGGCGACAAGCTGGTGGCGGACGTCGAGTCCGCGCAGCTCAACGTGCAGGAGCGCCGCGGCTTCATGGTGGTGTCCATGCCGGTGCCGTACCCGTTCATCCCGCTGCTGGAGCGGCTGGAGGGCGACAGCCCCATCACCCAGGGCCTGTCCGGCGTCACCCTGCCGTTCAGCACCACCGTCACCGCCACCGCGCCCGAAGGGGCGCAGGCCACCGTGCTCGCGAAGTCCTCGCGCAAGAGCTGGCTGGAGGGCAAGCCGTACAACATCGACCCCCGGCGGGACTGGCGCTCTGAGACCCTCTCCCCGGACGGCCCGCACCCGCTGATGGTGCAGGTGAGCGGCAAGCTCAAGAGCCACTTCGCCTCCGAGGCGCAGGCCAGCACCTCCAGCGGGACGCCCGTGCTGGCGGAGAGCCAGGGCGAGCCGCGCGTCATCGTGGCGGGCGGCTCGGCGGCGCTGTGGGACGACTTCATGGGCCGGCCCAACCAGGCCCTGCTCCTGAACGTCGCGGACTGGCTGCTGCTGGACCCCGCGCTCCTGGCCATGCGGACGCGGGGGCTGGCCGAGGCCCCGCTCCAGCAGGAGCTGAGCGCCACCACGCGCAACACCGTCAAGTTCGGCAATGCCTTTGGCATCCCCGTCGCGCTCGCCGCCCTCGGCCTCGTCCGCTGGCGGCGGCGGGAAGCGCGCCGGGCCACCGTCACCGTCTGAAGCGGAGCTGAGGAAGAGCCATGAAGAGAGGAACCCTCATCGCCCTTGGCGCGTTCGCCGTGCTGCTCGTGCTGGTGCTCGCCACCCGGGAGCCCCAGGTCAGCGTGGGCGTGCGCAAGCTGGAGCTGCCGAAGCTGGACAAGGCCCAGGTCACCGCGCTGGAGCTGACGGGCGCGAGGAGCGCCACCCTCCGCAAGGAGGGTGAAGGCTGGACGGTGGCGGACCCTGGCAAGCCGGACGTGAAGTACCCGGCGGACGACAGCCAGGTGAGCGCCGTGCTCGACGCGCTGTCGCAGGTGAAGAACCCGGACTTCGTCACCGAGCGGGCCGAGAAGCTGGCGGAGTACGAGCTGGATGATGCGAAGGGGCTGAAGCTCAAGGTGCTCCAGGGCAGCGCGCCGGCCGTGGAGCTGGTGCTCGGGAAGGCCGCGCGGAACGGCGGGGTGTACGTCCGCAAGGCGGGCAGCAACGAGGTCTTCGCGCAGCCGGGCTGGCTGGACGGGGCCGTGCGCAAGGACGTGAAGGGCTGGCGCAAGCGCCGGCTGGTGACGCTCGAGCTGGACAAGGTCTCTCAGCTCATCCTCCGCTCGAAGGAGGGCGAGAGCGTGACGCTGAAGGCGGGGGCGAACTCCGACGAGTGGAGCCTCGCGGAGGGGACTCCGACGCCGGAGGGCTTCCGGTTCAGCGCGTCGGTGGCCCAGCAGCTCGCCCAGCAGCTGACGGGCCTGTATGCGCAGGACTTCCTCGAAGGCGAGGCCGCGGCGGACGCCGCGACGGGCCTGGGGGAGGCGCACGACACCCTGGAGGCGCAGCTGGAGGACGGCAAGAAGGTGGTGCTGCACCTGGGCCGCCAGCCCGACTCGAAGGACGGCGCGTCGCCCGTGGCGGCCCGCGTGGACGGGGACCCGCAGGTGTACCAGCTCTCGCCGTACGTCGCGTCGCAGCTGCGCAAGCGCCTCGTGGACTTCCGGGACCTGGGCCTGTTCCGCTTCGAGCCCCAGAAGGTCACGAAGCTGAAGCTCCAGGCCGGTGGCAAGCCCGTGGTGGTGACGAAGGAGGGCGAGACGTGGAAGCTGACCGAGCCCGCGAAGCTCCCGGCGGGCTTCGAGTTCGACGCCTCGCAGGTGGACCTGCAGCTCGCGTGGCTGCGCGGGCTGCGCGCCACGCGCGTGGTGGAGGGCGCGGTGACGGAGGGGCAGGCGGGGCTCGCCTCACCGGCCGCGCTCGTGGAGGTGACGGTGCAGGGCGAGCCCGTCCAGACGCTGAAGCTGGGCCGGGAGGTGCCGGGCGCGGCCAGCGGCACGAAGGACCTCTACGCCCGCACCACGCTCGACGGGCTCACCTACGCCGTGGGGGACGGCGTGCGTGCCCGGCTGGCGCAGGGCGTGGACCTCTTCAAGCGTCGCACGCCGCCGCCCGGGCTGGCCGGGGCAGGGCAGCTCCAGGGCCTGGAGTCGCTGCCGCCCGACGTGAGGAAGCAGCTGGAGTCGCAGCTCCGCACGATTCAGTGACGGAGGCTCACGACGCCTGCTGGAGCGACGCGCCGAGCTGGTCCATCAGCTGGCGCGTGCCCGCCTCGCGCAGGGCGGGGCGGTCGTGGCCGTCGAGGAACGCGCCTTGGCGAAGGCGGCGAACACACGGGACGCCGGGACGGGGTAGGTGCGCTCGACGGTGAAGGTGGCGTGGGTGACGCTGCGCTGCTTCATGGCTTGTTCCTCCTGCTCTTCGGGTCTGCTGCCGCGTCTTCTTCCGCGAGGAACTCGCCCAGGCGGTCCAGGCGGTGCTCCCAGAGCGTGCGACGCTCGTTGATCCACTGCTCGGCCAGGCGGAGCACCTTGGGCTCGATGCGGCAGGTGCGCACGCGGCCGACCTTCTCGGAGCGGATGAGGCCGCTCTCCTCCAGCACCTGGAGGTGCTGCACGACGGCCGGCAGCGACATGTCGAGCGGCCGGGCAAGCTCGCTGACCGATGCCGGGCCGCGACTGAGCCGCTCCACCATGACCCGCCGCGTCGGGTCGGCCAGCGCGTGGAACACCGAATCGAGCGCGGCGCTATTGTTAAGCATATTATTAAGTATTGTCTTGGACCCGTTCCTGTCAAGGGGGCCCCGTCGCGATGAGGCGGCTGTCCTGAGGGCCGGTGTCCCCCGGGGCGACGGCGGACTAGGCTCACCGTCGTGAACCACGGGCATGCGATGACGGCGGCTGGCGGCAGAGGGGCGTGCCGGGCCTGGCTGGGTGCGTTGCTGTCCGCGGCGCTGCTGCTGCCCGGCGCCGCAAGGGCCCAGGGGCCGAGCGACGAAGGCGAGCCGGTGGACGCGGCCCTGCGCGTGAGGATGGTCACCCGCGTCTCGGAGACACTGAACGAGACGTATGTCTTCCCGGACGTGGCGAAGAAGATGGAGGCGCGCCTGCGTCAGCGGCTGAAGGCGGGGGCCTATGACGGGTTTGCCCGCTCGGGCGCGCTCGCGGCGGCGCTGACCCGGGACCTCCAGGACGTGAGCCGCGACAAGCACCTCGTCCTGCGCTACGCGACCGCGCCGCACCCCGAGCAGGACTCCCCCGGGCCAGGAGGACGTGAGCAGCTCCGCCGCGCGCAGGCCCGGACGAACTTCGGCTTCCAGAAGCTGGAGCGGCTGACGGGGAACGTGGGCTACCTGGACCTGCGGGCGTTCCGGGCCGCGGAGCTCGCGGGGGACACCGCCATTGCCGCCATGGGCTTCCTGGCCCACTCCGACGCCCTCATCATCGACCTGCGCTGGAATGTCGGCGGCGAGCCTTCGATGATTCAGCTCCTCAGCAGCTACTTCTTCGACCGCCCCACGCACCTCAACAGCTTCTACCTTCGCAAGGCGAACACCACGCAGCAGTTCTGGACCTCCGCCCATGTGCCCGGCAAGCGGATGACCGACGTTCCCCTCTACGTCCTCACCAGCCCGCGCACCTTCTCCGCCGCGGAGGAGTTCGCCTACAACCTGAAGCACCTGAAGCGGGCCACCCTCGTCGGAGAGACGACCGGGGGTGGAGCGCACCCCATCGAGACCCGGTTCCTCGCGGACGTGCGCGTGCTCGCGTTCATTCCCTTCGGCCGCGCGGTGAACCCCATCACCGGGACGAACTGGGAGGGCACCGGCGTGACGCCGGACCTCCAGGTCGCCGCGGACAGGGCGCTCGACGCTGCGCACGTGGAGGCGCTGAAGACGCTGCGAGCGCGGGCCAGCGACGATGCGCGGAAGGCCCGGCTCACCTGGGCCCTCCAGCGGGTGGAGGCACTGGCTGCTCCGGTGACGCTGTCACCGGAGGTGCTGAAGGGGCTCGCCGGGACGTATGGAGACTTCCGGCTGAGCTACGAGGACGGCTCGCTCTGGTGCCAGTGGCGGCAGGAGCTGCCCCGCTCCCAGGTCATCCCGCTGTCCGCGGACCTCTTCATGCTGGATGACGGCATGGACGTCTTCCGCTTCCGCGTCGAGAAGGATGCGGCGGGCAGGGTGAAGGGGCTGACGGCGCTGTTCCCGGATGGAAGGACCGACAGGCTCGAGCTCAGCGGAGGCTGAGGCTCACGTGCGGGGTGAGCAGGCAGCCATGCGGGGCTGGCATCGGGCGGGACGTGCCTAGCTTGGAGGGACACGCCACCGCCTTCCGGGAAGGACCCCATGGCCCAGGTCACGATGTACACGAAGACGTACTGCCCCCACTCGAAGCATGCCCGCGAGCTGATGCGCTCCAAGGGCATGGACTTCGACGACATCGACGTGACGGAGGACGAGCAGCGCTTCTCGGAGATGGTAGAGCGGTCGGGTGGGGGAACGACCGTTCCCCAGGTCTTCATCGGTGGCCGCCACGTGGGCGGCGCGGATGACCTGGACGCACTGGACGCGCGGGGGGACCTGGACGCGATGCTCGGCCGCGACGCCGGGGCCGCGCACAGCCCGGCCTGACGCCCTCCGGGCGGCATTGTCCTTTCGGACGACGCAAGTGGGGCCCCACGTCACGGTTCCACGGTGGAGTGACTCTCGGGTTAAGTTGGTTGTTCCGATTTCCCCGGAGGTGTCCACCGTGGCTGTGAGCAGGAGCGTGCGTTCGTTGTGTGCTTGGCTGGGAGTGCTGCTGGGGAGTGGAAGCGCGGGGAGCGCGCATGCGGCCTGGAGGAGCGTGCTGTATCCCTCCACCTGGACGCCGGGCTACCGGAACCCGGGCAACTCCGCCCAGTTCCTGCATGACTTCTCGTACGCGGGCTATCGCCAACGGCAGGTGGAGCCACCCGTCCGGACGGACCGCGTCCTCACCGTGACGGCGGCTCCGTACTTCGCGGACAACACGGGGGCATCGGACGTCACGGCCATCCTCCAGCAGGCCATCGATGACGCGGGGGCCGTGGCCGGGGGCGGGGTGGTGCTGCTGCCGTCGGGCACGTACCGGGTGTCGCCGCCCTCGGGCAAGGCGTACGCGCTGCTCCTGAACAAGAGCAACGTCGTGCTCCGGGGGCAGGGCCCCACCAGCACGTTCCTCTACAACTCGGCGACGAACATGCGCGGCAAGAGCGTCATCCGCGTCTCCCCGCAGGGCACGACGGTGAGCTGGACGTCGGGCGCCACCGCCACCGTCTCCGTCACCGCGGACGTGCCCGTGCTGGCGACGCGCATCCCCGTGTCCAGCGTGACGGGCTACGCGGTGGGCAACTGGGTGGTGGTGCGCTCGGACGTGACGGCGGCGCTGAGCGAGGAGCTCAACATGGGCACCGTGTGGACCGGGGTGACCGGCCCGACCTTCTACCGGCGGGTCACCGAGGTGGACTCCGTCGCGAAGACGCTCACCGTCGACATCCCGCTCCGGCTGGGCCTGAAGACGCGGGACAACGCGCGGGTGCACAAGATTCCCGCCCACGTGTCCGAGGTCGGCGTGGAGAACCTCGCCATCGGCATGCGGGAGAACGCGACGCCGGGCACCGGCGACGAGGACTACACCGTCGCCGGCACGGGGGCGTACGAGATGCACGACTCCTTCGCCATCTCCATGAACCACGTCGTGGATGGCTGGCTTGTCAATGTCAGCTCCTACCGCCCGCCCTCCAACACGCGTGACGTCCACCTGCTGTCCAACGGCATCGACCTGCTCTACTCGCGCAACGTCACCGTGGACGCCTGCGAGCTGGGCAGGCCCCAGTACAAGGGCGGTGGCGGCAATGGCTACCTGTTCTCCATCCGGGGAAGCGACAGCCTCATCAAGGACAGCGCGGCCTACCAGGGGCGGCACAACTTCAACTTCCGCTCCATGTATGCGACGGGCAACGTGCTGTTCAGCAACCGCGCCTCGGACGGCACGCTGGTGTCTGACTTCCACATGCACCTGAGCGCGGCCAACCTGCTGGACAACCTCACCCTGTACCAGGAGAAGCTCGAGGCGGCGGACCGCTCTCCCTACGGGACGGTCAGCCACGGCGTCACCACCACGCAGAGCGTGTTCTGGAACACGCACGGGGCGAAGTACCGCTCGGGCTCCAGCGCCATCATCCGCTCCCAGCAGTACGGCGAGGGCTATGTGATTGGAGTGCGCGGGAGTGCCACGGGGGTGGAGCTGGGCAACACGGCGAAGACGGCGCCGACGGACTTCGCGGAGACGGCCTCCCCGGGCGAGCAGCTGGTGCCCCAGTCGCTCTACGTCGACCAGCTCAAGCGGCGGCTGGGGAGCACCGTGGAGCATGACGGCCACGTGCTGGTGTACCAGGCGGAGAACCTCAAGCCGACGAACGCGGGGCAGCGCTCCTCGACGAATACCGAGGCGTCCGCCGACAACGGGAGCATCCGGTACCACAACGGGAGCGCCGTGGGAGACGCCGTCTCCTACGCCCTCTACCCGCGGACGCTGGGGACGTTCAGCGTGCGGGTGCGCACGAAGAAGCTCAACACCCGGGGGCAGTACCAGCTGGACATCAACGGGGTGAACCAGGGCCCCGTGCAGGACGAGTACTCCAGCTCGGCGGTGTTCTCGGAGGCGAACCTGGGGACGGTGACCTTCTCGGACCTCGAGCCGAAGACGTTCACCTTCACCGTCGTGGGCCGCAACGCCGCCAGCAGCGGTTACAACGTCGCTGTCGACTCGATCACCCTCGTCCGGCAGTAGCACGCAGGGGTGAGGCCGCGGCGAGCTTCCGCGGCCTCACCGGGCACGTCAGTGCGTCATCGCCGAGAGCACCAGGTCCGACAGGCGGCTGAGGCGCTCGATGTGGTGGCTGTCCTCCATGAGCCCGGTGGACAGGAACGAGAACGTCAGCTCGCGCTCGGGGTCCACCCAGAAGCAGGTGGAGCCCGCGCCCCAGCCACCGAACGTATTCGGGCTGGCGAGGTTTCCGATGGGGCCGGGCGTGAGGCCCTCACCCCGCACGAAGAAGCCCAGGCCGATGGACGCGGGCCACGGCGCCCAGCCGCGCATGCCCATCGAGTACGACATGATGTTGTTGGGCAGCTGGCCCGTCCAGTTGCGCGCGGCCAGCTTCAGCGTGGCGGGGGACAGGAGCCGGTAGCCGTCGAGCTCGCCACGGCCCTGCAGCATCGCCGTGAAGCGCGCCAGGTCGGCAATCGTCGTCGTGTAGCCGCCCGCGGGAATCTCCGCGCCTTCCACCTGCACGAGCGCGCCGAGGCCCTCCATCTCCTCGGGGGTGAAGAGGCCGGGCTCCTTGTAGCGCACGGCGATGGGCGCCAGGCGGGCGCGCAGGTCGGGACGGACGCCCAGGCTGGTGTCGCGCATCCCCAGCGGCTGGAAGACCTCCGCGTCGAGCAGCTGCGTGAGGCTCCGCTTGCCCCCGTCCACCTTGAGCAGCATGGCCGCCATGATGGAGTGGCCCAGGATGATGGAGTAGTTGACGCGCTCTCCCGGCAGGGATTCGGGCAGCGAGCCCGCGGCGAAGGCGGCCATCTTCTCCACGCTCGTGAGGACCTCGACGGGGAGCGCGGGCACCGCGGACATGATGCCGCTGGTGTGGGTGAGCAGGTGCCACAGGGTGATGCCGCCCTTGCCGCGCACGCCGAAGCCCGGCAGCACGTCCTGCACGGGCGTGTGCAGGCCCAGCAGGCCGCGCTCGACGAAGCTGAGGACGAGCGCGTTCATGAACTGCTTGCCGATGGACATGGAGATGAAGACGGTGTCCTCCGTCAGGGGCTTCTGGGCCGCGCGGTTCGCGAAGCCCTCCACCGCCTGCAGCACCGTCCGCCCGCGCCGGCCTACATGGAGCGCCGCGCCGTCGTAGCGCTCCGCGTGGATGTCCTTGCGAAGCGCTTCCACTACCCGCTGCAGGCGGGCCGGGTCGAAGCCGGCCTCCCGCGATTCGATTGCTTTCATGCGCCTTCCTCCGTGTCTGTGTTCCGGCCCCTGGGAAAGCGTCCCATGCCAGCGACAGGAATTCGAGCGCGATGAGCAGGTTTCAGGTCCAGGTGCGCTGCTGGTTGCGCGCGTTCTTCTCCCGGAAGGCCTGCTCCAGGTCCACGCCGACGCGGTTGGCAATGGCCAGCAGGTAGTTGAAGACGTCCACCAGCTCCTCGCCGACCTGGGCGCGGGCCTGCTCCGTGGGAGTGCCACGCCCTTCGTCATAAATTTTCTCGTGGCGACGTACGGCTTTGAAGACCTCTCCCACCTCCTCTCCCATGAGGAAGCAGTTGTGGACGAGGTCCAGCTTGAGCCAGCCGTGGAGGGCCTCGAGCTCGTGGATGTAGCGTTGGTAGTCCTTCATGGACGCGCCTTCGGGGAGGGAGATCATGCGCCAGTCCTCAGGCACGGCGGGGGGGAAGTCAACCTCCAGGGGATAGAGCTGCCCATCCCCGGTACGATGGCGGGTCGGTATCGTGGCGGGCAATGTCGCGGCGCTTCATCCCCCGTGCACCGAAAGGCATCGCCCATGGACACCCAGAGCCGTCCTCCTCCCGCGCAGGCCGGGAAGCTCAATGGCAGCTACCTCACCACCCGGGATGGCACGCAGCTCTACTTCAAGGACTGGGGCCCGAAGGACGGCCAGCCCATCGTCTTCTCACATGGCTGGCCCCTGAGTGCTGACGCCTGGGAAGACCAGATGCTGTTCCTGTCGGAGCGGGGCTATCGCACCATCGCGCATGATCGCCGCGGTCATGGGCGCTCGTCGCAGCCGTGGGACGGTCACGAGATGAACACCTACGCTGATGACCTGGCCCAGCTGACCGCCGCCCTCGACCTGAAGAAGGCCGTCCATGTCGGGCATTCGACGGGTGGCGGCGAAGTCGCCCGCTACATCGGTCGGCACGGCACCGCGCGCGTCGCCAAGGCGGTGCTCATCGGCGCCGTGCCGCCCATCATGGTGAAGACGGACTGGCACCCGAACGGGCTGCCCATGAACGTCTTCGACGGCATCCGCGCCGGGGTGCTCAACGACCGCTCCACCTTCTTCAGGGAGCTGAGCGTGGCGTTCTACGGCTTCAACCGTCCGGGCGTGAAGGTCTCGGAGGGCCTGCGCGAGAGCTTCTGGATGCAGGGCATGATGGGCGGGCTGAAGGCCGAGTACGACTGCATCAAGGCCTTCTCGGAGACGGACTTCCGTGACGACCTCGCCCGGTTCGACGTGCCGACCCTGGTGATGCATGGCGAAGACGACCAGATCGTCCCGGTCGACGCCGCGGCGAAGCTCACCATCAATCTGGTGAAGGGCGCGAAGCTGAAGCTCTATCCGGGCTTCAGCCACGGCCTGTGCTCCATCAACAAGGACGTCATCAACAAGGACCTGCTGACCTTCATCGAGGGCCGGGCTGCATAGGGCCGCCGGTAGCCCCCCTGTACCTCCCGGCCTTCATTCGAAGAGGGACAGCTCCGCGAGCGAGCTCACGGCCACCACCGACGTGCCCTGCCAGCGGGGCACCAGCCGGACGTACCGCACCGGACCGGGGGCGCTCAGGGGGAGGTCGAGGAAGTAGTGAGGCTCCCTCGGGAAGGGTGGGTCCCAGGGGCTGTCCGCATCGCTGAGACTCCGGAAGGCACGGTTGCTCCCCGTCTGCCCGGCCTCCGTGGTGAGGGTCCGACGAGCGAGCTCGGTCCACTGCTCCCCGTCCTCGCTGCCCTCGACGACCAGCTCATGCCCGGGCGTCTCCAGGCCCCGGAGGACCACACGCGAGATGCGCGCGGGGGCGTCGAGGCGGACGCCGATGCGCAGCGGCTCGGAGGACACCTCCCGGGGCCACAGCTCGGAAGGCCTGCTGCCACGGAGCACGCCATCCGTGAAGGGGCACGGCGCGTCGAGCGCCGGATGACACCCGGCCCCCCGGCTCAGGGGACGCAGCGTGCCCGCGGGGAGGGCGAGCCGCTCGCTGCGCCACTCGAGGCGGAAGCGGAGCCATGCCTCGGGGCTCGTCAGCGGGGCGCGGTTCCAGCTGCCCGCGCTCACCACCCGCACCTGGGCCTCCGTGGGGCCGTAGTCCTCGACGAGCCATGGCGACAGCGTCTTCGGGGAGGAGACTGCGTCCTCCTGCCAGACCAGGCCTTCCCGTCCATGGACCTGGAGCCTCGGCAGGGGAATGAGGAGGTCCTCCGCGTCGTCCGTCTCGGCCACCGTGCCGGGGGGGAGTTCCGGCGGGGGCGGCGGAGGGGCGAAGGTCAGCACCGGCCCGGTGGGCGCCTCGCTCCAGGCCAGGCTCGCCTCCCAGCTGCGCATCACCGGGAGCTCGGAATCTCCTCCGCCGTTCACGAGGGTGAACGAAATGAACGCGGCCCGGTTGTTCTCCATGGGAGTCGCGACCCGGAAGCGCTCACGGAACGTGGGCCGCAGCCGGGTGTCCTCTCCCTCCATTGGCGACAGGATGTCCCCCGCGAGGATCTCCAGCGCGAAGGCTCCGTTGTCGTGGGTCGTCGTCGTTCCATAGCGCGTGAAGTCGAGCTCATCGAAGCGGGCCGGCGGCGGGCGGGGACGGCCGCCTTCCAGCGGCAGCTCCGTCTGCGCGAAGGGCGAGCCGTCCCCCCGGAGGGCCAGGCCGTAGATGAAGAGGGAGGAGTCGGGAAAGGGCTCGCAGCTCGCGGTGAGGAGGCTCGCCACGAGGAGCGTGGAGCGGAGGGCAGGGCGCATGTCAGTAGGTTCCTTTCAGCCCCAGCATGGGGAGGACGACGGGGAAGCCCTGCTCCTTGCGGCGAAGGGTGGCGGAGGTGTCCGCGGCGCTCCGCTCGGAGGTGTATTCGTAGAAGAGGACTTCCTGCTGGAGGGAGGCGTTCAGCAGGTCGAGGGAGAGCTCGAGCATGAGGTCATCCAGGGCCCAGGCCTTGGAGGCGCGCAGGTCCACGCGCCAGAACGCGGGCATGCGTGAGGCGGCGTCCCGGTCCTGACGCACCCAGCGGGGATTGCCCGCGCTGTCCTCCCCGGGGCGCATGGGCTGGGGAGTCAGCTCGCCGGTCTCCGGGCGGCCCGTGTTGAAGTGCAGCACGGCCCCCACGGTGTAGCCCCGGCCGAGCTTGCGGCTGATGGCCGCGTTGAAGACATGCTCCTGCTCGAAGGCGAAGGGCACGCGGGTCACCTCGATGCCCACGTGCTGATTCCGGTCGTCGTAGCGGTGGACGGGCAGCCGCCGGCGGCTCTGGAGGAAGCTGTAGGACGCCCAGCCGAACCAGTCGTTCCCGAGCGGGTGACGGGCCATCAGCTCGAAGCCATACGCCTCGCCGCTGGCGGCCGGGTCGTCTGCGCCGAGGCCTCCCCGGCGCCGGTTCTCCAGGACCTGCCGGAGGTCGAGCTCCACCGTGCGGTGCAGGGGATTGTAGAAGACGTCCGCGCTCAGCTCCCACTGCTCATGGGGCTTCCACTCGGCGCCCACGTCGAGCTGCATTCCCTCCTGCAGGCCGTAGCGAAGGCCTGACGCGTCCATCACGGGAAGGTGCAGGAGCACGGTGGGCGCCTGGTGGAAGAGGCCCGCGCCGCCCTTCAGCACGAGCGACTGCGTGAGGGCGTGGCGCACCGTCAGCCGGGGCTCCAGCGTCGTGTGCGTCACCTCCTGGAGCAGCTGGTAGGCATCCGCGCGCAGCCCGGGGACGACCATCCAGCGAGGAGTGGGTTGCCACCGCAGCTCGGCGTAGGCGCCGCTCAGGCGCGCGTTCGACGTGGGGCGGGTGAGGGGGTCGTCATCGGAGAAGTACCGGGAGCCGGCGGGGGCTCCCGTGCCGGTGGCCACCACCGTGGCCCGTCGGTGCTCCACGTCTCCGCCCGCGGTGAGCTGGAGCGTCTGGCCCAGGGCCCGTGTCCAGCGGAAGCGTCCCGCGAGGCTCTGCTCCCGCAGCGTGTACTCCCCGAGCACGACGCGCGGAGGGCCCCGCTCGGAGGTGAGGCTCAGCGTGTCGACGCCCGCCGTGACGCCCAGCTCCAGCTCACCGCCCGCGAGCGGGTGCGTGCCGCGCAGGTCCACCCGGTGGAAGCGGGTGACGATGCCCGCGCCGTTCGAGGCACCCAGGGGTGTGCCATCCGGGAGCTGGCCCGGCTCCTCGGGTGCGCGCTCCGCCAGGACATCGGAGCTGCCGAGCGCCAGCAGGCGCAGGCGCCCCCGGCCCACCGGCTGCTCGACGCGGGCCTGGTAGTCCCAGAACTCCGCCTCGATGCTGCTGGAGCCCGCGGAGGAGAGGGCGTCAGTCACCAGGGACGCCAGCAGCCCCGTGTAGCTCATCCGGCCGGCCACGCTGACGTGGGTGCCCGTGGCGTGGATGGGCGCCTCCAGGAAGACGCCGCTGTTGATGAAGTCCAGGGAGGCCGTGGCGTGGAGCCGGTCCTCGCGCGGGCGCGAGACGCGGCCCTCGACGGCGCCACCGAGCAGGCGCCCGTACTGGACGGGCGGCGTGCCGGGAAAGAAGTCGAGGGTGTCGATGAACTCCGGCTGCACGACGGCCGGGCCGAGCAGCAGGTGGTAGAGCATCGGGACGCGGACCCCGTCGATGAAGAAGCCCGTGGCCGCCGGCTGACCTCCCCGCACGACGGGGTAGCCGAGGCCGGAAGCCAGGCTGCCCACGCCCGGCATCAGCATGACGACGCGGAAGGGGTCGCCCTGCGTCCCGGGCACCTCCCGGAGCTCCTGCTCATGCAGGCTGATGCGGGTGACCTCGGTGCGAGGTCGCTCGTCCCTCACCACCGTCTCGTAGGGCTTCAGCTGGAGGGGCTCCAGGCGGTAGATGACCTCGAGCTGCTGTCCCGCGGTGAGGGTCTCCTCGAACGTGGCGGGTCTGTAGCCGGGGGCGCGCACCTCCAGGGTGTGGGTGCCTTCGGGCAGCTGGAGCAGGAAGTGGCCCTCCTCATCGGGATGCACGGGAGCCGCTTGTCCCGAGACGAGGATGGCGGCGTCCGCCAGGGGCCGGCGCGTGCCCCTGGCTCGCACGCTGCCGTACACCTTGGCCACGCGGGGCGCTCCGGCCCGGCCCTGGAAGAGGTAGACGAACGGCATGCGCACCGGCTGGGGGCGGCCCTCCAGTGTGGCGGGGGCGAAGCGCAGTCCCCGCGCGGCTTCGACGGCTGCCTCCGTGAAGCGAGGATGCTCGCTCGCGGTCACCGCCACCTCGGCCACCGCGCCCTGCTCGTCCACGAGCAGCTCGAGGGTGACGGTGCCCGTCGTGTCCTCGAGCCCGGCGGGGTGGAGCGCCGGGGAGTCCGCGACGAGGGTGGGGGGAACGAGCTCGGACACGCCTCCGTCCTCCTGTGCCAGGACGGGGTGGGACGCGAACAGACAGCACAGCGCGAGGCTCCACCCGGCGAGGTGAAACGGCAGTCGAGACATGAAACGCTCCGGTCAGGTCGGCAGGAAGAACGGTTCCGGTCCGCCCAACCGGCCAGCGGGCCTCCCGAAAAAACGCCTCGCGATTTCCTGTCCGGTTTTCTGCCCCCCGTTCGTTTACCCCCGAGAATCCCTCCGGAGCTTCCCCCCGCATTGGCCACCGACCTCCAGAGCGCCTACCAGCGCTACTTCCCGCTCATCCGGGAGAAGTGTCGCCGGATGCTGGGAGACTCCGACGAGGCGCAGGACGTCGCGCAGGAGACCTTCATCCGCTTGTGGAGGTCGGGGCTCCAGACGAGTGACCCGCGCCAGGCAACCGCGTGGATCTACCGGACCAGCACCAACCTCGCCGTGGACAGGCTCCGCCAGCGTCGGAGCGCGCCCCCACGGGCCGGAGCGGGGCTGGCGGAGGCGCTCCCAGCCGGGAGCAGCGCGGAGGCCACGCTGCAGCGGCAGCAGGAGCTGGCGGCGTATGCCCGGCACCTTCCCGCGGATGCCCTGGAGGCGGCCTTGATGAGCCGGCTGGATGGCCTGACGCAGCAGGAGGTCGCCGAGGTGCTCCAGGTCTCCGAGCGCACCGTCCGCCGGCTCCTCCAGAAGCTCGATGCCCAGGTGGAACACCTGAGGAGGACGCTCGGAACATGACCGCTCCCTCGCAACACCCTTCCTTCCTCGAGCTGGACCGCGCGGCGCTCGGTGTCCGGAGCGCGTCGCTCGAACAACACCTGAAGACGTGTGTGGAGTGCGGCGTCTACCTGGGCCGGGTGACCCAGGCCGAGCCCCTTCCCACCTGGGCACGGGCGCTCGGAACGGACACCCCTGTGCGTGAGCCGTCGGGCTGGAGGCGCTGGACCTGGCCCGTGCTGGCCACCGCCGCGCTGGCCTGCGGGGTGCTCGTGTTCGTGCTCGTCCCGGGCCCACCCACGGGGGAGGCGCCGGGCTACGTCGCCTCCAAGGACGCCCCCGCCGTGGCGGTCCACATCAAGCGCGGGGAGCAGGTCTTCCTCTGGGATGGCCGGGCCCCCATCGCGCCGGAAGACCGCCTCCGGCTGAGCGTGGCCTCCGGGGAGCACCGCTACGTCACCGTCGCCGCGCGGTCGTCCGACGGGGGCGAGGAGTGGAGTCTGCTCTTCGCGGGCCCGCTCTCCTCCGACGAGCCGGAGACGGTGTTGCCGGAGAGCTGGCGGGTGGATGCCGCTCCCGGGGAGGAGCGCCTGCGCATCATCTTCAGCGTGGAGCCGCTGCCCGGGGCCCGGGCCGTCGAGCTCTTCTCCGAGGCGCCCAGGACTGAGAAGCTCTGGACCACCGAGGTCCGCCTCCCCAAGACTCCCGCTCCATGACTGGCCTCGCACGCACCTGCCTGCTCGTCCTGCTCTCGTGGCTGGGTGTCGCCACGGCCCGGGCAGGGGAGGTGCGTGCCGTCCCGCCTGCCTCGAAGCGGGTGGCGGTCGTGGTGGGCTCCAACTCGGCGGTGCTGGGCCGGGCCGCCCTGCGCTATGCGCACGACGATGCCCGGCGCGTGGCGGAGGTCCTCGTCCAGGTGGGCGAGTTCCAGCCCGGCGATGTCGAGCTGCTGCTGGACCCCTCGCCCGGGAAGGTCCTGGCGGCGCTCGACCAGCAGCTGGAGCGCCTGCGCGCGACGCCCGGGCAGACGCTGCTGCTGTTCTTCTACTCGGGCCATGCGGACCAGCAGGCCCTGTATCCCCAGGGGGCACCGCTCGAGCTCGCCGCGCTGAAGCAGCGCATCGAGAGCCCCGATGCCACGGTGCGGCTGGGCATCATCGACGCGTGCCGGGGCGGTGGGTGGACTCAAGCGAAGGGACTCCATGCGGAGGCGCCGTTCGCGCTCGAGGTGCCCCTCAACGTGCAGAGCACGGGCTCGGTGCTCATCGCCTCCAGCTCCGGGCTGGAGAATGCGCACGAGACGGAGGCCCTGGAGGGCTCGTTCTTCACCCACCACCTCGTGGCGGGGCTGCGGGGCGCGGCCGACATCGCCGGAGACGGTGAGGTGTCGCTCGTCGAGGCCTTCACCTATGCGAAGCAGCTCACCATCCGCGACACGGCGGTGTTCGCGGACCGGCTGCAGCACCCCAGCTTCGACATGAACCTGAGGGGGCGGGACGACCTGGCCCTCACCCGCGTGGAGACGGGCGGCAGCATCGTCATGCTGCGCCAGCGGCGGGGCCCGCTGCAGGTCGTGCTCACCTCCACGGGCCGGAGCGTCCTGGAGGTGCCCGAGGGGGAGCGGCAGGTGAAGGTGGCCCTGCGCCCGGGGCGCTACCTGCTGGTCCGCAAGGACCCGGACAGCCCGGCCGTGCGCGAGTTCAACGTCCAGGCCGAGCAGTCGCTCCTCCTCGACGAGGCGCACCTGGTGCCGGCGAGCTTCGCGTCCATCGCGTCCAAGGGGGCTGGTGTCTCCCCGGCCTGGGCGCTGGAGACGCCGCACCGGCTGGTGACGGTGAGGCCGCTGTCGCTCGCGCTCGAGGTGCTGCTCCAGGTGGAGTACACGCAGGCGCTCTCGCCTTCCTGGGCGCTCTCGCTGGAGCCCGTGGTGTGGAGCGAGCGCGGCGTGCTGAGCATCCTGGTGACGGGGCTCGATGTGGGGGCCCGCTACCACCTCATGCGGAATGCCCCCGAGGGACTCTTCGTCGGAGCGAAGCTGGGCTTCAGTGTGCTGGACATCGAGGCGGGCGACACCCGCTCCAGTGACGTGGCGGAGACGTTCCTCACGCTGCATCCAGGACTGGAGGCGGGCTACACGCTGCTCTTCTGGCAGCGGCTCGCCGTGTCGCTGGGGGTGGGCGCGGAGTACACCGCCGCGACGTCCCGGGACATGCAGCGGTTCTTGGATGCGCGCGGGCTCGAGATTCCGTCCTTCATGCCCCGGCCGAAGCTGGGGCTCTCCGCGAACTACCGCGTCGCCGTCGGCGTCGCCTTCTGAGCCGGCGCTACTTGATGGCGCCGGCCACGGGCTTCTCCGGCTCGGCGGGAGGGTCCTCCGCGAGGCGCTCCTTCTGCAGGCGCTTCGACGTGGCCTCCGCCTGGCGCATGGCGCGCAGCAGGTTCTTCCCGGCCACCTTGCGCACGTCCTCGTCCGAGTAGCCGCGGCGCAGCAGCTCCGCGAGCAGGGCAGGGTAGGTCTCCACGCCCTCGAGGCCCTGGATGGTGGTGCCGATGCCGTCGAAGTCCGAGCCGAGTCCCACTGCGTCGATGCCGGCGACCTTGCGCACGTGGTCGATGTGGTCCGCCACCTGGGCCAGCGTCGCGCGGGGGGCGGGGTTCGCCTTCTTCCACGCCTCGAAGGCGGCCTTGCCCGCCTCGGGGTTGCCCGGGTTCAGTGCCTTGAAGCGCTCGGCGGCGGCGCTCTCCTCGGCGTAGTGCTTGCGGACCTCATCGGAGATGAAGCCGGGGACGAAGGTCACCATGACGAGGCCGCCATTCTTCGGCAGCCGCCGCAGCACGTCGTCGGGGACATTGCGCGGGTGCGGGTCCAGGGCGAAGGCCGAGGAGTGGGAGAAGATGACGGGCGCCTGGGTGACGTCCAGCACCGCGTTCATCGCGCGGGCGGAGACGTGGGAGAGGTCCACCAGCATGCCCAGGCGGTTCATCTCGCGCACCACGGCGCGGCCCTGCTCGGTGAGGGGCGTGGGCATGGGCGCGTCGGTGGCGGACTCGGCCCAGGGCACGTTCTTGGAGTGGGTGAGGGTGAGGTAGCGGGCGCCGGCGCGGTGGAGCTGGCGGAGCACCCCGAGCGAGCCGGCGATGGAGTGGCCGCCCTCCATGCCGATGAGCGAGGCGACCCGGCCCGCGCGGTGGGCGCGCTCCACGTCGTCCGCCGTCAGTGCGAGCTCGAGCTGCTTGGGGTAGCGCTCCACGAGCCGGTGCACCACGTCGATCTGCTCGAGGGTGGCCTGGAGTGCGGCGCCGCTGTCGAGGTCCGCCGGGACGTAGACGCTCCAGAAGACGCCGCCCACGCCGCCCTCGCGCAGGCGGGGCAGGTCGGTGTGCAGCGGCGGGTCGAGCTTGCGGCCGTCCCGGGCGAGGTCGAGCGCGCCGAGCCGGTTGCCCACGCGCTCGCGGAACTGCCAGGGCAGGTCGTTGTGGCCATCGATGAGGGGCACCTCGCGCAGCAGCTTGCGGGCGCGCTCCAGGCGAGCGGCGTCCTCGCGGGCAGGCTGGGCGTGGGCCAGCACCGGGGCGAGTCCGAGCGCGGTGCACAGGGAGAGGGACAGGGCGGAGCGCAGGAGGAACATGGGGCCGTCCGGAAGGCGAGGGGCCCCGAGTGTAGCCGGTAGCGCGCGGACGGGTGGTACGGACTGGCGCTTCACCTGGCCGACCCTGCCTGGTGCTCACTCGACCTTGACGAGTTGCTCCGAACCCTCTTGCCCGACGAGCAGGCCCGAATAGCATTAGCGGTCTTTCCCTGCGCCGAGCTCGGCACCGTTGCCGCAGCCCCAGCGCCCAAGACAGGAACAACGCGTGACCTTCAGACCGTGGTGCTGGCTCCTGGCGCTCTCCCTCGTTGCGTGCACCGGGACGGAGTCCGAAGACGGCGAAGGGCCCGACGGGCCCGGGGCGAAGTGCACCACGGAGCTGCGGCCGAACTTCGACGGTGAAGGCTGCTGCGGCGAGCCAGTGGGCGAGCCGCTCTGCTCCACCGGAACCATTGTGTTCTGTGAGGTGCGTGACGCCCGCTCCGAGCCCATCAGCTGCTACTACAAGCACAACAACACGAAGCTGCGCTGCTCGAGCTGCCAGAACACCAACGACTGCGTGGCCGCCGCGGAGCGGGCCTGCGGGTAGTGAGTTCGCCCCTGCGGCGGCTCCAGGACAGGTCCCGGAGCCGCCCGGCTTCGAGGTCAACGCACGGTGAAGCGCGTCGCGCAGCCGTTCCACCAGTACCAGTACTTCCAGGTGGCGTTGGCGACGCCCGCAGCCGAGCAGGTGGCGGGGCTGCCGCGTGCCAGGGCCGTCGCTGCGGGCGCGGGCCGCTCGCTCATCATTGATGAGCAATTCGGTAACGAGTGGGCGTGGGGCAGGCTGGAGAAGGCCGCCAAGCCGGGTCCGCCAGGGGGCGAGCCTGGAGGTCGGGAACCTGCGGCGCATCGCGGAGGCCCTCCGACAGCGCATCGACGGTGGGCACGAGCAGGAAGGGTTCAACAGCGTCGTGCATGCCCTCGGCGGCCCGCGCTGAGCACGGGGGGGCGCGTGGGGGCAGTACCCGGGGTGCCAGCTCCCACGCCTCCGAGGCGCACCGGCTGTTCTGCTTGTGGCATCATCGGCGCTCGGCAACCCCAGGCGGAAGAGGTCCGGTGAGCGTCGCAACCCTCGAAGATGGCCCGCTGCTGGGGCCGAGCTTCTTCCTCTCGCGTACGGCGCTCCGCTCCCTCGCGGTGGCCCAGCGTGACGCCTACGGCGCCGCACGGCCCCATCCCCACATCGTCATCGACGGGTTCCTGGGTGAGCGGCTGGCGTCCGGCCTCGCCGAGGTCTTCCCGGGCCCCTCCGACGCGCACTGGAAGCGCAGAGACCACCAGGAGCAGGCAGCGCGCCTGGGACAGCTTCAGCGCAAGGCGTTCGAAGGCGTGCACGGCGCGCTCCGGCACCTGCTCGCGGAACTCTCGGGCATGTCGTTCCTCGACTTCCTGGAGACGCTCACCGGCGTCCAGGGGCTCATTCCGGACCCGCACTTCCGGGGCGCCGGGCTGCACCTCACGCTCCGCGGGGGCCACCTGGCGCTCCACGCGGACTTCAATCGCGACCGCTTCCGTGCGCTCTCGCGAAGGCTCACCGTCCTCTACTACCTGAACCCCGGCTGGGAGCCCGCGTGGGGCGGGGACCTCGAGCTGTGGAATGCCGACCTCTCCCGGTGCGAGGCCCGAATCGCTCCGCTCCTCGACCGGCTGGTGGTGATGGCGCACGGCGACGACCACTGGCATGGCCATCCCGCCGCGCTGGCGTGTCCCGAGGGCCGGGGACGCGCCGCGGTTGCCGCCTACTTCTATACGGCGGAGGCGTCCCCGGACGCGCCGGAGGCCCACAGCGCCATCTGGGTCGCGCCGCGTTCCTGAGACCATCAGCGCAACGTGAGGGACGTAGCCCGCGCTTCCCTCACTCCGTGTCCTGATGAGAACGCGCTGCTGGAGTGGGAATACGATTGACTCTCAAGACCCGCTATCCTCGCGCTGCCGTACATCCACTGAAATCAAGGAGTGCACATGCGAGCGGCAATGTGGGGCGGACTGCTGGTGGCCGGGCTGATGGCGGGCTGTGGTGGGGCCAACGTCGACGAGGAGGGGCCCTCCGAGCTCGAGACGCGGAGTGAAGCGATTCCCTGTCGCGACATCACCGGCCGGGACTACGTCATCACGTACTACTCGGATGCGTCGAAGCAGACCAAGGTGGGCGAGCTTCAGTGCGGCTGCAGCACGCCGGAGCGGGTCCTGACCGGGACCCAGACGAGCTACTACCAGAAGGTCTACGGCTGTATCGCGATGTAGTCCTCACGCGAGCGAGCAGCCTCCCGCGCCCAGGCCGCTGCGCCTGGGCGGCGGGGACCGGGCCACCTACGGCCCGCGGAGGACCGTCACTCCCTGGTCGGTGACGACCACCAGCATGCTCGGCGTCACGGTGGGCTCGTAGACGAGCTGCACGACGCGTCGTCCGGCCACCTCACGCACCTGATTCAGCGTCGTGCCGTCCGCCTCCAGCCGCCAGAGGCCCGCGTCTGCCGTGCCGATGTAGAGCGCACCGTCGTCCGTGGCCTTGAGCGCGAGGACGCCATTCGTCGGCAGCCCGGCGAGCTTCGACCAGTTTCCCGCCGAGCGGGACTTGGGCGTCACGGCCCAGACGCCGTACTCCTTGCTCCCCAGGTAGTAGCGACCCGAGGCGACCTGCTCGAAGGCGCGCCAGTAGTCATCCGAGGCCTGCCCGTTGAGCACCTCGTTGAAGCTCTTGAAGATCCAGGGCGTGGGCCCGTCCCAGGTGTTCTCACGGTCCCACTCCTCGAGCTTCCCGCTCGGCACGAGCACGCCGACCATCTGCTCGTTGGCGACGAGGACGTTGCCGTTCGGTGCGATGCCCAGCCCATGCATGTAGGGACATTGCAGCGAGCCCCACTCCGAGCCGTTCTCGTAGAGGTACCAGCCCGGGTGACGGTGGCTGTTGTAGACGAGCCCCTGGATGCGCGTCACGCCGTGGTTCGTGGTGATGTAGAGGTCGCCGCGATACGGGCCGCGCGTCACGCGCGCGCAGTTCAGGACGGAGCGGTCCTCCTCGTAGTGGAAGTCGTTCGTGTTGTGGATGCCAATCTGCTTGTCCTTGTTCGACGACTTGACGGTGCGCCACAGGTGCTCCTCGAGCACGACGCTCCCATCCGGCTGGACGCGGACCGCATCGAGGTCTCCCTTCTGGTACTCGGCGTAGCGCTCGGGCGTGTAGTACGGCTCGCCCGGCCCGGGGATGTACGTGCGCTGCTCGATTCCCGGCGCGCGCTTCATCTCATTGGCGCTGTAGCCCACGTACGCGCGCCCGGCCTCGCCACCGCAGATGACCGTGGAGCCGGTCGCGAGCGAGTCCCCGCCGAACGGCTGGCGCGCCTGACCGACGCCCGTGGTCCACGTCGGAGCCTTGTCGCCAGGACGCAGCACGCCGATGCGGCGGCCGTCCAGGAGCCAGAGGTTCAGCCCCTCATCGATGCCCACGCTCTGCGGGGTGCCGGCGCCGAACGCCCGCGTGTAGTCGAGCACCGGGTCCACCGGCCACGGCCCTGCATTGGGAGGCGTGCCGGCGTCGGACGGCGTGCCGGCGTCGGGTTGCGTCCCCGCATCGGCCGGCTCGCCAGCATCGGGCAGGGTCCCCGCATCTTCCCCCTGTGGGAGCGTGCCGGCATCCTCGGAGGAACCGGGTGGGGGCTCCGAGGGAACTTCATTTCCCTCGGGCGCCTCGGGCAGCGGCTCCTCCCGCGGGTCGACTGTCGGGCTCTTGCCACCGCAACCCACTGACAACAATGAGATGACCGCGAGTCCCGCCACCACTGCACCTGCGCGTATGCCCATCCATCCCTCCGTCCGGCGGAGGCTCCTTCGCAAGACGCGGGCCAACGGCAGCCGGCCGCCTGGACCTGAGCGCGCCACGATTTTTTCCTATGCTCGGCCCGGCGCTCACAGACGCCCTCCGGGCAGAAGGTCGGTTCACATGTCTCAGTCGGAGCTTCGCCGTGCCGCGGAGGTCATCCGCTCCGCGGATGCGCTCGTCATCGGTGCAGGGGCGGGCATGGGGGTGGATTCGGGCCTGCCCGACTTCCGTGGCAGTGAGGGCTTCTGGAAGGCCTACCCCCCGTACGCGAAGCTCGGTCTCGACTTCGCCTCGATGGCAAACCCCGTGTGGTTCGCGAGAGACCCCGAGTTCGCCTGGGGCTTCTACGGGCACCGGCTCGGCCTGTACCGGGACACGGCGCCGCATCCCGGGTTCGACCTGCTGCGCACCTGGGCCTCACGCATGCGCCACGGGGCCTTCGTCTTCACCTCCAACGTGGACGGCCAGTTCCAGAAGGCCGGCTTCCGCGAGGAGCGCATGTTCGAGGTGCATGGCTCCATCCACTTCGTCCAGTGTCTGGGCTCCTGCCCGGACATCACCCCCGCCACGCCGTACTCCGTGGAGGTGGACCCGGAGACCTTCCGCGCCCGGCCGCCCCTGCCTGCCTGCCCCACGTGCGGCTCGCTGCTGCGCCCCAACATCCTCATGTTCGGAGACGGCGGCTGGGATGGCGCACGCTCCGAGGCCCAGTACCAGCGGCTCAACCGCTGGTTGGAGGCCGTGCGCCCTGGCAAGGTGGCCGTCGTCGAGTGCGGCGCCGGCACGGCCATCCCCTCCGTGCGCCACTTCTGCGAGTTCGCCGCCGCGGATTCCGGCGGACCGCTCATCCGCATCAACGTCCGCGAGCCCCAGGTGCCCAGGGGCGGCATCAGCCTCCCCCTCAAGGCGCTGGAGGCCCTGAGGGGCATCGAGGAGGCGCTGGGGCAGCCCTGACGGTGGCGCCACGCACACGCCGAGACGGGCATTGCGGTGCGCCGGACATTCCTGGTTCGATGACGGCCCCCGTGCTGACAATCCGACATGAGCAACTGGCCCTGTTGCAGCAGCCCCTCCTCGAGCGGTTCGTCGAGGATGCGGCGACGCGGCTGCGCCGGTGCTGGCCCCGTTCGACAGCACGGCTCGGCGATGACGTCCTGAAGGCACGCATCCGCCGCTCCATCCAGACGGCCCGGGGCCACGGCTTCGAGGACCAGCGCAATGTCCTGCGCTACCTCAACCTCTCCTTTGCCCTGGGCGAGGACTTCACCACGTCCGGCACGTATCCCTGGGTCTCCCCCCTCGTGCGGCAGCAGGGCCTGTCCCCCACCGAAAGGATGGACCGGCTCGTGGCGCGGGCCACCTCCTTCCTGGCCCTGGAGGGGCCCTCACGATGAATCCCTTCGAGCACTTCGGGAAGACGCCCGCCGGCAACCGGACGCCCTACCGGGGGAACCGGCGGCCTGTCGTGGCACCCGAGGACGACCCGCTCCAGGCCCTCTCCGCGATGGAGCGGGACGTCCAGGACGTGGAGGAGCAGCCGGTCGGCGCAGGCGTGCTTCCGTGCGAGCAGCCCTGGCTGGAGATCAGCCTCTTCGACGCGGAGGACCGGCCCGTGGCGGACGCCACCTACTCCCTGGTGGGCGTGGGCCTGTCCAGCGAGGGGCGGCTCGGTGCAGATGGGCTCATCCGCATCGAGGACGTCGAGGTGGACCTGGAGAAGGTCCAGGTCCAGGTCTCCGTCGAGGAGGATGACGAGGGGCGCATCGCGAGCTACGCGGTCAAGCTCGTCCCCCGGGTGATTCCTCCTCGTGCCCCGGAGACGCCCCCCTCCGGAACCGGGGAGGCGGAGGACTACGCGAGCATCGACTTCACAGTGTCACCTCGACCTCCACCGGAAGATGATCGCTCAGACCCGAGCCTTTGAAGATGCGCCCGAAGAGGGTCTTCGTGAAGGTGTTGGATGCAAGGACTGGAACCGGGTGGGGCGGCTGGCTGGCGTACCAGGCAGAGACCTCTCGCGCCACCAGGTCCACGAGTCGGGCGTTCGCGACGGTGGTGAAGCCCACCGTGAGGATGTGGTCGTAGGAGTGCTGGGTGTAGGCGGGCGGCTTGACGTGGGGAGGCGTGGTCGACGCATCCAGATCCAACGAGGGGGAGGACTTGAGGCTCGTGCGCACGTCGATGTGGAGCGCGTAGCCCGGCCCTCCGGTCAATGAATTGAAGGCCGTCACGTCCTGGTCGTGGCCCTGGTAGAGGGGCGCGCAGGGCGGTACGGCCAGGTTGGGTAGCGTGCAGCAGTTGAAGTCGCCCACGACGACCACCGGCATCGTTCCCCGGTTCGTGGTGATCTCCAGGATCTCCCCCAGCTGAGAGGTGCCGTTCTGGGCCTTCTTGTTGCCGCCCTGTGAAGGAGAGGGCGCATGCATGGCTACCACGCAGAACTGCCGTGCCGTGGCCGCGGTCTCCTTGAACTGCACCAGGTAGGGACGGCGCTCGTGGGCCTTGTCGAAGAGGATTTCCGCAGGGGTCGCATCCTCGTAGGTGCACTGGCCCACCAGGAAGGAGCCGGGGAAGATGACGAGCGCATCCGGCTTCTCACCCTTGATGACATCGGCCGGTGAAGTCCCATCGAGGTTCGCGCGCCGGATGTAGTCCGTACTCGCGTCAATCCAATACATCTTCCCGGCGTTCGTATCGAGCACCAGCCCCTTCGGCCGTCCGGGGAGCTCGGCCGCCACCTCGTTGGTGCCATTGACATCCGCCTGGCGGAAGCCGTGCTGCGTCGAATCCAGCCAGAAGAGCTTCGTCCCGCCCGGCGCGAGGGTGAGGGCGTCGGGTTGGCCGGTGGTGACCAGGGCAACGGCATTGGTGCCGTCCAGGTCCGCCCACCAGACCTGGTTCACCGCGCGGTCCACCCAGTACAGCTTCCCATTCGTCTCATCCACCGCGAGGTCTTCGGGTTGGCCGGTGGTAATCAGGGCAGCGGCATTCGTGCCGTCCAGGTCCGCCCACCACACCTGGTTCACCGCACGGTCCACCCAGTACAGCTTCCCATTCGTGCCATCCACCGCGAGGTCTTCGGGTTGGCCGGTGGTGACCACGGCGGCGGCATTCGTACCATCCAGGTCCGCCCACCATACTTCGTTCACCGCGCGGTCCACCCAGTACAGCTTGCTGTTCGTCTCATCCACGGCGAGGGCGTCGGGTTGACCGGTGGTGACCACGGCTGCGCCGTGCTTGCCGTCCAGGTCCGCCCACCACACTTCATTCACCGCGCGGTCCACCCAGTACAGCTTGTCGTTGGTTCCATCCACGGCGAGGGCGTCGGGTTGACCGGTGGTGACCACGTCCACCGCGTTCAGCCCGCCCGCATCCGCGCGGCGCAGTCGCTTGGTGCCCTTGTAGAGCCAGAACCGTCTGCCGGTGCCGTCGAGCCGCACGGCGTCGGGCAGCTCGGGCGCGACGAGGTCCGTTTCGTTGTTGCCGTCCACGTCCATCCTCTTGATGGTGTGGTTGGCGGCGTTGATCCAGTAGAGGTGGGCATTCGTGACGTCGAGCACGAGCTCCGTGGGGGTGGCTCCGGTGAGCAGGTCCAGGGCCCCCTTGCCATCGAGCGAGGCGGAGCAGATGTTGTTCGTCCCCTGCTCGATCCAGTACATCTTCTCGCCAATGGTGTCGACGGTGAAGCCAGTGGGATCCACTATGTTCAGCTCGCGCAGGGAGACCTTGTTCTTCGAGTCCTTGGACAGCTTCAAGGCCGCGTTGGCCGTGGCATCACCCCAGTAGAGCTCCATCCGCAGACTGGTGTGGGGGGTGAAGCCCATCAGGGAGGAGGCCTTGACGACAGTCTTGTTCTTCGTCTCCACCTTCTTGGGCCCGGAGCCATCGGGATAGGCGCGCCACAGCTCCGTCGTTCCCGAATCGAGCCAGTACATCATCCCATTGAACTCATCCAACGCGAGCTGCGAGGGATTGCTCGGGGTCACGAGGACGGTCCTGTTCGTCCCATCCAGGTCCGAGCAACAAATGGTGTTGGTCAACGTGTCGATCCAATACAGCTCCTCGTAGCGCAGGCTCACCTGCAGGGACTGCGCCTCGTCAGTGGTGCTCACGTCCTGGGGTGACGTTCCATCACGGTTGGCGCGACGGATCTTCTGTGCGCTCCGGTCCACCCAATACAGCTTGCCAGGGGTGTCGGGCCGCAGGTTCCACGGCGGCGGAACGCGGGTGGAGGACTCGGGGCCATCCAGGACGAGATTCGCGGAGTTGTAGAAGACGGCGATGGTCTCCGACTCCTTGCCTCCACAGTTGAGCGCACGAGGAGGCGCCACCTCCCAGCCGCCGCCGCCCGGACGGCCGCGAAGCTTGCCCAGGAGCATGTGGATGGCGCGGCTGCCAGCTCCGACGGCGATATCTCCGGGCTCCTGGTAGTCGACGTTCTGCGGCTCGAGAATCACGAAGACGTCGTACGCGGGGCCCGTGGCGGGGTTCACCAGGTCCAGCACCCGGTTGATGCGGGTCGTGTCCTGGACGATGCCGGTCGCGAAGCGAAAGATGTTCCACGAGATGATCTTGAAGGACATGGTCTTCCGGTGTCACTTGCGGGCGAGGCGATAGACGCTGCGCTCGCCATCCTGGTTCAGGAGTTCCACCTGGAAGGTCTCCCTGAACGGATCGAGGGTGATGAAGAACCCCAGATAGGTCTCCTCCTCGAGGATGGCGTCCTCCCCCTCTGCGTCCCCCGCGTCCGGGACGGGGTCTTCCTCGGTATCCATCTGGACGGGGCCCACCTCTCGCCAGTTGCCCGGGTCGGAGGGCTCCTCGTCCGCCGGCACGAGGTATTGCAGGAGCCTCGAAGAGAGCTGCTCGAAGGTGACGGAGTCGTCGGCGCTGGCCCGGATGACGAAGTCCGGGGCCGTCAGGACCGCGTTGAACTTCAGCCCGGCAATCTCCAGCTCGACCTCGGCCTCGACCAGCAGGGAGCGGCCTGAGGCGTCTGCTGGCTGGTTGATGAGGACGGCCACCCGGGCCCTGGACAGCTTCGCGAGCTGGACGTTCGCCAGGGTGAGGTCGGCTCCCGTGAGGGTGAAGGACACGTCGCTGACCTGCTGCGTGCCGAGGTCCATGCCCAGGTGGACTTCGGTCAGGTTCATCGCGGGGGCTTCGCCCTCGTTCTCCAGGAGCATGCCGCCCGAGACGTTGGCCTGCGCCGGCGGTGGGGCCGGAGCCACCAGGGCCTCGAGTCGCGGGTGCTTCTGCCACCAGTCCTTCCAGTTCCAGGAGAGCGGGGCGAGCGTTTCCAGGTCCGGGACCTGGAGGGAGAACTTCGGGTCCGTGTTCCAGCCGATGACCCCCGTGTCGGGAGGCAGCGGGGAGTAGAGGGGGATGTGGAGCGAACCCGGATTCCAGAGCGCGCGCAGGAGGGCCACGGACTCGAAGTCCTCGCTGTCGATGTTGCGGTGGCCCGTGAGGGACAGCGTGACGCTGTCGAGGGTCGTGTCACCCATGCGCAGGGTGAACGGGGTCGACACGAGCGACAGGCCGGGTCGACTGGCGTCGAGCTCGCCGATGAGCGTGAGCGGGCAGTCCGGGACGATGACGGACTGGAGCTGGGGACCGAACTGGAAGTTCGTATAGAAGTGGAGGCCCTTCCAGACGGGAATCCGGTCCGACGTTCCGAGCACCGAGCTGGAGGACAGGATGAGGGCGGCATCCAGGAACGTCAGGGCCCGGAGCTCAGGGTGGTAGGCGGTGCGCAGCAGCTCCACGAGCGGCGTGGGGGGGAGGCTGAGCTGGATGAAGTAGCCGGGCTTGCCGGACTCCATGAAGAAGCGGGCCACGAGCCGGTAGGAATGCATGATGCCGGAGTGGAAGTGCTCGACGATGCCACTCGCCTCCAGGTAGGTGGGTGCGTCGTCGTGCAGCTCCGCGCGCAGCTGCTTCTCTTCCTTCCGGGTCCGGGCCCTCAGCTTGGCGCTGGCGCGGCGTTCGGACCTGTCGAAGAACTTGAGCAGCTTGTAGGGCAGCCACTGCGTCTCGTTCACCTGGATGACCCGGCGCTGCCCCTCCTTCCGGATGGACACCGAGTGCCCGCTGCGCTCCAGGGCCTTGAGCAACTGGTAGAGGCGCGCCGAGCGGGAGCCGGGCTCCACCGCGCGACTGTAGGACTCGTGCCTGGGCTTCAGGTGACGCGTCCGGGGGCGCTTCTCCTGAGGGTAGAGGGACGCACTCCGGAGCGTGAGGGCGTCCTGACCCAGGTACCGGGCCAGTGCCCTCAGCTCCTCGGGGGCGACCGGGAACACCTTCGAAATCGATTCGTCCAGTGTCACGCTGCCCGATTGTCCGAGCTGCTGCTGGAACGACTTCCGGAGCACTGAAATCGACATCCCGGCCACCCTAATCCGGAATCGGAACGAAGTCCGGGCTCGAGGTGAGCTCGCCGACTCCCTGGGCCAGCACCTCACGGTGGCGCCCGAGGCGGCCTACCGGGACTGGGGCCAGGGCTCCCTGCTGAGGCCAGAAACGGAGCCAGCCGCTGCGGACCTGAACCGCCGCAGCGGCACGGCTCAATGACAGCGGGTGTTCATCAATTCCAGCAGTTGGCGCCGGTGTCGTTGATGTAGACCCAGAATCGCATGTCGCTCCGCACGTTGCCGTACGCGTACCAGCTCCAGCCGCCACTGCCGTCGTGGAACTCCGCCATGCGCCAGCCCGCACCGAATGCGCTCGCGCACAGCTGGTTCGCGACCGCCACGCTCGTCAGGGAGCTGCCCACCACCGGCAGCGTGGTGGCCACATTGCCCCGGGCCCAGCCATTGTAGAAGTCCGGGAAGATCCCCGGCGGCACCGGCGCATTGTCCTGGTTGATGCACAGGACGGGAAGCGCGTTCGAGCACGACGTCTCCCCCGAGTACGCGTTGCAGTTCGAACAGCCCACATGGTCCACACCGGCGCTGTGGGACACCTTCGCCCACGTCATGCCGAAGCCGCCGGACGCCACGGCCGCGGGGGCCAGCGCCAGCACGGACAGGGCTACGACCACTCGCGCATGAAATCCCTTACTCATGACCTTCTCCTTGATTGGAACCGCCCATCAGTGGGCCAATGTTCATTTGCATATCCAAAGCTGCAAATCAAGCAATAGCAGTATAGTGGTTTATACGTGCATTGTCCGAGTGCGAGGGTTCCGAACGGGAAGGGGCCCTCCAGCGGGTTGCCGGGAAGTTCGGAAGTCAGGGCCCTACGACATCCCGCCCCGGGGCGGGCGCTGCCTCCCGGCGCGCACCACCCCCTGCGGTCTGCGAGGCCCGGCGGGTTGAGAGTCCCCCGCTCCCGTGGGGGACTCTCGAGTCAGGGGCAGCGCGAGACGCTCGACCCGGCTACCCGGGGCTGAACGACATCATCGCGGGCCAGCTCCGCAGCGAGCCCTCGCTGACCGGCTGGCCGGAGGCCCGCGCATCGCCGCGGCCGACACGGTCAGGTCGAGATGCGGAGCGCCGTCCGCGCCGCCCAGCGGTACAGCCCGCCCACCGCGATGGTGCCGAGCACCACCGCGACGAGCATGGCGGGCACCTCACCCAGCTCGAGCGGGAGGGCCAGCGGCTCGCCCTTGCCCGTCGAGACGATCAACCCGGCCAGCGCGACGTTGAACAGGCTCTCGCCCACGATGAAGCCAGACATGATGAGCACGCCCAGGCGCTTGGCGGGCTCGCCCCAGCTCTGCTTGCTCGCCGCGCGCTCGTAGGCCCAGCCCGCCAGCGCGCCCACCACCACCGGCGCCGTGACGGTGCTGGGCAGGTAGATGGCGAGGCCCACGCCCAGCGGCGGCAGGCTGTAGCGGCCCTGGCTGGCCTTCTTCACCACGAAGTTGATGGCGACCAGCGTCAGGCCGAGCGCGGCGCCCCACAGCACGAGGTCCCACCGCAGGTTGCCGCCAATCACGCCCTTGGCCAGGGTGGAGATGAGGGTCGCCTGTGGCGCCGCCAGCGGCTGCGCGGAGATGGCATTGGCATTGGGCGCGCCCGCGAAGCCATAGGCCCGGTTCAGCAGCCCGAGCACCGGCGGGACGACGGCCGAGCCGGCGACCACGCCGATGAGCAGGGCCACCTGCTGCTTCCAGGGCGTCGCGTCCACCAGCTGGCCCGTCTTGAGGTCCTGCAGGTTGTCGTTGCCGATGACCGCCACGGCCAGCACCACCGTGGTGACGAACAGCGCGAATGCCACCAGCGCCGGGGCGGCCTCGGGCCCCGTGACCTGCCGGCCGACCACGCCGACGCTGAGCGCGGCGCCCAGGATGGTCAGGATGGCGATGCCCGAGACAGGCGAGTTCGACGAGCCGATGAGGCCGGCCATGTAGCCGCAGACGGCGGCGGCACAGACGCCCGCGAACAGGACGTAGCCGATGCCCACGGCGACCAGCGGCACACTCAGGCTCTCCAGGACGGTGCCCTGGAGGAAGCTCGCCAGAATCCAACCCGCCGGCACCAGGGAGAGCAGCGTCACCAGCCCTACCGTGCGGATGGGCAGGTCCTGCTCCGTGCGCTCGAGCGCCTGACCCTGCGTCTTGGCACGCCGTGCCGCCTCCAGCGCGGACCGCAGGCCCCCGATGACCGGCCTGGCAAGCCCCGCCAGTGTCACCATGGCCGCCGCGCCGATGGCGCCGGCCCCGAGCATGCGCACCTGGGTCCTCCAGACGTCCAGCGCGTGGTCCGCCGCCGGGACGTCCGGCATCGGGTTCATGGACGTGAGGAGCGGAACCAGGATGCCCCACGCAATCACCAGGCCGGCCAGCATCGCGATGCCGACCGTGATGCCCATCAGGTGTCCGGCGCCGATGAGCGCCAGCGAGCTGGCGGCACCAATGCCGGTGGCGCCGCTGCCCACCCGGAAATACCCCGCCACCTCACCCGCCATCAGCCGGGCGGCGGCCGCCGCCGCGAACAGGGCAGAGGCGAGGCTGCCCCAGATGACGGACATGAGGCCCGCCCTGCCTTCGGTGGCGCCGGAGCGTGACGAGGTGCCGACCTTGAGCACCTCGGCGGCTGCCACGCCCTCGGGGTAGGGAAGGTCGGAGGTGGAGACCAGCGCGCGACGCAGCGGCACGGTGTACATCACGCCGAGGATGCCGCCCGTCGCACACGCGCCGAACGTCGACCAGAATGGCACGTCGGTCCACCAGCCGGTCATCAACAGGCCGGGCAGGACGAAGATGACGGAAGCGAGCGTGCCCGCCGCCGAGGCCAGCGTCTGGACGATGTTGTTCTCCTGGATGGTGGCGTTCTTGAAGGCGCTCAGCAGCGCCATCGAGATGACCGCCGCGGGGATGGAGGTCGCGAAGGTGAGGCCGACCTTCAGCCCGAGGTAGACCTGCGCCGCGGTGAACACCAGCGTGATGAGGACCCCGAGGGTCACCCCGCGCAGGGTGATCTCCTTCGGCTGGGACGACGTGATGGCGTTCAAGGGGAGCGCTCCTTTCCAGGGATGCCGTGGCGGCCCGGAGGGAAATGGCGCCGAGGATACAGGTGTCCCGTGCGGAAGCGTATTTGTTGGCCGTCTCCATGGGAGGCGCGGGGGTGAACGCAGTGCCGGGCCGCAATCAGCTGCAACAGGGGGGCGGGAACGGGGCTTCGAGGATGCAGGACCTGTGGGGCGCGTGGGCCACACGATGGGGTGGGGGCCCCCCGACCCTTCCTGGCTCATGGGGCCCTGCTTCCAGGTGAGCCCGCGCAAGCACCCCGTGGCATGTCACTTGCCTTGTGGCCGCGGATGCTCCCTCTGGGCCGACGTTCATCACCTTGGATTCTCTCCCTGGCGCTCGCTGTCGCGGGAGTGCTCGCTGGCTGCAATTCGCCGGAGGACCCACCCGAGGAGGCTCCTCCCGTCGACGCGGGGACTCCACCACCCGACGCAGGGACTCTCGACGCGGGCAATCCCGATGCTGGAGGTCCCGACGCGGGGAATCCGCCACCACCGCCCCCTGACTTCTCCTGGGGCAACGGCACGGAGACCGGCAGGCTCGAGGGCAACGTGTGGACTCCCGGGCGTGACTCGACGGGGCTGGTGAACGCGGTGTCGTGGGCGCTCGTCCCCAAGGGGCGGTGGATCGAGGTCGCGGGCACGCCGCTCACCTCGCTCGACGCGGAGCTCAAGGCGGCGCTTCCCGGCTACCGGGACTTCGGCTCCGGGGGACTCGCCGCGGTCATCAACGCCTACTCCGGCGTGGCGGTCGATGCGCCTCGCGCGCGCTGGTGGGCGTTCGGCGGTGGGCATGCCGACAGCTCCAACAACGGCCTCTACCGCTTCGACATGGCGAAGATGCGCTGGAGCATCGAGCAGCTGCCCGACAACCCGGCGAACTGGGCGGGCGTCGTCTTTGGAATCACGTACAGCTACTACCCGCCCGCCGGGGAGTACTCCAAGGCCCACCCGGACAGCGACGTCTTCAACGATGAGTACTTCGACCCGGTCCGGCCCGCCGCGTCGACCGGCAATCCGACGGCCCGCCACACGTACAACGGGCTCGTCTACAACCATGACCTCCAGGAGGTGGCCTTCGGCGTCCGGCGGATGTGGCGCTACAGCCTGACCACCCACAGCTGGAAGCGCCACAACCCCTTCAACACCCCGGGCTCCAAGTACGACGGGGCGGCTGGCTACGGCGGCGCGGCCGGCTGGACGTTCTGGGACGAGGTGACCCACCGCTACTACTTTGGCCCCACTGAGAACTACAACTACTCGAGGTGGTGGTCCTTCGACACCGACGACCAGACGTGGAAGTGGGAGACGGTCACTCCCCCCGCATGGTTCTTCGCCCAGATGGTCCGGGTCGGTCGGACGCTGGTGAGCTTCCCCTACCCACAGCCGCAGTACGGCGTCTTTCCTCCGAGGCTCATCACGTACGACCTGGACACGGCGAAGTGGGGGGACCTGCAGCTGGAGCACGACCTCGTGCTCTCAGGTGTCTACACCGAATACTTCGAGGGGATGATCTTCACCTACGTGCCACCGCTCGACCGCTACATCGCCGCGTTCCCGTACGACCGCGGAGGGGACGGAAGCTTCGAGTACCGGACCTTCGAGCTCGACCCGAAGACCCGCGAGCTCCGCGAGGCGCCGCAGTGGGAGGCCGGTGCCTTCGGCGGATGGCACGACCTCGTCAAGAACCGCTTCTTCTACCTGGCGACGCACGACGCCCTCGTCTACGTGCGCAAGGGAGAGGAGAACCTGCGCGTCTTCCGCCTGCCTTGAAGCTCGAACATCGGTTCAGGCCAGAACAGTGTCTGGCCTGGATGTATCGGTGCCTCATACAAATGTTACGAGATTGCTCGTATCACGCGTGCTAGCTTCCGCGGCCATGACAATCACACTCCGACTCTCTGCTCTCGTCCTCGCATCCTCCCTCGCCGCCGGCTGCCTTGGCCCCGAGGCGGAGACTGACACGGGCACCGACACCCTCCAGGCCACCGAGCAGCAGGCCACGGACCCCTCGTTCCGCGTCTACAACATCGTCGAGGCCGTGCTCCCGGCCGCCAACTATGACGGCGTCGCCGGCAACGAGTGCATCGCCCTCCTGAACCCCGAGTACCGCCTCCGCAAGATCATCCTCGTCGAGACCGCCGGCGCTGGCGGCACCTGCGCGCTCAGCGCCTACACCGCCGGCAAGGCCCTCAGCTTCACCTGGGGCGCCACGTCGGTCTATCAGGGCGCGTCTGGCATCACCGCCATCCGCGCCGCGCTCTCCGACACTGACGGCGCCGTCCACCGCCTCACCGGCGCCATCACCTCCGAGGCCACCGCCCTCGCCAGCCTGAAGTCCTTCCTCACGCTGAGCGACGCCCAGCAGGCCGCCCAGCTCGACACCTTCACCTCCACCCGCGTCCACTCCATCTACGACTTCGAGGGCCAGGAAGAAGTGTACGCCGAGGCCGCCTACCAGGCCGTCCGCGTCACCCAGCCCTGCGAGAACCCCGGCTCGCCCAGCCTCAGCGCCCGCGTCCACAACGGCTTCGTCTACGGCTACACCGCCAGCAACACGGGCAGCTGCTACAGCGGCTGGTTCACCAGGACCTACACGTACAACCGCAACTGGCGCCTCGTCTACAGCTACGAGTACTCGGAGTAGCTCACCGCGCCGCGCACGTCCTGCCCGCTGCGAGAGCGTGCCGGATTGTCGAGACACCAGGGTGGTGGCAAGCAGGCCGCCCGCACTGGCTGCATCGGCTCCCGCCGGGCCTGACCCGGCGGGAGGAAGTCGTGACGCTCCAGCAGCCAGTGCCCGTTGTGCCGGTGGGCCCCTTCCAGCAGGGCCCGCCGGCGTTTCTCCGCGGTGGAGCAGCTGCGCACCCACGGACCGCCCCAGATGGCTGAGCCACCGGCCAGGTCATCATCCGCGCCGCGCTGCTTCCCGTCCGCCGCATCAGGTGCGGCCACGCATCCCCACTGCATTTCTTGAAGCCGCATCGCGCATCCGGGCCTCCCCCTCGGGCTACCACCCGCGCAAGGGCGCTCCAGCGGGCGTTGGAGTCGTGCGCCGCCTCGGGAATGGCTGAGAGGATTTACGGGCCCGGCACCTGGGGACGGCCTCACGATTGCCCTCCAGGCGCGGGGAGTTCAACGAGCAGACCAGGCAGGCCAGCAGCCGCACGCCGAGCCGCCTGGTGGAGGCCGGTCGCCCATACCCACTGCCTTGCCCATCTTCTCGTGGGGTCTGTCTGGAGGGCAGGACAATGATGGGAAGACTGCAAAATCGCGTCTGGAGCCGTTTTCTGGTGGCTGCCACCTGTGTCCTCACGGCAGGGCAGGCGTGGGCCTTCGATGAGGCCGCGGCGGACCGGGCCCTCCAGTTCGCACGGGAGCAGCTGGCCCGAACGTCCACGAGCCCGGACATCCCGCCGCACCAGTACCCCAAGAATACGGTCGACAACCGCACCTGGAAGCTCGTCGCCGCGGACAACCGCGTCGATTGGATTCAGGGGTTCTACCCGGGCCTGCTCTGGTACATGTACGAGGCGGAGGAAGACCCCGTCTGGCGGGAGCGGGCGGACGCGAGGACGCGGCCCACCGAGGTCCAGAAGACCAATACCCAGACGCATGACCTGGGGTTCAAGTTCTTTCCCAGCTTTGGCAATGCCTACCGCCTGACGGGGGAGGCCTACTATCGCGACGTGTTGCTGACGGCGGCCGGCTCGCTGGCGCAGCGCTTCCATGCGCCCTCGGGGGTCATCAACTGCTGTGATTGGAACCGCGAGTGGAAGGTTCCGCTCGTCACCGACACGATGATGAACCTGGAGCTGCTCTTCTGGGCGGCCGAGAACGGTGGCGACCCCGCCTGGAAGGACATGGCGCTGAGCCATGCGCTGGTGACCCTGCGCGACATGGTCCGGCCGGACGGCGGCACCTTCCATGTCGTGGACTACGACGCCGCGGGCAACATCCGCTCGAGGGAGACCTTCCAGGGGCACTCAGACCCCTCGACCTGGTCGCGCGGACATGCGTGGGCCATCTACGGCTTCACCCTGGCCTACCGGTACACGAAGGACCCGCGCATGCTGGAGGCGGCCATCAAGGTGACGGACTACTACCTGGACCGGTTGCCCCCGGACTCCGTTCCGTACTGGGACATGGACGCGCCCGCGGACCAGCGGGTGAAGGACTCCTCGGCGGCGGCCGTCGTGGCCTCGGCGCTGCTGGAGCTGCACACCTTCGTCACGGACGCGGCCGTGAAGGAGCGGTACCACTCGGCGGCCCTGGCGATGCTCGACAGCCTCAGCTCATCGGCCTACCTGGCCGCCGGCACGCAGAGCCCCGGCATCCTGCTGCATGGCGTGGCGTTCTACCGCACGCCCATCAAGCCCAAGGGCGAGGCCATCGACGAGAGTCTCATCTACGGCGACTACTACTTCGTCGAGGCGCTGCTGCGCTTCAAGCAGTCCCTCGCAGTGCCCTTGCCGGCTCCGGGCCCGCCGCCGACGACCCCGCAGCCTCCCGCACCGGGAGGGGCTGGAGAGGGGGGCTGCGCGTCGGCGGCGCCAGGCTCGACGATGGCCGCGGCCGGGCTGCTGCTCTGGCTGCTGGCCACGCGCCGCAAGCACGCGTAGGCGCCCACGCACGATACATGTGACGCCATGGGTCTCTTCGGCGCTACACCGTGACAAGCCCTGTTGTCGACGGGGGCCGGTAGATACTCGTCAAGATACAACGATTTTATCAGGCTATCTTGACTTAAGAGGCTGTAGTGGATTTAGGTTCTCCACTCCAGGCGCGTATGGTTGATTCCATGCTCGATGCTGGAGTCCACACCTCAACAAGGAGAATCACCATGAAGATCCAGACCAAGGTTCGTGGCGGCCCCCGTGGTTGCGCCTACGTCATCCTGTAAGACTCACGAGTCGACGTGAGCCGTACCTGTCGCCAGCGGGCCGCTCATCGCCCGCTGGCGATTTGTTTTCAGCCACGCGAGCCCGCGCTCGGGGCGACGAGGGGGAGCTCCACGACGAAGCGGGCCCCCTGCCCGAGGGTGCTCTCCGCGTGGATGCGCCCTCCATGCGCCTGGACGATGTGGCGGCAGATGTTCAGCCCCAGCCCGAGCCCTCCCACGTTCACCGTTCCGAGCCGCTCGAAGCGATTGAAGATGCGCTCCAGGCAGCCTGGGTCGATTCCCGGCCCGTGGTCGCGGACGGTCAGCACCGCGGTGGCCTCCCGCTCCTCGAGCGTGACGTGCACCGGGGCCCCTGGGGCGTAGCGGGCGGCATTCGTGAGCAGGTTGGTGAGGACCTGTTCGATGCGGAAGGGGTCGCACTCTCCCTGGATGTCGGGCGCGAGGTCCAGCACCAGGGTGGCTCCCACCGCGGCGAGCTCCGGGGCGAGGCGCTCGATGGTCTCCTTCGCCAACGCCGAGAGGCAGACGCGCTCCAGGTTCATCGCCAGCTTGCCCGAGGCGATGCGCGAGATGTCGAGCATGTCATCCACCAGCCGGGTGAGCCGGGACGTCTGGCGCGCGGTGAGCTCCAGCAGTCGCTGGACCTTCTCGGGCTCCCAGCCATGCAGCTCGGCCCGCGCCAGCGCCCGCTGGCCGATCTGCGTCTGGAGCTTGAGTGAGGTGAGCGGCGTCTTCAGCTCGTGCGAGGCGATGCCCAGGAAGGTGTCTCGCGCGCTGACGGCGGTTTGCAGCTCGCGCGCCAGCGTCTCGGCCTCCCGCAGCTCGGTCACGTTCTCGACGAAGGCGAAGATGCCCGTGATGCGCCCCTCGTCGTCCCGGAAGGGGTGGTAGCCGACGTTGAGCAGGAGCTTCTGCAGGACCCCGCGCTCGTCGCGGCGATAGAAGGGCAGCTCCTTGCCGATGTACGGCACGCCCGTCTGATACACCTCGTCGAGCAGGTCGAAGAAGCGTCCCACCTCCTGGTCGGCGAAGATCTCCCGGACCGTCCGGCCCAGCACGTCGGTGTGGCCCGTCAGTTGGAGGTAGCGCTCGTTGGCCAGGACGTACACATGCTCGGGCCCGGAGAAGATGCACATCGGCGCGGGTGCGCGCATGAAGAACTCGCGCAGGTCCTGGCGGACGACCTCGACCGATGTCTGGGATTGCTTCAGCGCCAGCGCATCCGCGACCTGGGAAGCAAGCTGGCGGAAGTGACTGCGGTAGCCCTCATCGAAGGGCAGCCTCGGGCTGATGCCCAGGACGATGCAGCCGGCCGGGCGCTCCCCGCCGGCCGTGCCCAGCGGCGCCGCCCAGAGCTCCTCCACCGGTTCGGGCCATACGCTCCCGGGCAGCAGGGGCAGGGGAGGGTGGCAGACGTGGTGGGCGGGCTCGCGCGCATCGGTCGCACGCCGCAGCACCTCCGCTACCTGCGGAAGCGGGCCATCAGTCCTGCCCTTGGGCCCTTCGTCCGGGCCCGGGGTGGGGGCATCGACCCGCCGGAACTCACCGGAGGCGCCCCTCAGGAAGAGCTGGACGAAGGGAATGTCGTAGGGGGCCTTGCGAAGCACCTCCGCGGCCCGCTGCATGACGCTCCGCGCATCCGCCGCACGCGCCAGGGCCTCGGACAGCGCCTGCACGGTGTCCTTCCGGCGCTCCATCACCACCCGGGTCGTGGTCTCGGTGCAGACGACCAGCACCCCGGCCACCCGTCCCGTCTCGTCGTAGACGGGAGAATGGCCGTAGGTCCAATAGAGCTCCTCGATGCGGCCATTGCGAAAGCTGGGGACGACCCGGTCCTCGTTCCAGCTGGGCGTGCCGTGGTGCATCACCGCCTCGATTTGAGGCCAGATGATGGGCCACACCTCTCCCCAGCATTCCCGGGCCCGCTGGCCCAGGGCCGTCGGGTGCTTGCCCTGGCCGAAGCTGGGCAGGTACGCGTCGTTGTAGAACTGGATGAGCTCCGGGCCCCAGAAGAGGACCATGGGATGGCGCGAGTGGAGCAGCGTGCCGACGATCGTCCGCAGGCTCACGGGCCACGATTCCAGGGGCCCCAGCACCGTCTTCGACCAGTCGATGGCCCGGACCAGAGCCCCCGTGGCACCTCCACCGGAGACGAAGGACAGGGGGCCTGGCACGTCGGGGGCGTGAAGGGATGGGCTCATCATCATCGTCAAGGGTCCCACCGCATGGCTCCATCAATGATGACCACGTCGCCTTGAAACAACGGGAAGCGCCCCGGGTGTGTATCTGGCGAGACAAAGAACCCTGCGCACGGCAGGCCCCCCGCGACTCTCCGCGGGGCTCCTCGAGCGGGTGGGCAGGCGGTGGACCACCCCGCCAGACTGCGAGCAGCAGACGACGAGGCGGGCATACCGTCAGAAGAACTCGGGATGCTCGGCGGCCAGCATCTGCTCCAACCTGCTCACGTCCTTCAGCAGGCTGTGGCCTGGCATGATGTTCCGCGCCGCATCCCAGCACATCCAGGCCGCGCCCATGTCCCAGTCCGAGGTGCAGAGGTCTCCCAGGTCCTTGTAGGCCCCTGTGAAGAAGGGGTTGGTGTCGATGGTCTGGAGCAGCAGCGCGCGCGCCTCCTCGGTCTCGCCGAGGGTCCGGCGGGCATGGGACTCCATGCTCATGAGGACGTGCGCGCGGCGTCCGGCCGCCTGCCGGAGCTCGACGAGCACCGGGGCCATGACGCTGGCCACTTCCTGGGTGGTGGGCGGCTCCGACATGACTTCCCGGAAGCGGCGCACTTCCTCATCCTGGATGTCCCGCACGACCTCCCCCAGGCCCGGCACCGTCACATCGATTTCCAGCTTCAGCTCGAAGAAGGTGAGCACGCCCTCGAGCATGTGGCCCGCGTCCACGGCTTCCTTCGCTTCCTTCTTGCGCCGCTCCTGCACCTCGTTGGGGTCCGGGGCGGGGCCGAGTGTGACGCGCTCCAGGATGGCGTCGCTCGGCAGCCCTGGCCTTCCTCGCACCACGCGGCGGTAGCCGTCGAGTGGAAGCCCGGTGTCGGGCACGACGTTGGCGGACAGGAGCCGCAGCGTGACGGTGCCCGCGGGAATGCCGCGCATCATCCGGGCGCTGTACTGGATTTCGCGCGGCACACGGCCCGCCGAGGCGAGCCGCTCGAGGATGAGCGGGTGGCCGTCGTAGCGGTAGCGCAGGAACTGGACGAACCGCCTGCCCATGTCGGGCGCTACGTCGGTGCCGTCGTCCGAGTGTGCGAGCAGCTCGCGCCCCTGGGCGGTGCCATACACCGTGCGCCCGGCGTCCGACTGCACGGAGATGTCGCCCTGCTTCTTCTTCCCGGAGAAGGCGGACCGCAGGAGTCCGCCAAGCCCCGTGCTCTTCGGAGCCGCGTCCGCGAGCGTCCGTCCCCGCGCCTTGTCGAGCACCGAGAGCTGGTGCTCCATGATGACGGGTTCGAAGTCCGACGTGTCGCCCTGGCCGGCCGCGATGACGGAGCGAACATGCTCGCGGTTGGGCAGCTCGAAGTGCCGGGAGCAGACGTTCGCGTACAGCGACGACTCGACGTACGTCCGCGCGCCCTCGTCGAGCTCGAGGCGACGCCGGCGAGTGAAATCCATGAGGACCTCGTGCTCCTCGGGCTCGCGATAGCCAAGCCAGTCGCGACGCAGCCGGACCTGGACCTCATAGGTCCGCTCCGGGACGGGGGGAGCCTCGGGGTTGTTCCTTCCGCCGGACTCCGTGACTTGCAACCTCAGGTCGAGCCCCATGCTTCTCCTCGTGGGTGATTCGCGGAGGCGGCGTCAGGGGGCTGCCTCCAGGCTCAGGCCATCATATCCACGGACGCACAGGTCTGAATGTAGCCAGGGCTGGAGACCTGGCGGGTGGAAGCGGACCTCGCCCGCCGAGTCAGAAGTCGTACCGCAGGCCGAAGCGCACCTGCCGCGGAGCCTGATATCGCACGGGCACGAGGGAGGTGTCGCGCGCCTCCACCTGTGTCGGCTCCTGCGCATTGAGGACGTTGAACACGTCGAGCCGGAACGTGACGTCCTGCCAGTCGCGCACCGCGTACCGCACGCCGAGATAGGCATCCCATGACTGCACCCACGGCGTGCGCTTCCCGGACTCCAGCAGCAGGCCCGACGCGCCCAGATACGACGCGCCCACATCGGCTCGCCACTTGCGGCTTCGGTCGAAGCGAAGCTCCCGGGCCCCGGAGAGGCGAATGACATGGGGTCGGTCCAGCGGAAGCCGCTGTGTCGGCGTGAGCCCGTCCCACGCCGCGAACGGGCTCACGTAGTTGCCCGTCAGCCTGGACCACGTGTAGCTCGCCTGTCCCAGCCAGCCATTCCGGTAGGAGGTGCGCAGCTCCACCGTCACCGCATCCTGGTTGCGCGCCGCGCGCGGAGAATCGGAAGCGAGCCCGGAGCCGGGATTGACGAGCACCCCACCACTCCCGTCCGTCCGGGGCACGAGCGCGAGCCCGTGCTCCAGCCTCCGGTGCAGATACGTCGCGCCGAGGACCACGTCGAACAGGACCTCGTATTCGAGCCCCGCTACGACCTCGCGGGAGGCCAGGGGCTCGAGGTCCGGGTCCACTGTCACTTCCGCCGCGGGAGCCCGAGCCTCCAGGAGCCCCAGCGGAATCAGTCCCTGGAACTTCCCGAAGTGGGCGAACACCTTCATCCGGCCGTTGGCCCACGGGTCGATGATGAGGCCCATGCGAGGCGAAAGCCGGGCCGTGGTGACGGGTTCCTGGCTCGCCCCTTCGATGCGCTGCACGTCGTAGCGGGCGCCGACATTCAAGGTGAAGCGATTGCCGAAGGACGCGCTGTCCTGCACGTAGCCGCTGAAGACCTGGCTGGGCGTCTTCGCGCCTGGCCTCTCATGGGTGAGCCATTCCGAGTCCACGCCCGCCTTCACCGCGTGCGTGACCAGCCACCGCGCCAGCCACAGGGCCGTGGCATTGGCCTGGTAGCGGTCGACCGTGGCCCGGGGCGCCGGTTGCTGGGACAGCCAGCCCGCGTTGACATCGACCAGCAGCTTCTTGTCCATGAACGCGCCGGCGTAGCGAAGCGAGGTCAGCGTCGAATCGGTGCTCCCTCCCTCTCGCGAGGAAGGCGCGGTGACGAGCGAAAGCGACACGTTGTGGTCATGGTTGATGAGGTACGTCAGCTTCCCCAGGGCCTGGAGGCTGCGCGCGTCGTCGAAGCGCCGTGGGAGGCTCCCATCGGGGGCTGGAGCCTGAAGCGTCCGCTCCACCCGGCTCAGCGCCGGAGTGACTCCCGCGTAGAACCAGAGCTTGTCCTTGAGCAACGGGCCGCCCAGGGTGGCCCCGAAGTCTCCCTGGTGCTTGAGCGCATCCTGACTCCCGAGCCCCGTGCTCTCGCGGCGTCCCTCCAGCAGCCCCGGCGTCCAGAAGGCGAAGACGGAGCCATGCATTTCATTGGAGCCGGACAGTGTCGTCGCCCTCAGCTGCCCACCCGTGGCACGGCCGTACTCCGCCGGGGCGCCACCCGTCGCCAGCTCCGGGGCCTGAATCAGCTCCGCGCTCAGGGAGAGGGCATTGAGTCCCAGCACCGCGTCACCGACGGACAGGCCATCCAGCCGGTACTCGTTCTCGAAGACGGAAGCGCCGTGGATGGAGAGGCCTCCCGCCACATCCAGGACCCCTGGGATGAGCGGTGCGAGGTCTTCGACCGTGCGCACCGCGTCGGGTGCGCCGGAGCTCCTGCCCAGCACACGGTCGAGCTCGAACTCGAAGTCGAGGTCGCGTCCCGTCGTCGTGCTGCCGACGTCGATGGCCGGCGGGCCACAACCCTGCAGGAGTACCTGCTCCGAGTCATCGGCAACCAGCGTCACGTCGAGCTTCGTGGAGTATCCCCCCTTCAACGGCACGTCGGTCCGCGCATAGGGCCGGAGCCATTCCTTCTCGAACCGCACGGTGTACAGCCCGGGAGGCAGGTCCGGAATCCGGTACCTCCCCTGGGCGTCCGTCAGCACGGTCTGTTCGCCTTGCAGTGAAGGTGAGGTCGCCGTGATGACGACATCGCCCGCGGGAGCTCCCGTCTCGGCCTGCTTCACCGTACCGAAGATGACCCCGCGCGCCTCGGCTCCAGCCGCTGAGAACGCCAGACATGCCGCGAGGACGCCCACGGTCCGGAACCACCCCTTCACGCACATGCTCGAGTCCCTTCCATGGGCCGCGAGCGTGCCTCCGCGTGAGGGGCACCTACTTCACCGTTCCATCACGGTTGCCGCACGAAACCCGCAGGTGGCTCAGCTGCCCTTGCGCGTGATGGACACGAGGCCGGCGGGGACGGGCTTCCCGGGCGCCCAGCCCTCCAGGGTGCTCCAGAGCTTCGTCACCTGCTGCGAGAGCGGGAACACCTGCTCCGGCACTCGTGTCTTGTCGAACCACGCCGACTTGTCGCCCTCGGGCGTTTCACGGTCCAACGCCACGCTGGTCGTGGCATCTGGCGCGTCGAAGTCCACGTCCTCGGGGTCCAGGTCCGCCGCGCGGTTCCAGGCGTCGAGCTCGGCGGGGGCGAGGCGCGCGTCGACGGTGCCTCCTGCCGGAAGCTGCAGCCGCACGGCGCCGCCCGAGTGCACCGACAGGGTGCGCTTTCCGACCGTCCACCGCGTGAGGGCGCCCTCGATGACGGGCGACTGGTGCGGGTCGTCCGCCAGGTCGGCCGCGGAGGGCAGGGGCCCGGGGTACAGGCCGTCGGCCGAGGTGAGGGGCTTCTCTGGGGAGAACTCGGTGCGCGCGCGCCACTTGCCGGCCCGCAGCAGCCAGGCGAGGAAGTCGCGCGCGCGAGCCATGGACTCGGGATGGCCGCGCTGGTCGAGCCTCACGCCGTCCGGGAGGACCGCGACCAGCACGCCATCGGTCGGGAACTCGGTGGGCTGCGCGAGGCGCTTGTCACGCGCCTCGCGTGCGTTCCGGACGCGACCGGCGAGGAAGAACTGCTTTCCGTTCACCGGATCGCGCCATGCCCAGGGCAGGGACTCGAGGTGCGCCTCGATGGCAGCGACGTCGACCGGACCGTCGGTGCGGGTGAGCCATGCGCTCTCGAACTTCACGACGGGTGCCTCCACGGATGGAGCCGGCCTACGGCTCGGTGGTCCTCATGTGCCCGGACGCGGCGATCTGCTGCTCGAACGCCTCTTTCTGGGTCTGGTTCGTACCACCGTCGTAGGGGTTCGTCACGGACGCCGGGCCCTTGGGCGCGGGGCTGCCGTCCAAGGCAATCTTGAACGCGATGTCGTCCTGGTCCTGCGGGGGTGTGCGAGCCCCACGGGTGAGGACCTCGACGCTGTAGCTCGGGTCCGAGACGAACCCGTCGCCGTTGGGCTTGAACCGGACGAGCGTGCCGTCCGCGTACAGGTAGCCCTCCTGCGGCTTGCCACCGGGGAGCGTGGAGGCGGGCAGCTGCGTCGCGCGGCCCAAGGCGACCTCCTTCTGCATGAACGCCTGGAACTGCGCGGCCGAGAGCCCGTCCAGCTGTGGCGCGAGCCGCTTCGCATCCGCGCCTCGGACCCCGCTCCTGAAGTCGGTCAGCGCGCCCTGGTCGCTGGCGCGGAGGCTCCACTGGCTCGGGTCGCCCACAACCGAGTCGGCACGGGACCGAGCCGCGTCGGCAGCGACCTTCTTGGCGACCTCCTTCGCCTTGGTCTCAGCGGCCCGGGTCGCGAGCTTCCCCGCCTCCTTGGGCGTGCTCCCAGCCAGGCGCGCCGCCTCGTAGGTCTGGGTATAGGTGTCGCGCCAGGCCGTCTCGACCTTCGCGCGGGCCGTGGTGTCGCCCGCGAAGTCCAGGTTGTTGACGACCTTGTCGACGGTGGTGCTCTGCTGGGCGCGCACGCGCTGGGCCACCTCGGTCGCCAGGTCGTCGGCGGCAACGAAGCCGCGGGCCGGGGCCAGTGAGCCGATCTGCTGCTCGTGCGCCGCCAGCTGCGTGCGCAGGCTCGCCAGCTCGCGCTCCATGTCCGCGCGCTGCGCCGCCGTCGGCGCCTGGGCGCCGTTGTCCAGGCTCTGCAGGCGGGTGTCGATCTTCTTCTGCACGGCCTCCAGCTCGGTGATGAGGCCCTTGAGCTTCTTCACCTCCAGCTGCGACTCGAAGCCCTGCGTGCCATAGCCCGGCTTCTCGGTGAGCGCCTGCATGGCGCGGTCGCGGAGCTGGCGCACCTGGCCCAGCGGCCCCTCGTACTTCTGCAGCGTCTGGGCTGTTTCCAGATGTGCCTGGATCTGCGCGGGCGTGGCCCTGGGGCCCGCCTCGATGTGGACGCGGCCGCTGTCGCCATAGCGCACGCGGACGGAGCTGCCCTCCATGTCCGGGTTGCGCACCACGGGGACGTCCCTCGGCTTCGCCAGCCGCGACGCGCCCTGCATGACACCGTCCATGGCCACGCCGCCGCCCGCGCCGAACACGGAGCCCACGGTGCCGTCCACCACCGCGCGCTGCCCCATCTGCGAGAGGCCCGACACCAGGCCGTTCTGCCACGTCTCGCTCTGCATGGCCTGGTCCAGCGCGCCCGAGGTGGCGCCGCCGACGCCGCCCTCCCACGCGCCCTGGATGGCGGTGGTGCGCAGCCGCTGCCCCACCGTCTGCTTGACGACCTGCTCGGTGACCTCGCCCGCGGCCACGGTGGTGCCCGCGCCGCCCAGGCCCTTGGGCAGCGGGATGACGGCGGTGCCGCCCTCCACGGCGCCCAGCGCGGCCTGGTGAACCAGGCCGTCGGTGCCCAGCGAGTCACCCTTGAAGTACGCCTGCGTCGCCACGCGGGTGCCCGCGCCCAGCGCGGCGTAGGCGCCAATGGCCAGCGGCGTCGCCGCGCCGCCCGTGGCCACCACCGCCGCCGTCGTCACCACCGCCACCGCGGCCGTGGACGCCATGTCCGCGGCGCTGTCCTTCGTCTCCTGCACGTCCTTGACGTCGGAGGTGGCGTAGCCCACCCGGCGGTTGGCCGCGTCCGTGTTACCCGAGGCGAGCGCCGTCTCCGCCGCGGTCAGGTTGCGTTCCAGCCGCGCGGCGTCGGACTCGCCCTTGGTCCAGGTCTGGACCGTGTTGATGAGGTCCAGGCCGCCGCTCTGCTCGAACTGCTGCTGCTCGCGCAGCCGCTGCAACTGCTGCTGCGCCGCGTCCGGGGCGTTCGGGTCGATGGCCCCCTTGTCGTACATCTGCTTGACGATCTCGAACCCGTCGCGGCCCCCCAGCTCCGACTCCAGGTCCGAGCGCAGGTCCTTCTTGTAGAGGTCGCGGTAGGCGGCGGTGATGTCGTCAAGCTGCGTCTTGGACTTGTTGCCGAGGATTTCCCGCAGGGCCGCCTCGTCGGTGCCCATGCCGTCCATGGCGCGGTGCAGCCGCTCCGCGTCCGCCTGGGCCAGGCCCCGCGTGTCGTTGGCGGCGGGCGGGTTGAGGTAGCGCAGGCCCACGGCGGCATCGTCGCCACCCCAGCCGCGCACCTCGGACTCCAGCGAGCGGCCCGTCTGCTTCTGGAACTCCGCCTTGAGGGCGGGCATGTCCTCGGGCTTCGTGTTCTTGAGCACGTCGAGGATGGCGCCCTCGTCCGTTCCGAACCAGCCCTGCGTGGCGCTGTCGATCTTCGCGGCGCTGGAGGTGGCGGTGTTGCCCTCCAGCAGGCCCCGGGCGCGCGTGTAGTCCTCCTTGGACAGCTCCTTTTGCATCTCCGCCTGGAGGGCGGTGTCCGCCAGGAGGATCTTCTTCTGCTCGGGCGGCAGGTTCTCGAGGGTGTCGAAGACCTTGTCGCTGTCGGCGCCGAAGAAGCCCTGGAGCGAGTCGTGCACCTTGCTGCGCGCGGCGCTGGCCTCGAGCTGCGTCACCTGCCCGGGCGTGGTGGCCTGGGTGGTGGCCAGCAGATTCTTGAGCTGCGCGTTCTGCGCGCCGTCCAGCTTGGAGGCGAGCGCCTTCTGCATGAACTCCTCGGGCGAGGAGGCCTGGATGTCGCGGTGGTCCTTCCCGTACATCTGCTGGAAGGAGCGGGCGATGGACTGACGCTCGGACGGCGTGGCCTGCTGGAGCGTCTTGAGGATGGCGTCCTCGTCGCCGAAGACGCCCATCTCCTGCTGGATGGCCGCCGCGCCCGCGTTGCCCTTGTTGCCGGCCAGCATGCCGTTGACGCGGGTGAGGTCGTCCCCGCCGAGCTCCTCGCGCAGGACCTTGTCCATGTCGAGGTTGTAGTGCTCCTTGAAGGACTGGCGGATGAGCGCGATGTCGGCCGGGTTGCGCCCCTCCAGCGTCTTGAAGATCTTCTCCTCGTCGGTGCCCCAGCCGGTGACGCCGCCCTTGGTGGCGCGGTACAGCTCCGTGGCGTCCTTGGCGGCCTGCTCCCGGGTGTAGCCGGGCGAGGTGGCCGGAGCCGGCGGGCCCGCGGGGGGGCGCTGCGCCGTGGGTGACGCGGGGACGAAGGAGCTGGTGGAGGACGTGCGGCTGGTGGCGGCGCGGGCAGATGCCGCCGCGTCACGGGCCGACGTGGTGGCTCGCGCCACCGACTGCTCCACGGCCTTCAGCTCATTCGCGGGGAGGTTGCCCTTGCGCGCCTCGACGAGCGCCGCCTGTGCCTTCTGCTGGGCGTCCTGCGCGAGCTTCGCCGCCGCTGCCGCGCGCTGCTGGGCCTGGGCCGCCTGCTGTCCCTGGGCACGGGCCGCTTCGGCCGCCGCCAGCCGTGCCGCTTCCGCCGCCCGCTGGGCCGCTTCCGCCGCGCGCCGGGCCTCTTCCGCCGCGCGCCGCGCCGCCGCGTCCGCCGCCGAGCCCTGTCCCGCCCCGCTGGTTCCCGTCGTCCGAGAAGCGCCGCCGTCGTTGACTCTCATTGCCCCCAGCTCCGCGCACTGTCCGCGATGACGGACTTTGGAATACATGGGCGCACCCCCAGGTGCGGCCCACACGTCTCTCGGAAGAGATTATCGAAAAACTCCGGGCCTGAGTTGCGTAGGACCCGGGGCTGCCTGGCTCAGGCTGACTGCTCCTCCAGCAGCATGCGGACCTCGGTGATGAGGCGCATCCGCCGGGGCGGGGTTTCCTTCTCGGCGGACAGGTCAGCCTGGATGCGCAGCTCCAGCTCGCTGCGGGCCGGCCACAGCCTGTCCAACCGGAAGACCGTCTCGCCCTTGCTCTGGGAGCGCAGCAGCATCCGCTCTCCACCGTCCTTGCGGGTCTGATACTCCGGCGGCACGGGCTGCTCTCGCGAGGTCTGCTGGATGAGGAACCGGGTGGTGAGCCGCTCCGCCTGGATGGAGACCAGCTCGAAGCTGGCGGTGCCACTGGCCGCCATGGGGCCGGACCCGTAGAGGGGCTGCTCCCAGCGGGCGCCGAGGCCAATGGGCTCGGCGGGGAACGGGTTGCCCACGAACTGGAGCGCGCGGATCAGATCCGTCAGCTCCTTGCGGCGCGCGGGCTCCAGGCCGGAGGGCAGGGCGAGGTCGAGCGTGTTGCCGCGCCGTCCCGCCGTGCCCTTGCCGGTGAGGCCGGGCAGGAAGGCCATGCTGGCGCGGACCGCGTCCACGCTCTGCTGGAGGGTGCCGCGCTCCACGAGCAGGTCCACCGCGTCGAGGGTGAAGTCGTAGCGGACGTCGCCCTCGGGGGTGACGGACTGGGCGTGGATGATGAAGGTCATCCGCGAGCCCGGCACGGGGGGCGCGGGCTCGGAGCGTCCTGCTGTCTCCACGGTGACGCCGGAGGAGAAGGTGGCGATGACGACCTGCTTCGACCCGGGCTGGGGCCGGAGCACCATCTGCCGCCGCGGCTCGCGGCCCTGGGTGACGAGGCTCATTGCGCCGCCACCCTATCTCGGCGCTCACCCGGGAGGGAGCCGCTGCTGCGCCCAGCTCCGCTGAAGGCCACCTGCCGGGTGAGTTCGTTTCACACGTCGACCTACGCCAGCCAACCCCGCGGAACTCCGTCCTCTGCGTAACGAGGAAGTTCGTTGAAAGTGTAAATAGGTGCTTAGGTTGCAATTGGTCGTGTGTGTGTGGCAAAGAAAACGGCCGTAGGCAGGTGTCGGGGGGGCGTCGACTTCAACAGCGCTCCAGACCCGTCTGCCGCCCACCTGACCGTGGGCGCACACGTGAGGAGACGACGAACATGCAAGGCAACGGGAAGTGGATTGCGGCGATGGCCGCGGCGCTGGGGCTGGTGGGGCTGGACGCGAACGCCACCGACGACACCACGCCCATCCAGACGGGCGACATCAAGATCTTCAAGCGGGTCAACGGCCAGGACTTCAAGTTCCTCGGCGACCTCGCCTTCACGTTCGAAGTCCGCAAGGGCGCCAAGGCGGACTTCCCGGGTGGCGAGGGCACCGTCATCGTCGGCGGCCTCATCGCCGACTCGAGCAACATGGGCCTCATCCACATCCCGGCGCTGCCCTTCGACACCTACCAGGTCTGTGAGGTGAACATCCCCGCGGGCTGGCGCTCCTCGCTCAGCCTCGAGGGGGGCTTCATCCCCAACAGCGTGGGCAACTCCAATCCCAACACGCGCACCGTCTGCAAGGACGTGGTGGTGCAGTACCCGTGGGTGCACCTGATCGAGGTCAACAACACCGAGTACACCGAGCCGCCGCCTCCGCCGCCTCCGCCTCCCTCGGCCCCCGCGCACACCATCGGCTACTGGAAGAACTGGTCCTCCTGCAGCGGCGGCAAGCAGGACGCGCTGCTCGACCAGGCCCTCGCGGCCGCCAGCGGCATCCGCATCGGCGACCTGCTCGTCAACAACTGCCAGGACGCGGTGGACCTCCTCGGCAAGTCCGACCTCAACGGCGCGAAGCGCGCCACGGACGCCGCCTACCGCCTCGCCGCGCAGCTGCTCGGCGCGCGCCTGAACTTCCAGGCCGGCGCGGTGCGCTGCGACGAGGCCGTCGCCGCGGCCAACAGCGGCCAGTCGCTGCTGGACGGCATCGGCTTCACGGGCATGGGCTCGTACAAGGCCGTCATCAACGCGGACGCCGCGGACACGCTCGCGGAGAGCCTGGACGAGTACAACAACGGCCACCTCTGCAAGTAGCGCAGGGGCCCAGGCCCTGAAGCACGGGCCTTGAAGCACGGCCCTGAAGCACCTCGAGGCGCCCCTGCCTGAAACCGGCCGGGGCGCCTTCGTTCATGGAAAGGGTGGGCGCGAGGAATATCCCACGCGGGCTTCGTTCATCCGGCATCTCGCCTCAATTCTGGAGCTCGCGATGTCGAACAGAACCTTTCATTCCCCGATGAGGGCCGCGCTGGGCGCGGCGTTGAAGTGCACCCTGCTGGGCGCAAGCCTGACGCTCGTGACGAGCGGCTGCGGTGCGCCCGTGGACGCTCCGTCCGAGCCCGCCGAGCCCCCCGCGGCGCAGGCGGAGCGGCACGGTGACGAGGATGCTCCCCGTCAGGCCCTGGAGCCGGCGAACGCGGACTGGTCCGCCCCCCACTCCGAAGACCCCCACGAGTACGACGCGCACCTGGCCGCGAGCACTCCCGAGGGGCGCACGAGCGCCCTGGCGGTGCCGTCCTGTAACGCCAATGACCTGGACCTGACGTGGTGGCCCATGAGCGGGGCCAACGGCCGGGCGTGGATGGTGAACAACTACGTGGACCTGGACCCGGCCAGCAGCCTGCTGGAGGACTACCTGGGCTTCACCGGCAACCTGGCGCGCACCTACGACGGACACCGTGGCATCGACATCGACATCTCCTCTTTCCGGGAGATGGACTCGGGCTCCGCCCTGGTGCGCGCGGCGGCCGCTGGCACCGTCACCTTCGTCGAAGAGAGCCAGTTCGACCGCAACACCAGCTGCACGGGCAGCTGGAACGTGGTGCGCATCGAGCACGCCAACGGCTACGACACGCTCTACGGCCACCTGAAGCGCAACTCGGTGGTCGTCAACGTGGGGGATACCGTGGTGGCGGGCCAGGTGCTCGGAGTGGCGGGCAGCGCGGGCTGCTCCACCCAGCCGCACCTGCACTTCGAGCTCCAGGACTGCTCGAACACGGCGGTGGAGTCCTTCGCGCTGGGCATGTGGACGTCGCCGCCCGCCTACCACGCGCCCTCGGACGTGATGGACGTCATGCTGCGCAAGGGCACCTTCACCAGCAGCGCGCAGATCAAGGACCCGGTGCCCAACCCCGGCCTGTACGCGCCGGGCGAGCCGCTGGGCATCGGCCTGTCGATGAGCGGGCGGGGCGGGGACGTGGTGGACATGTCCCTCACCGCGCCGAACGGCGCCGTGGATGCCTGGACGTGGACCGTCCCGGGCGCGGCGCGCTACCGGCACCTGTACCCCTCCTGGAACAAGGTGGCGGGCACCACGCCGGGCACCTGGACGCTGCGCGTGCGCATCAACAGCAGCCTGCGCGCCACGCGCACGTTCAACGTGAGCACCGTCCAGCCCGGCCTCGCCGAGGTGGCCCGGCACGGGATTCCCTCCGCCAGCTACCAGACGGTGTTCGATGACATCACCGCGGCCGGCTACCGGCCGGTCTGGGTGGATGGCTACGAGGACGGCAGCAGCACCTACTACAACGCCGTGTTCCGTCCCGGGGACGGCTACGCCTGGGCGGCCCGCCATGTGCTGACCGGCACGCAGTACCAGAGCGAGCTCGACGCGATGGATGAGGCGGGCTACCGGCTGATGCAGGTGGACAGCTACGTGTCGGGCGGCACCGTCCGGTACTCGGCCCTCTTCACGAAGAGGCCGGGCCCGCTCTGGGTGGCCTACCATGGCAAGACCGCGGCAGAGCACCAGGCCCTGTTCGACACGTACTCGCAGAGCTACCGGCTGGTGAATGCCTCGGTGGTGTCGGTGGGCGGGCAGCGCTACGTCACCGCGCTGTATGACAAGGCCAGCGTGGGCGGCTGGGTCGCCTCGGCGGCCATCCCCGCCTCCCAGTACCAGGACACGTTCGACGCGCAGCGGGAGGCAGGCCGCTACCTGCAGTACGTGAACACGTACATGCACGGCGGCGTCGTCTACTACTCGGCGGTGTGGGACTCGATGCCCTACGGGGGCTATGTCGCGCGCCATGACCGCACCTCGGCGCAGTACCAGACGGAGTTCAACACCTGGACGGGCGCCGGCTATCTCACCCGGCTGGTGACGGGCGTCTCCGTCAATGGCTCCCACCGCTTCACGGCCCTCTGGACGCACTGAGGAACGCGTTTGCTGGCATTCGGAAGGACACGGACATGGACCACAAGAGATTCTTCGACGAGATGTTCGCGCATGTGGATGCGCTCGACGCGCGCGGCTTCGCGGCGTTCTTCACCGAGGGAGGCGTCTTCCGCTTCGGAAACAATGAGCCCGTCTCCGGTCGCGGCCGCATCGAGGACTTCATCCGCGGGTTCTTCGGGGCGATTGGCGGCATCAGCCACCAGTTCGAGAGCTGCTGGACGCTGGGGGACCGCGCCTTCGCCAACGGGTTCGTGACGTACGTGCGCAAGGACGGCAGCAAGCTCACCGTGCCGTGGGCGACCCTCTCCCGCTTCGAGGGTGGGAAGCTCGCCGAGTACAACGCCTACGTCGACGCGTCGAAGCTGTTCAATCCGTAGGAGGGTGTTCGCGTCGAGTCAGGCACTGCGGGACACGCCGTCCCGCAGTGGAAGCTCGACGATGAACGTGGCGCCCTGGCCGAGCGTGCTCTCGGCCTTCACCGTGCCGCCCAGGGCCTCGACAATCTGCCGCGAGATGTAGAGGCCCAGGCCCAGGCCCCCGTAGTGGCGCTCGGACACCGCGCGCTCGAACCTGCCCCAGATGCGCTGGAGGTTCTCCGGCGCGATGCCGATGCCCGCATCACGGACCGTCAGCCTCGCGCGCCCGTCCACCGCCTCCACGCTCAGCGTCACGGGATGGCCGGGGCCGTACTTGACGGCGTTCGCCAGCAGGTTCGTCACCACCTGCTCCAGCCGCGAAGCGTCCCAGGTGCCCTGCACCGGTGCGGGAGCGTGGACGCGGACCTCGCACCCCGCGCGCTTCACCTCGGTGTCGAAGCGTCCGGCCACGTCTCGCACCAGCGCCGCGAGGTCGCACTGCTGGGGGTTGAGCGTGAGGGCCAGCCGTCCCGCGCGGATGTTCGACACATCCAGCAGGTCGTTCACCAGGTCGGCGAGCCGCTTCACCTGCCGACGCAGGACCTCCACGTGGGGCGCGACACGCCGGGCCATGGGGGACTCCGGCTCGGCCCCTGCCGCGCGCGCGAGCGCCTCGAGCTTGAGGGCCAGGGGCGTCAGCGGCGTCTTGAGCTCATGGCTGGCGATGCCGAGGAACTCGTCGCGGGCGCTGACCGCCAGCTTCAGCTCCTCGAGCAGTCGCTCCCGCTCCTGCTCCGCCTCCCTGCGCGCGGTGACGTCCACGCCCACCACCACGCCGTGGGTGATGTGGCCCTGCGCGTCGCGCACGGGCGTCGCGCTGTACTCGATGATGCCCCGGCTGCCGTCGCCCCGGATGACGTGGACGGCCTCGGCCAGGACCGGCACTCCGGAGGCCATGGCACGGGGGAGGGGCCACTCGTGGGGCTCGTACGGCCGCCCGTCGTCATGGAAGCCCGGATAGGCGCGGTACTCTTCCGTGTTCCTGGCGGGTTGGGCAGGGCCGCGAATCTGCGCCTCCGCCTGCGCGTTGGCGAGGAAGAGCTTTCCGCTGGGCGCCTCCGCGATGTAGACGGAGTGGGGCAGTTGCTGCAGCACGGCCTGGAGGATGCTCCGCTCGTGCATCAGCTGGCGGATGAGCTCCTCCCGCTCGGCCTCCACCCGGACGCGCTCCGTCACGTTCAACGACGCGACGCTGAGGCTGGTGACGCGGCCGGCCTCGTCCAGGACGGGCTGGTAGAACACCTCGAAGGTGAGACCGGCGATGCAGACGATGGAGGAGAAGGTCTCTCCCGCCAGTCCCCGGCGGAGGAACTCCAGCACGTGGGGCTCGTCCGCGTACATCTCGAGGGCGGACCGTCCCACCACCTGGCCCGGAGACAGGCCCAGGTTCCGCAGCCCCTTGCCCTCGGACACGACGAAGCGGCCCTCGGCGTCGACGACGGCGAGGACAAGCGGCCCGCTGTTGATGACGGTCCGCAGCCGCTGCTCCGCCAGCACGAGCTGTTCCTCGGCCTTGCGCTGCTGGGTGACGTCTCGCGCGGAGGCGTAGATGAGGCCCGTCTCCGGCACGGGCACGGCGGTCCAGTGGAGCCACTTCCACCCGCCATCGCTGCACGAGACGCGGACGGTGAGGCCCGGGCCGGGGATTCCCCGCTTGAGGGCGGCCAGCGTCTCCTCCCCCCTGCCGCGGTCCTCCGGGTGGATGAAGTCCAGGAAGGGCCGGGCGCGGAGCTCGTCCTCGCCCCAGCCCAGGATGCGCGTGAAGGCCGGGTTCATCCGCTTGAAGAAGCCGTCCAGGCCCGCGATGCAGAACATGTCCGGCGCCAGGCGGAAGAAGCGCTCGCGTTCCGCTTCGGCCTCCTTGCGCTCGGTCAGGTCCAGCACGAAGGTGGCGTTCTGGTGCGGGGCGGGCAGGCGGACGCTGCCCAGCATGACGGGCACGCGACGGCCGTCCTTGCGCACGTATTCCTTCTCGAAGGTGCTCGCCACGCCGCGGGCTTCGATTTCCTCCACCGCCTGCCGGGTCACCGCGTGGAACTCGGGTGGGGTCAGGTCCATGAAGTTGATGCGGCCCGCTTCCAGGTCCTCGCGGCTGTAGCCCACCATGCGCAGGAAGGCGTCATTGGCATGGAGGATGCGCCCGTCGTTGTCGCTGAGCACGAGCCCGATGAGGTGGGATTCGAAGATGCTGCGGAAGCGCGACTCGCCGGCCGCGAGCTGCCGGGCCAGCGCCTCCGCGCGCTCCCGGGCTTCGTGCTCCTTTCGGAGGAGCGTTTCCCGCTCCCGCTCGGAAGCCTGGCTGGCGCGGATGTTCCGCTCCAGGCGCACCATCAAGCACCGCAGCTCGGGCGCATGGCCCTCACCGTGCTCGAGCGTGAGCACCTTCGTGAGAAAGGGGAGCGCCTGCCCGTCCGCATCCAGGAACCGGAGCACGCCGCTGCGCTCGGTCCGGCGGCGGGGGCCCGCCAGGAAGAGCGACAGTGCGTCGTCGCGGTCCTCGGGGTGGAGGTGCCTGACGAGGAAGTCGGCCTCGCTCCACCACTGCTCCAGGGGGTAGCCGAGAATCCCGGCGGCATTCGGACTCACGTGCATGAGCCGAAGCGTCACCGCGTCGGCGGTCCAGACGATGACCTCGAACTGCCGTGCCCAGTCGGAGAGGCCATGCTCTTCGGTGCTGGCCTCGGCTGTCATCATCCGTGCTCCCCCTTGCGAGACGCCCCGGACAGGGCCCTCCCTTGATTCTAGGAATGGTCGACAGGGTTGGACGGAGGGAGCGGGGAGGGGGCCCCTTGCCGCGCCCCGCCCCGGAAGGCAGCCGGGGCAGGGCACGCGTGGGTCTGCTGGAGAGGCGCGGCCTACTCGGCCACGTGCACCAGGTGGTCCAGCTCGGACGTGTTGCCGGCCGCGTCCGTGGCGGAGATGAGCACTGCATTCCAGCCCCTGTTCACCAGGTCCACGGTGTGGGTGACCGCGCCGGTACCGCTCGCCACGCTGGAGCTCTGCACCCACTGTGTGACGACCCGCGTGGGCGTCGTGTCCTGCACGTGGGTGGTGATGTCCACCACGGGGCTGGCGCACACCTCGTCACTGGAGGGGGACAGGACCGTGAGGACCGGCGGCGTGAGGTCCACCGTCACCGTCTTCTCGTTCATGGTGGCGCGGCCGTGCTCATCCGTGGCCGTCACGCGGATGGTGTGGGTGCCCTCGGCCAGGTTCATCCAGACGGCCGCGTGGCCCGCGTTCGCATCCGGCGTCAGCGTGATGGGCGCGCCATCGTCGATGGTGAGGCTCACGTTGGCCATTGCCACGCCCGCCTCGGTCGCGCGCGTCCAGGAGCAGATCTTCTGCAGGGGCTGGTTGGTGTAGCGGGGCATGTTGCACATGGTCAGCTCCGGCGGAGAGCCCAACACCAGCTCCACGGGCTGGCCATTGAGCCGCACCCACGCTTCGCGCATGTTGTTGTGGATGCAGCAGTCATCCACCTGGGTGACGACCACCCGGTTCACCTCGCCCGCCCGCACGTAGGCCCCCAGGTTCGCGGTGCCCCACTCGTTGTGGAACACGTAGCTGCCAGGGATGACGAGCCCGTTCGGGTAGCTGGAATTGAAGATGGTCACCTGCGAGCCGTCGTCCATGCCATTGAAGACGATGTTGAACTCCGTCACGACGAAGTCGGCCGGAATCCGCACGAACGACTGGAAGTAGGTGAAGTCGCCGTAGGCCATGCAGGTGACCGGCGCGCTGCACACGTTCGACGGATAGAGGGTGAAGTCGATGATCTCCCCATCCGGAGCAGGGCCCCAGGTCGGCTCTCCCACGGGAGGGATGGTCGACACCTCGTACTCGCACGGGTCTCCATTGCGGGTCGGCGTGCAGGAGAACGGCACCAGCCCCAGCGGATTGCTCTCCGTCACCTCCAGGCCCTGATGCATCTGCCAGGGCGTGCGCGACTGGGCCGAAGCGGGGACACCATAGGCGACAGCGGCGAGAGCCGTTGCGGCCAGGACGGAAGCGAGATGTCTGTTCATGGGAGAGGGGGCTGTCCTGGGTGGGATTGTGCTCCTGCCACATAAATGTCGCAGGAGTGTAAAGACTAGCAGCCGATGAGCCCGAAAAATAAGGAGCGCTGGGTGTGTCTCTGCTCCGCAGTCCGTGCGGGGCAGGCGCGACTCGGGATGGGTGTGTTTCACCCGGATGTATGTCTTTGTTGCTACAGGCGTCCCACCTTGGGCTCGCCCGCATGGGAGGGCTCTGGTGTCGCGCCGGGGGATTGGCCGCTGCCTTCGAGCAGGCGGCGGCACGCTCGCGTGACCGGGAGTGGACGCTCGGGGGCGCCCGTCTCGGCCCCTCACCTCAGCGCCTTTCCTCCTGGAGAAGCGTCTGCCGGCAGCGTAAGAGAGCTCGCATGGACGCTCGTTGCCTGGCGCTGTTGCTGCTGGCCTTGACCGCCGCTCCGCTGGCGCTGGCCGCCAGTCCGAAGAACCCCGGCACCTACACCAACCCGTTGAAGCCGCGGATTCCGGCGGGTGGGGTCATCGAAAGCTGTGCCGACCCCATGGTGCTGCGCGGGCAGGAGCAGGGCGATGCGTACTGGTACATGTACTGCACGACGGATCCGCTGAACGACGCGGACCGCAACGCCGAGGGGAAGCTGGTGTTCCGCAAGATTCCCCAGCTGCGTTCTCTCGACGCCATCAACTGGGAGTACGTCGGCGACGCCTTCCAGTCAGTGCCTGGCTACGCCGCCAGCGACGCGGGGCTGTGGGCGCCGGAAGTCATCTACTCCTCGGCGCACAAGAAGTACTACCTGTTCTTCGCCGTCACCGACACGACCGCGACGACGTGCAAGACCGACAGCGCCATCGGTGTCGCGACCAGCGACAAGCCCACGGGGCCGTGGAAGTTCTCCGAGCAGATGGTGGTCGGCCCCCGCAGGGACACCTCCAGCCAGGACCCCTGCGCATTCCTCTGGACGTACGATCCGGACGTCCTGGGTGACTCCGTCGGGACAGAGAGCGTCCTGTACTACGGCAGCTACAGCGGGGGCCTCTTCGCCAGGACCGTCACGCTGACCGCGGAGGGGGCGGCCGCTGGCGCCGAGGAGAAACGGATTACCATCAGCAACCGCTACGAAGGTGCGAACGTCGTCTCCCGCGACGGCCACTACTACCTGTTCGTGTCGGCGACGAACTGCTGCAACGGCGCGCTGACCGGCTACAGCGTCTTCGCCGGGCGGTCCACCCACCCGCTCGGTCCGTTCGTGGACCGCGAGGGCCACTCGCTGCTGGACACGCAGGTGGGTGGAACCCCCGTCATCAGCATGAACGGCAACCGGTGGGTGGGGCCCGGGCACAACACGGTGTTCCAGGACGCGGCGGGGCAGTGGTGGACTGTCTACCACGCGGTCGATCGTGCCGATCCGTTCTTCGAAGGTGCGGCAGGCTTCACCAAGCGGCCCGCGCTGTTGGATCCCCTGGACTGGGTCGACGGGTGGCCCACCGTGCGCGGCGGCGCGTGGGCTTCGGACGGAAAGATGCCCGCGCCCGCGGCTCGAGAGGGATACAAGTCCCGGTCCCGTCCGAAGCCGGCGCAGTCGCACCTTCCCGGTGCGCCCATCGCAGCGGCGTCGGAGCTGTTCGACGGGAAGGCGCTGAGCGCCTCCTGGTCGTGGGTGCGGCCGCCCGACGCGTCCACGTACGCCGTTGCCGATGGGCTGCTCCGCCTTCAGGTGCAGAAGGCCGACCTCTTCCTCGACACGAACACCGCGTCCCTGCTGACACGCCCGGCGCCCAAGGGGGACTACCTCATCGAAACCCGGGTGCGCCTCGACGTGCCGGACGAAGGCTGCTGTTTCAACCACGCGCAGGCCGGGCTGGTGCTCTACGGCGACGATGACAACTACATCAAGCTGATGAACACCTCCATGTGGGAGACCCGGCAGACGGAGTTCTCGAAGGAGCTGGCGCCGGTGCCGGCCGGCTGGGGGCGCTATGGCAACACGGTCGTCGGCCCTCCTTCCAGGGATTGGACATACCTGCGCATCGCGGTCGAGCGCCTCGAGGGCGAGGCTCGCCGCGCCGCGGGTGGCGACACCGCTGCGTACACCGCGTACACGAGCCAGAACGGGAAGGACTGGGTTCGCGGCGGCACCTGGACACACGCATTGTCCCACCCACGAATCGCCCTCGCGGCGATGGGCGGGGGCGGCGACTTCACCGCCGAGTTCGACTACGTCCGCGTCCACGCGCTGCGGGCTGGCGAACGCACGCGGTGAAGGACGCTCCCTGACTGAGCTCCATTGGGTTGTGATTGGCTCGCGATAGGGTGGGAAGCGGATGGGCTCGCGAATGTCGACGTCACCCGAGAGAGCCAGGAGCCGTTGAGCACGCCTGCACGATTGGACGGTACGCTGTTCATTTCGGGGACGCGGGCGCTCTACGTGGGCCCCCTCGTTGCCTCGGCGCGCCACGCGCACCACGCGGCTCAGATCGTCATCGCGCCACAGGGGCTGGACCTCGAAGACAGTGCCAACGGACGCATTCGCACCGGCGCGGCCGTCATTCCCCCGCGCATGCCCCACGGACACGGCGCGTGTGCCCATGCCGCCCTGCTGTTCCTCGACGGAGACGACCTGGCGAGCCGAGCGCTCTCTCGTGACGCCGAGCCCCGGTGCGAGACGTGGAGTCGCGACACGCTCGACGTGAGCGTCCCTCGCGAGCCTACGCTGGAGATGGCACGTGCTCTCATGGCCTCGATCCTCTCCGCCGTCGACCTGTGTCAGCCCCCGGAGCCGCGACACCCGGCGGCACGCCGGATGTGCGCGTACCTCGATGGCGCCGAGGACATCAACCTCGCGAGCCTGTCGCATGAGGCCGGGCTCTCGCCGCGGCAGATGCGTCATGCCTTTGCTCGCGACATCGGGCTCCCGATGCGCGCGTATCTGCGATGGAAGCGCTTGCGCCGTGCCATCACCGCGGTGGAGGAGGGCGCGAGCCTGAGTGCCGCCGCCGCCGCCGCCGGGTTCGCGGACAGCGCCCACCTGACCCGCGTCTTCCGGGAGCAGTTCGGCATGACGCCCACGCAGGGGCTGAGCTCGGTCAGTTGGCGGACGCTCGACTGACGAGGAACTCGGGGAGGCCGTCCCTCCGGCGCGGCATCCCGGCCTGGTACATGATGGCGTCCACGTTTCCGCGATGATGGGTCGTGTGGGTGACCACGTGGAGGATCATCGCTGCGGCGTTCATCGTCACGACCTTCCCGTCGGTGAAGCGCACCTCGCGAGGTCGTGAGAGTTCCTCCGGTGGGAGCGACGCCGCGGTCTCCACGTACCAGCGGTCGATGGCCTCGGAGTCGCGGTCGAGCTCCGCGAGCGTGGGGAGGACCGCGCTCTGTGTCGCCTTGTACCCGTGCGAGACACCCTGGAGGTGGGCCTGAAAGATGCTGCTGACGACGTGCACGTGGTCGAGGAGCCGCACGATGAAGTCCGCGCCTTTCTGCGACTCGAAGGAGTTGACGTCGCGAAGGGCGGCGAAGAGCTGTCGGTTGGCCCACGCGGCGTGAGTGACAAGCGTCTGGAGAGGTTGGTTCATGCGTCCGAGGATAGGGAGCTGTCGGACAGCGCGCTTGAACGCAACGGCGGACTCGGCGCATCCATGGCCCGGTGTGCTGGACCGCGGAGTGCTTCCGCGCCAGGATCCTCGAGACACCTCCAGCTCCTGTTCCGACAACTAATGACCTTCCGCCACGTCGTCGCCACCGCCTTCCTCCTGCTCGCCGCCTTTCCGGCCTTCGCGCAGTCCGTCGCCTTCACCTTCGACGACGGCCCTTCCCTGGAAGAGACCCCGCGGATGACCGCCGTGCAGCGCAATCAGGCCCTGCTGGCCGCCCTGGCCAGGCACAAGGCGAAGGCCGCGCTGATGGTCACCGTCAACAGGGGCGCGAACCAGCCCGAGGGCCTGGCACTGGCACGTGCATGGGGCGAGGCTGGCCACGTCATCGGCAACCACACGATGTCGCATCCCGACCTGCACAAGAGCACGCTGGCCCAGTACCAGCAGGAGCTCCTTGACTGCGATCGCCTCATCGCCACGTTGCCCGGCTATACGAAGTGGTTCCGCTTCACGTACCTGCGTGAAGGCGACACGCCGGAGAAGCGCGACGGCATGCGCACCTTCCTGAAGGAGCAGGGCTACCGCAACGCCTACGTCTCACTGGACACCAGTGACTGGGGCCTGAACGACAAGCTGGTCGAGGTCCTGAAGAAGAACCCCAAGGCCGACGTCACACCCATCAAGTCCGCGTATCTCGCGCACGTGCGTCAGCGTGCCATCGCCTACCGCGAGCTCGCACACAAGCTGCAGGGCAGGGACATCCCGCAGGTCATCCTGCTGCACCACAATCTCATCAATGCGATGTGGCTCGGCGAGGTGATTGCCCAGTTCAAGCAGATGGGCTGGGCCATCGCCACCCCGCAGGCGGCCTTCAAGGACCCCATCTACCAGCTCCAGCCCGAACGCACCGTGGCCGGCCAGAGCCTGCTGCTGTCCATGGCCCGTACGCTCGGCCTCGGCAAGTTCGAAGGCTGGGAGCGGCTGGTGGACGATGGCGAGTTCGAAATCGAGGCACTGAAAGCACAGGGCCTCTGAGAAGGATGCTCGCGATGTATTCCAACGGCTCGCTCGCGGAGGAAGCGCCCCGGGGCACGGGAGGTGCGCCCGTGCCTCGGGGCCTTCGCGACTCAGCTGGTGCGGCTCACTGCACGGTGAAGTGGTAGTTGGAGCCGTAGTTGTTGTCGTAGCGCATGCAGGAGCTGCGGTCCGTGTTGCGGAACCACATCTCCAGGTGGCGGGCGCCGGCCGGAGCGGTGATGGCCGTCGGCACGGACCTGCCGGAGCCGGTGACGACCGTCTCCTGGACGGGGCCGTTGTCGAAGCGGTACTGCGCGACAATCACCCAGGCCGGGCCGTTGTACGTCGCGCGGCACTCGGGCAGGCGGCTGATGTCGTAGTTGACGATGAACTGCTGGCCGGCGCGCAGCGTGCCCGCCACCATCTCGTCCCAGTTCGCGTTGAAGGAGAGAGTCGGGGCGCCGACGGCGAAGTGGTAGTTGCTTCCGTGGTTGGAGTCCCAGCCCTGGCAGCCCAGACCCGAGATGTCGAACCACATCACCAGGGCGCCGCTCTCGCCCGCGGGGAGATGCAGGGTGCGCTGGGAGGGGTTGCCGTCCGGCGCGTGGCCAGCCACCCAGAAGCTCGACACCGGGCCGCGGTTCATCTGCACGTGGCCGGTGATGGTCCAGGACGGGTTGCCCGTGGAGGTGGTGCCCCGGCACTGCGGCAGGCGGCTGATGTCGTAGTTGACGACCACCTGACCGCCCGCGGGAATCAGCTCCACCGACGGCGTCTCGTTCCAGTAGCCATCGAAGGTGATGGAGGTGGGGGTGGTCTGCGCCGCGGCCGTGGAGGCCACCAGCAGCAGCGGAAGGAGGGAGGGAAGGAATTGACGGACCAAGATGCGCTCCTTTCGAGCGGAAGAGGGACCGGACGGCTAGCCCGGTCCCGCGCATCAGGTCAATGGGGCCCTGCGAGGTGAGGAACGCGAGCCCGAGCGCCAGCGACACCGGGTTCGGGTCCGGAGTCACCCGCCCAAGGCGGATGTCGCTATTCCGTGGCCGTCGTGGGAGGCGTGGCGATGACCATGACGTAGGGATTGTTCGTCCAGGCCTCGCCGTTGGTGACGCCTCCGGACTTGTTCCACGCCGTCTCGAAGTCGTCCCAGGAGTAGACCTCCTCCCGGTTCTCGTACGGGTTGTAGACGCGCACCATCCAGTCGCCGCTGGCGTCCTGCTCCACCGCGCGCACGTTGACCCAGTGGGCGACCTGCTTCGTGCTGTCGTCGTAGTCGCGCAGCTTGCCGTCGGCGCCCTTGGTATCGATGTTCACCAGCGTGGTGAGCTGCTTGCCCTCGGCGAGCAGGCGCGCCATCTCCCAGGGCGGCGTCATCGTGAGCTTCACGATGTCCGCCTGCCAGCCCTGGGCCTCGTAGAACTTCTCCAGGTGCGTGTCGTGGGTCACGCTGCCGGTCTCGAGGATGTTCTCGCTCACGTCGCCGATGGAGTCCTTGAAGGCGGTGAGCGCCTCCTCGGGCGTCATGCCGAGCGAGGCTCCCACGGCCAGCGGGCCGCACAGGTTGTAGTGAATCTGGGGGAAGCCCGGGCCGAGCAGCTTCTCCAGGTTGATGTACTGCGCGGCGGCGCCGTGCTGCAGGGCGTTCTCGTACCACGGGCCTACCTGCCCGCGGCCCAGCGTGCTGTCCACGCCGATGAACGGACTCTCGACGACGAGGCCGCCAGGAGGGACGCCGTTGAAGAGCAGGTCGGTCTGCTCGCGCACGGCGGTCTGCCAGTGCTCGCGGTAGAGGGCCTGCCTGCCGTCGTCGGGCAGGTGGCTCCAGGTCAGCAGGTCGACGTTGGGGGGAGGTGGGCCCTGGAGGTCGAACTCCGGCATCGGCCAGGCCTGGCTCACGGCCTTCTCGCGCTCGGTCTGGATGACCTGCTGCTGGATGTTCTGGGGCAGGCCGTTCCAGAGGGGCTCGGGGATGTGGGGTGGACAGGTGCCCTGCGCCAGCCAGTCCGGGAAGCGTGGGGGAGGGGGCGGCGCGGGAGGCGGCGGCGGAGGTGTGGTCTCTCCCACCAGCTCCGCGAAGACCCAGCCCTGGGTGCCATCCTCCAGCTGCACATTCAGCCAGGTGCCATCGTCGTTCTCGCCGAGCACCTGCAGCCGGGTGCCCTGGCTCTCGGTGCTGAGGATCTGCGAGCCCTGGGTGGACGGCGCGTTGCGGAAGTTGACTCCATCGGTCGACGTCGGAGCGACCCAACGAGGCTCGTCGTCCGCGACCTGGCGGTTGGCGACGCCGGACAGGCCGAGCTGGCGGATGAGGGCCTCGCGCTGCGGGCCAGGAGGCGTGGAGAGGACCTGCTGGACCTGGGAGGCGGGGACGGTGACGGGCTGGGAGTACCGCGGATGCAGGGCCTGCCACTGGCCCAGGGTCTCGTAGCGGACCTGGGGGTGGTTGGGGTCGATGACGGAGCCGTCGGGCCTGCGCACCAGGGCGTGGCCGACGCCGTCCCGGGTGTCGCTCATGAGGACGATGGAGTCACCGGGGCGGGCGAGGCCCACGGCCTTTTCGAGGCAGTTGGCGCTGCCGTCGCCCAGCCGCTCGGTGTGGAGGGTGGTGCCCGCCGGAGTGGGGGAGGGCGTGAACTGGGAGGGTGCGGTGAACTGGAGGGGCCTGGGCGCGGGGGCCGGTCGCGGCTGCACCGGGGCGGCCTGGACGGGCGTAGGGGCCGGGGCGGCTGGTGGCAGGGAGACGAGCCGGGGGAACTTGACCATGGCGGGGCGACCTCTCGAACGACGACTGACTGTCGGAGTGTCGCGGTTGCCCCGGTTCCGGTTGAATTAAACCGAGTTAAATCGGCGGTGACTGCCGGCAGCTCCGACACGAGCGTGCGTCCGGAGATCGGGGTGCGCATCCTGGCGGAGCTGGCGGCAGCGAGGAGGCTGACAATGGCGAAGAGGACGGACGCTGCTTCGAGGGTCATCAAGGCCGTGCCGGCGGTCATCTATCGGGCCTTCGTGGACCCGGAGGCCGTGGTCTCGTGGCTGCCACCCGAAGGCATGAAGGGCCACCTGCACGCGTTCGAGCCACGTCCGGGCGGGGCCTATCGGATGGCCCTCACCTACGACGAGGCGAACCACGAGGCGCCCGGCAAGAGCTCGGAGCACTCCGACCTCGTCGAGGGCCGGTTCCTGGAGCTGGTCCCCGACGAGCGCGTCGTCCAGCAGTTCGAGTTCGAGTCCGAGGACCCTGCGTTCGCGGGCGTGATGACGATGACCTGGAAGCTGGCGGCGGTGCCGGGTGGCACCGAGGTCACCATCACCTGTGAGAACGTGCCCGAGGGAATCCGGAAGGAAGACCACGACGCGGGCTTGCGCTCGACGCTGGAGAACCTGGCTGCGTTCACCGAGGCCCCGCCGGTCCGTGAATCCAGTTGAGCCCTGGCTTCGTATTCCGGGGCATCAACGCTTTACCGCTTCGGGAGGCCCGGATGCGAGGGGCATGGCTTGTCGTGGTGCTGGTCGCGCTCGCGCCAGAGCTGGCGCGGGCGCAGACTCCATGCGTCTCGAATGGGGAGCTGTTCCTGCATGACCCCTCCGTCATCAAGGTCCGCGAGGGGAGCCAGGACGTGTTCTACGTGGTGTCCACGGGGCAGGGCATTCCCATCCGCCGCTCCGTGGACCTGGTGAACTGGCAGTTCGTGGGCCGCGTCTTCCCCGCGCAGTGGGATGCGCAGTGCAATGACCACAACGCCGTCCCGGCCTGGGCGCTCGCGCGGTTCTCCAACTCCCTGCTCAAGCCGGACCAGGTCTGGTCGCCGGACATCTCCTACTTCGGGGGGCGCTTCCACGTGTACTACGCCGTCACCGTGCCCGCCTCGCGGCGGGTGTTCGTGGGGCACGCGTCCAACGCCGTGCTCGACGGCAGCCTCCCGTGGACGGACCACGGCGAGGTCTTCCGGAGCACGTCGACGACGCCCTACGCGGCGGATGGCCCGGACGTGCTGCTGTTCACCACGGCCACCGGGGCCCCGCGCGCGAGGCTGTCGTTCGGCGGCTTCTTCGGCGGCATCTACCAGCTCCCGCTCGGCCTGGGCTCCGGCAGGCCCGATACCGCCGCGACGCGCACCCGCCTGGCCGGACGGAACAACGAGCGCTACCACGCGCTGGAGGGCGGCCACCTCTTCCAGCGCGGGCGCTACTACTACCTGCTTGCGAACTGGGACTACTGCTGCGGCCCCCGCCCCAAGGAGTACCCCCTGGGCTGGACGCGCGTGTACCCGCCCTACACCCCGTCGACCCCGACGCGGCTCGCCGACCTCCCCGCGTACCGGCTCGTGGTGGGACGCTCCACCTCGCCCACGGGGCCCTTCGTGGACCGCAATGGCGTCAAGCTGGTCAACGGCGGCGGCACCGTGCTCCTCGAAAGCCGCGGCAACCTGGTGGGGCCGGGCGGCCCGTCCGTGGTGGAGCACGAGGGCCGTCACCTGCTGGTCCTCCACCGCTACGTCGAGCGGCAGCTGGCGGGCGACACATTCTGTGCGGGCACCCAGGCGCCCCACGTGCGGCGCCTCCACTGGACCGCGGATGGCTGGCCGGTGGATGACGGCCCCCACACCCTCACCGACCCCACCCACCCGGAGAGCGGGACGTCGGACCGCGTGGAGCCCTGCCTGCCCGGCGTGCTGGAGGTCAGCGCCACCGGGGGCGGCAGTGTGGCCACCTCGTGCGGCAGCGCGGTGTGTCGCGGGGACACCGGCACGCGGGTGACGGTGACGGTGACGCCCGACCCAGCGCGCCGGTTCAGCCACTGGGCCACGCCCGCGGGGGAGCGCTGCTCGCTGGCCTCTCCTGGCGGTGCCGGCGGCCCGGTGCAGGCGACCCTGGATTGCCCCTTCGTGAACGCCAGCCGGGGCTGGACGCAGTGCCGGCAGCGGTGCCAGGCGGTGTTCGTGCCCTGAGCGGCTGGAGGTGGAGACGCGAGGTCTGGAGTCGGCTCAGCGAGGAGTTGTTGACCTCCGACCTTCTTCAGGAAGGGGACGACGGCCTTCGCGTACGCGTCGTAAGACGCGCGGGAGGCGGACCCGCGCGACGTGGCACGTGCCCCATCGCGCCCGAGCCGCCTCACTCCCGCACATTCCAGTCACCCTCGCCGTTAGCGGGTGCTGGCATACTCCAGAACTGGACAGCCTTGACCCTCAGTTCGCTGGCTCGGCTGAAAGGACGTAGCCATGCGACTCCGCGCCTGCGCAGCACTCCTGCTCTTCCTCTCGGCTTGCGCCACGTCGGCACCGAGCCCAAGAGAGAGCGCGTCCCGGAACTCGAGGATCGCCAACCTCCAGCGAGCGGCGACGCTGCCGTGGACTGACGGGGGGCAGTGCGCTGTCCGTGAGGCGTCCCAGCCTTGGCCCGTGGTAGCGGAGCGGTGCTTTGCAGCCCTCGACCATGACCGGGTCCGGGTCAACGACCGGACGGGAAGGTGTGCCGTTGCCTCGGCGGGCGCGGCTGCCCTGGGAATCGGCCTCTGTGTCTTGGCTGCTCCCGAGATCGTCGTGGGCGCGGTGATTGTTGTTGGCGTGGTGGTGGTGGGAGTCGCGATCAAGGAAGCGCTGGATGCGTATGAGTTGAGAGGGAGCAGTACCGAAGAGGTAGAGCCCGCGTCCCGAACGAAGCCTGCCCCGCTGGAACCCTCCGCGAATCGAAAGCCCAAGCCGGAGCCATCAGGTCAGGACTGGCTCCCTCCGGTTCCAACTGAGCCACTGGAGCGCGAGCGCCGTCCTGAGTGCAGGCCTGCCCCGGTGCCGCACGCGGGCGAGGATGCCCCACATGACGAGTGCGCCGACAAGTTTCCGCCTAACCGTTATCCCGGAATGGACGTACTCGTGGGCGGTGAACGCTTCGATGCGCTGCAAGTCGGCGTGCGCGTGCTGTGGGAGATCAAGACCCATCGGTTTGACACATATAATGGCTTTATCCAAGAGCGGGAGATTGAGAAGGAACTCAAGCAGTTGGATAAGGAGCGCGACGCTGCGCTGGCTTGTGGATATGACTTCGTTGTCGGCGTGAGCACCGACGCGCATAGACTCGCGCTGCTCAAGCAGGATCCCACCTTCAAGATCGTCGTAACGGGATGCAAACGATGACCACTCGAAGTCCCCTCATTCTCAACGTCTATGCGCCTGCGCTTGTGGGTGGCGACAACCGCACACTCGCTGCCGTCCAGGCGATGGAAAAGGCGCTCCCCGGCTTGCGCCTGGAGTGGAGAGTCACCGAGGGGCGACGGCTTGCCGCGTTGCCACAGCGCGATGCGTGGTTGACTGAGAAGGCCACGCGCGGCGAGTTCCCGATGGTATGTAACAACGATGAGCGTTACCCCGTGATGATTTCCGGGCGCCACCGATCCGCGTATGTGAGCCCAGGCGGTCGGCCACAACTCCAAGTCCATGCGAAGTTGCCGCTAGATGCGGCGGTTGTCGCGGCAGCGGCGGATGTGCTTGAAGCAGTGGCAGAGGGCGCACGCGCGTTCTGGGGGCACGCTACGCCGGACGCAGCTTCGGGGGACATCGCGGAGCAGATAGCTCCCACGATGGAAGGGCCGCCGTCCCCTCCCCGGGGCCTGCCAGCCCTCAAACTCTTCGAGCACATCCGCTTGCCCGAGATTCCCTATTACCTCGGGTGGCTGAACTACTGGTCTGCCGCTGCCGCGAATGCAATCGGATTCCCGGACCCGGACCGCGACTCCGAGTTGCTATTGCGGGCGCGGCGCACGACATCGGGTGGGTGGATCGTGCAGCTCACGGACGCGCCGCTCGATTTGGACAAACCCGACCACCTGGCTGCGCTCCTATGGGCCTATGAGCGTTTCCCGGAGATCGGCGGTCGCGCAGCACCTTGACTCCTCCGTGCCGTGGTGCGGGTCAGCTCCTGAGCGATCCCTGCATTTGAGCGAGCTGATCGCCAGCCGCTTACCTGACAGCTTCGTGTAAGGCAAGATGGTGCGGTGGAAGACGAGAGGCCATGCTGGTACGCAAGTTGGCCATCAACAGAGCGCGCTGGCGGGCAACCGGGCCCAGATGAGGGGATGGCTCAGGAGTCACGCCGCGTGTCCCATCCAGTGCCGACGACCGTCCGCCCGACAATCGACGCCTATCTCATGCTTGGAAAGACTCAGGTCGCTTGTCGCGATGCCAACTGTCTCAGAAGGTATCCCTTCAGGGCCTCGTCGGTTGTAAGGCCGATGGCGACGGTCAGTGCCTCGACGGCCGGGGCAGTGTCGCCAGCGCGGAAGAGCAGGTGACCCTTTGCGGCCCAATAGGGCTGATAGGAGAGCATGCGTTTGTCAGCCTCGAGCGGCGTCAAATCGGCAAGTGCGGCGCGCGGACCGTCCACCTCGGCGCGCGCGACGGCTCGGTTGAGGATGACGACCGGCGAGCCAGTGAGTGCGAGCAGATGGTCGTAGAGCGCCACCACCACCGGCCAGTTGGAGATGCCGGCCAGGCGGCGGGCGACATGCGCGGACTGAATCGCCGCCTCGAGCTGGTAGCGGCCGCTCGGCCCCGCTGCGTTCGCCTCATGCAGGAGGTCTTCGGCGAGCGCGAGCAGTGAGGTATTCCAGAGACCTGTGTCCTGTTGTTCGAGCGGGACATAGGCGCCGGCTGCGTCGCGCCGGGCCGCGCGGCGGGCGGCGGTGTAGAACATCAGCGCCAACATGCCCTTGGCTTCGGGTTCATCGGGGAGCAAGGAGACAACCAGCCGGCCCAGCCAGATGGCTTCGTCGGCGAGTTCGGGGAGGGCGTCGTCGCCCATCTCGTTCCAGCCCTTGGAGTAGGCGGCATAGATCGCCTCGAGAACGGCGTCGAGGCGTTCGGGCAGCTCTTCCGGGTCGGGCACGCGAAAGGGAATGCCTGCGTTGCGAATGCGGGTCTTGGCCCGGACCAGCCGCTGCCCCATGGTCTTGGGCGGAATCATGAAGGCAGCGGCGATATCCTCGGCGCTCAGGCCGAGGATGGTCTGGAGGATCAGCGGAGTGCGCACGACGCGCTCGATTGCCGGATGGGCGCAGGCGAACATCAGGGCGAGTCGGCGGTCCGGGATGACGTCCCGCTCGACTGCCACCGCTTCGAGCTCGTCGCCCACCAACTGCAGATGCTCCTCCCCGGCCTCGCGGGTCTGCCTTCGGCGAACAGTGTCTGTATGCCGCCGCCGCGCCGCAGTCAGCAGCCACGCGTCCGGATTGTCCGGTACGCCGTCCATCGGCCACACGCGCAGGGCTGACGCGAAGGCTTCGCCGAGCGCGTCCTCGGCGCCCGCCACGTCGCGGGTGCGGGCGCTGAGGAAAGCGACGAGGCGGCCGTAGCTTTCGCGCGCCACGTGCTCGGCAACACGGCCGGCCTCGTTCGTCACCATCAGCCCTTCTGGCCTGTCTGGGGGACCATGAGCGGCCAGCGCCCGAGAGTCCGGCTTGCCGGTCGAAGCGCCCACGAGGCGACGGCAAGAGCGGCGAAGCCCAGAGTCACCGCGACGTGCCACGTGGCACTGCGACTGACCCAGTGGGACACTGCTGCGCCTGTCATATTGAAGAAGATGCCGGCATAGGCCCACTCCTTGACTCGCGGGAATCCAGGGGCCAGTAGCGCCAGCGAGCCGAGCAGCTTCCAGACGCCGATGAGCATCACGAAGTACACGGGGTAACCGAGCTGGTTCATGCCGTCGATCGTCTCCGGTCGTTGCGCGAGCTCAGCGATACCTCCGCTGGCCATCGCGAACACGACGAGCCCCGTCGTCGCCCAGTACCCGATCGACCTCGCGGTCAGCCCCAGGGTTTGCTTCTCGTTGAGACCCCTGTCGCTGTCGGGGGCACGGCTGGCCTCGCCCGTCACCATCAGCGCCTCCCGCCCGCATGGGAATCCATGATGGGACGGATCTCGATCGAGCCGTATTTGCTCGAGGGGCAGCGCTTGGCCCAGGCAATCGCCTCGTCGAGGCTCGGGGCTTCGACGAAGAAGTAGCCGGCGAACTGCTCCTTCGTATCGGCATAGGGACCGTCGAGCACCTCGGTCTTGCCGTCGTGCTGGCGCACGGTGGTCGCCGCCGAGCTCGGCTGCAGCCGCTCGCCCGGGGAAGAGCCCGCGGCCTTGGCCAGCGCCTCGTTGAAGGCGGCGTATTCGGCCCAGAGTTCCTTCTGCGGGGCCGCGGCGAGGGCGGGTTCGTCGTGATGGATCAGCATCATGAAGCGCATGTTCTCGGCTCCCTTGGCGGAACCTCATGTCCCGCTGTGACAATGACGGGCGCGCCTCGACGATTTCTACCGGCCCCGAAAGAATGGGTGCGGGTGCTGGATGGGAACCACCTGGCGGCCAGCCAGAAGAGACTCACGCCACCGAGGGACTTCCGAGGCGCGGAGCTGCCTGGCCGGGCGCTGGTGGTGTACGGCGCGAGCTACTCGAAGGCGGTGAAGGAGAAGGTCGTCTGGAAATCGACCTCAGCTCCCTTGCTCATGAACGTGGGGGCCGCGGAGCCGCGCAGCACCACGTTGAACTTGCCATCCAGGAAACGGGTGTAGTCGGCAGCCGGAAGCGCTTCGGAGTCGAAGTCCACCACCATCGCCACAGGGCCGCTTCCGCTCGGCCCCTCGACGTGGCCAGCGGCATAGGTGTTGTTGGACTCATTCACGAGGAAGAGCACCTCGACCCGTCCGCTAAACACCTCGGAGAGCGAGGCCACGCCTGTGCTCTGGGCGCCAAGGGTGAGGGTGAGGCTCGTCAACTCCACGCGCGAGGGTGACGTGCCGGCCAGATTTTGCCGTGCCGTATCAACGAAGACCTTGAAGGGGTTGCCCGACTCGGTCTCGATACCTTTCTGCGAGGTGACGGTGCCGCTGGCCGTGTCCGAGGACTTGGCCTTGAGGTTGATGCCGACGGGCGCCGAGTAGGACACCGGATCCCCACCGCAGCCAATGAGGGGGAGGGCGCACAGCACCAGCAGGAGAAAGCGGTTCATTTCGAGGACTCTCTTTCAGAGGCACGGGCGCTCCCGGCCCAGAGCGCTGCGGGGTGCCTGTTGCGCAGAGAGGACCCTCTGCAGGAGTCGCAGGCCACCTGCGCGGGTGAATGGCGCCCACGGCGTGAGCACAGCCCGACCGAGGCGCTGCTCAGCGGAAGGGGCCAGCGCACTTCGAACGCAGGACGGGCGGACGAAAAACGAACGGGGTTGGACGGTTTGACCCGTCCAACCCCGCGTTTTTACAGTGTCCCCGACGGGATTCGAACCCGTGTTACCGGCTTGAAAGGCCAGCGTCCTGGGCCTCTAGACGACGGGGACGGCACGTCTTCTCTACTACATGAGTCGCGGGGGGATCGAACCCCCGACCCTCGGCTTAAAAGGCCGGTGCTCTACCAGCTGAGCTAGCGACTCGCACTATTCTTTTTTCGCACCACCCACGACACCCCCGGGAGCCCCCCGGCGGCAGGCGCTTCCTACCAGCACTCCCCAGCGCTTTCCACTGGCGTGCACACCCCCGCCTTCCTGACATCTCCCGTGCCGACTTCCGGTGAACGTCCGGCCCGCCGTCCCCACTCCTGCGTCACCGGCCGGCGGTATACAGGAGGATATGTCCCAGGACGTACATCCCGACGCTCACGACGACGAGGACGACGAGGAGAAGGCCCCGTTCCGCCGCTACCTCACCCGCTCGGGCGCCGAGCGCATGCACCGCGAGCTGGTCCACCTCCTCAACGAGGAGCGCCCCAAGGTCACCGCCGAAGTCTCAGCCGCCGCCGCCCAGGGCGACCGCTCGGAGAATGCCGAGTACATCTACGGCAAGAAGCGCCTGCGCGAAATCGACCGGCGCCTGCGCTTCCTACAGAAGCGCCTGGACACCGCCACCATCGTCACTCCTTCTGAACAGAGCGACCGTGCGCATATCTACTTCGGAGCCACCGTCACCCTGGAGGACGAGGACGGTCAGAGGACCACGTATCAGATAGTCGGGTCCGATGAGATCGACGCCGCCGGAGGCCGCATCAGCGTGGAGTCCCCCATCGGCCGCGCGCTGCTGCGCAAGGCCGTGGGTGACTCCGTCGAGGTGCGGCGCCCCCGCGGCGAAATCGAGCTCACCGTCGTGGACATCCGTTACGAATAGGACCCCGCCATGCCCCGGACCCTGCCCGTCAGCTCCCGCTTCCGCCGCATCTATGAACAGCTGAGCGGGGCGGACCTGGCGGTCTCCGAGGGCACCGAACTCTCCCTGGAGGATCTGGCCCTGGACGACCCCCACGCCTCCCGCGTGGACCTCCTCTTCGGTACCTACAGCCCCCAGGGCCTGGAGCGCGCCCTGCGCGCCTATGGCCTGCTCCAGCGCGTGGAGGAGCGCGTGGGCCCGCTGGAGCTGCGCCTCCGGGTCGACGACCCGTACCGCCCCCGCATCCTCCTCTGGAGCCGCTGCTTCTACGCCCCCGTGGCCGACCTGTGCCTGCGCAAGACGGTGGGCGCCGAGGTGGGCCTCACCGACGCGCTCGCCCAGGCGCCGCTGCTCTACGTGGACTCGCTCCTGCTCCAGAACCCGGGCCGCCCCTTCGACTGGAACCGCCCCCCGCTGCCCGGACAGACGCACCCCGGCCTCGCCCTGTCCGGCCAGCTGCTGGAGCTGCTGCACCTCATGGCCCGCCGCGTGGGCGCCGAGGGCCTGGCCCTCATCCCCGCCACCTTCGCCGCCGCCGCCGTCTACGAGCGCCGCTTCCTCTTCGTGGACGGCGCCGCCCAGGGGCGCTTCCTCGCCCTCAAGGCGGCGGGGCAGGAGCGCCCCCGGTGGCTGCTCGCCTGGGCCGTGGAGCTGGGCTGCATGCGGGACGCCGAGGGCCGCTCCGTCCCCTTCATCCCCACCCCCATGCTGGCCCCCTTGAGCCGGCGGATGATCCAGCACTTCGGCTCGCGCACCTGGGAAGCGGCGCTCCAGGCGGGGGCTCCGCCGCGCTTCTCGCTCGACGAGGAGACGCTCCAGCAGCGCTTCCCCTGGGAGCGCATGCCGCCCGGGCCGCCGCCCGGGCGGGTGGCGGAGCTGCTCGGGTATGACCCGCTTGCTCCCGTTACGTCCCAGGCTTCACTGGGTGCTACAGGCCCGTAGCGGCGGGAGTGGGGGCTCGGGGCCCGTGCGTTTCATGGCCAGGGCCCGCGTTCCCGGGTAGGGAGTGGCGCGGGCGTGGGGTATCGGACAGCCGGCCTTCCAGGCGACAAGCCGGCTGTTTCCCCCAGGGGCGGTGTCTATATTGGGCCCAGAGAAGCCGTCGCACGGTCCCCAGCGGTCGCACCCGAACCTTCAGGTCGCGCAACCCACGATGCGAAAGAACTTCATCCTCGACACCAACGTCCTCCTTCACGACCCACGCAGCATCTACGGCTTCCAAGACAACAACGTCATCATCCCCATCTACGTCATCGAGGAGATCGACCAGTTCAAGCGCGATCTCTCGGAGCTGGGGCGCAACGCGCGCCTGGTGGCGCGCTACCTGGACTCGTTCCGCGCGGAGGGCTCCCTGAAGGAGGGCGTCGCGCTGCCGCACGGAGGCATGCTCCGCGTCAACTTCACCGACCGCGAGCTGCCGCTGTCCATGGCGGACAGCAACCTGATGGACAACCGCATCCTCGCGGTGGCCATCGACCTGATGGAGAAGGAGCCTGAGACGCAGGCCGTCTTCATCACCAAGGACACCAACCTGCGCATCCGCGCGGACGCGCTCGGCCTCATCGCCGAGGACTACGACGCCGAGCGGGTGGAGATCACCGAGCTGTACACCGGCTTCACCGAGCGGCTCGTCCCGCGCGACCTGGTGGACCAGATGTACAAGCAGGGCGCCGAGGTGGAGCTGCCCGACGCGGACACGCTCGCCCCCAACCAGCTGGTGCTCCTCAAGGACGAGACGAACCCGTCCCACACCGCCATGGGCCGCTTCCATGGAACGAAGGCCCGGCTGGTGCCCCTGCTGCGCTCCATCAAGGACGGCACCTGGGGCGTGCGCCCTCGCAACATGGAGCAGACCTTCTGCCTGGACCTGCTCCTCAACGACGACATCAAGCTGGTCACCATCGTCGGCAAGGCGGGCACGGGCAAGACGCTGCTCGCCATCGCCGCGGGCCTGCAGAAGGTGACGGAGGAGGGGCTGTACCAGAAGCTGCTGGTGAGCCGGCCCATCTTCCCGCTCGGGCGGGACATCGGCTACCTGCCGGGCAGCGTCGAGGAGAAGCTCAACCCCTGGATGCAGCCCATCTTCGACAACGTGGAGTTCCTGATGAACCTCAGCCGCGCGGACAAGAAGGCCGGCCGCGGCTACCACGAGCTGCTGGACCTGGGGCTGATGGAGATTGAGCCGCTGACGTACATCCGCGGCCGCAGCCTCCCCAACCAGTTCATCATCGTGGACGAGGCCCAGAACCTCACGCCACACGAGGTGAAGACCATCATCACCCGCGTGGGCGACAACACGAAGATCATCCTGACGGGAGACCCGTTCCAGATCGACAACCCGTACGTGGACTCGACCAACAACGGGCTCGTCCACGTCGTGAACCGCTTCAAGAGCGAGAAGATCGCCGCGCACATCACCATGGCCAAGGGAGAGCGCAGCGCCCTGGCCGAGCTCGCCGCAAACCTGCTCTAGCGCCTGCGCCCGCCGGAGCGTCGAGACGTGTCATGACGAAGGATGGTCCTGAGAGCACACCCCCTGCTGGCGATGAGGAGAAGAAGCCCCTCATCGAGTACCCGTCGGTCTACACCTTCAAGGTGATGGGCAAGCAGGAGCCCCCCGGCTTCACCGAGCACGTGAGGGAGCTGTTCCGGAGGCTGATGGGGACGGAGGTTTCTCCGGACTCCATCCGCGAGCAGCCCAGCAGCAAGGGCACCTATGTGTCCTTGAGCGTGTCGGTGTACCTGCTGTCCGAGGAGCACCGGCGCGCCATCTACGCCGGGCTCCACAAAGACGAGCGGGTCATCTACTACCTGTGAAGCACCGGGCGCCGCCGTGAGGGAGAGGGCGGCGCCCGGGTCCGTTGCTGGAAGTCCGGACGGTGCGGGTATATGAGGAATCTATGAGTCCCGCAGAGCCCTTCCCCCTCTACCACCCCGCGGGCGTCCGGCGAGCGTTCGGCTCGGAAGATGCGACGCGGCGCTTCGCCAAGGTGGCCCAGCTGGAGCCGGGCGCGCGGGTGCTGGTGCTCGGCTGCGGCCCGGACGGGCACGCGGCGCTGCTGCTGGCCCGGGAGCTGGGCTGCTCGGTGGTGGCCGCGGACACGGACGAGGCGCTGCTGGCGACGCTGCGCGAGCGCGTGCGCGCCCAGGGGCTGTCCGACAGGCTCGAGGTGCGGCGCGTGTCGCTGGAGTCGCTCGGCCTGCCGGAGGGGGAGTTCAACGCCATCCTCATCCAGGGCCACGTGCTGTACCCGCTGAAGCCCACGCTGGCGAGCATGCGCCCCCTGCTGGCGAAGCGCGGCCGGCTGGGCCTCACGTTCCCCGCGAGGGTGGGGCGCTTCGCGCCCAAGGCCACGCTCGACTTCTGGGAGCGGCGCGTCGGCGGGCCGCTGCTGCTGCCCCGCGAGTTGCTCCAGACGCTGGAGGCCTCCGGCTACGAGCCCGAGTCCGCCGAGACGCTGCACGACGCCGAGCTGGACGTGCTCTACCGGGACATCCAGGAGCACCTGCCGGCGGGCTCCAACGCCCAGACGGCCGGGCTGCGCGAGGAGCTGGCCCTGCACCGCGAGAGCAACGGCAAGGCCAGCGTCAGCTACGCGTTCGTCGTGGGGCGCCGCAAGGAGCCGGGCGAGAAGCCTCCGGCGTCACGCGACAGGGGCTAGGCGCGGCGCGGGCAGGTGCGCTGCCCGCGCGGGCGGCGCGTCAGTTGATGGCGCCGTTGAAGTCCACCAGCTCGATGGACTCCGGGGCCACGGACAGCGACACCTGGTCGCGGTAGCCGGCCGCGTCGCCACCCACCTGGAAGGGCATGGGGCGGGCGAAGCGGATGGTGACCTCGCGGGCGTGGAAGTCGTGCAGGCCTTCCGGGAACCAGCGGCCGTTCCACAGCTTGGGCAGGTGGGTGAGCACCTGCGTGGGCGTCACCTGGCCCAGGCGCAGCTGCATGAAGCCGCGGCGCTCGCTGGCGAAGGGGAACATGCGGAAGCCGTACCCGTAGAAGGGCATGGTGCCCGCCGCCGCCATCATCAGCCGGCCGCGGAACAGCGTGGCCCCGGGCGCCAGCGCGTCACCCACCGGGCGGCCGTCCGCGCCCAGGCGGTACGCCTCGCCGGCCTGGCCGTTGATGACCTCGCACTCCACCCAGGTGGAGTTCGTCAGGTAGTGCGGCACCGTCTTGCAGGCCACCGCGGAGAAGTACCCGCCGCTGCCGGAGAGGACGTTCTTCAGGAGCCCCTTGCCCAGGTTCTCCTTCACCCAGATGTAGTCGTTGAGCACCTTGCCATCCACGCCCAGCCCGGCGAACGGCGCGCGCTGCCCGTCCACCATCAGCAGGTCCATGGGGCGGAAGGCGGGGACTTCACCGGTGCGGGCGCGCAGCACGTCGTTGAGGATGCCGTCCCCGCGGGTGCTGGAGGCGTTGACGTGCGCGGCGATGCCGTTGCCCGTGCCCAGCTTGAGGATGCCGAAGCGGGGCGCGGCCTGGCCCGCGAAGCGGCCGCGCGGCCCCACCTGCTGCAGCACCTCGTTGACGAAGCCCATGAAGGTGCCGTCACCGCCACCCGTGAAGACGGTGGGGTAGCCACGCTCGAGCACCGTCTGGACGATGCGACGCGCGTCCAGGGGCGAGCGGGAGAGGAAGAGGTCCTGCTCCGGCACCACATGGGACAGCGACTTCACCACCCGCGCATCCACCTTGCGGGCATTGGCATTCAACAGCACCGCGACCTTCGGCTCGGGGGCGACATCCGACGCGGGAGACCGGCGGAAATCAGGCGAGCGGAGGGGCTGGACGAGCATGCGGCGGGCTCCAGGGTTGCTCGGGTTGGGGGCACCCGAATGGCGACGCCGGGCGGACTGTGCACTTTTCTCGCCAAGGCCTGACTCGCTGCGTCAGCAGGCGGGCAGGCATGACATTCCGAGGGGTTGCAGCGTCGGCTGCTGATCTCCCGGCTGCCCGGTTGCTACCGCGGGGTGACGGAGGTGTAGAGCGCGTTACGCACCTGTGGCGCGTCCATGGCGCTGGCGTGACGCGGCGCATGCCTGCCTGCGCACTGCGCTACGCACCGGGGAGTAGCACCTTCCCGAAGGAGCACTGCGGGGCGCCACTCCGGTTTGACAGCGGGGGGTGGGTGGTTACGTTGGGCATACATCAGCAGCTTTTGAGAAAAACGCAGTCTTTTCCGGAGGATACGAACCGTGGGCAAGATTATCGGGATCGACCTGGGCACCACGAACAGCGTGGTTGCGATCATGGAGGGTCGCGAGCCCAAGGTGATCGTCAACGAGGAAGGCAGCCGCATCACGCCCTCGGTGGTCGCGTTCACGAAGGATGGGGAGCGCCTGGTCGGTCAGGTGGCGAAGCGTCAGGCCATCACCAACCCCGAGCGCACGGTGTACTCCATCAAGCGCTTCATGGGCCGCCGCCACGATGAGGTGGCCGAGGAGGCCAAGCTGGTCCCCTACCGCGTCGCCCGTGGCCCCCACGGTGATGCGCGCGTGGACATCGACCAGAAGCAGTACAGCGCGCCGGAGATCAGCGCGCAGGTGCTGCTGAAGCTCAAGCGCGCGGCGGAGAACTACCTGGGCGAGAAGGTGACGGAGGCGGTCATCACCGTCCCGGCGTACTTCAACGACGCCCAGCGCCAGGCCACCAAGGACGCCGGTGAGATTGCCGGCCTCAACGTGCGGCGCATCGTGAACGAGCCGACGGCGGCGGCGCTCGCGTACGGCCTGGACAAGAAGAAGGACGAGAAGATCGCCGTCTACGACTTTGGCGGCGGCACGTTCGACATCTCCATCCTGGAGGTGGGCGAGAGCGTGGTCGACGTGCTGGCGACGAACGGTGACACGCACCTGGGCGGCGACAACATCGACCTGCGGATCATGGATTGGCTGGTCGCCGAGTTCAAGAAGGACACCGGGCTCGACGTCACCAAGGACAAGATGGTCATCCAGCGCCTGAAGGAGGCGGCGGAGAAGGCGAAGATCGAGCTGTCGAGCGCGATGGAGACGGACATCAACCTGCCGTTCCTCACGGCGGACGCGTCCGGTCCCAAGCACCTCAACGTCAAGCTCACGCGCGCCAAGTTCGAGGCGATGATCGACGACCTCATCGAGCGCTCGCTGGAGCCGTGTCGCAAGTGCCTCAAGGACTCCGGGTTGGACCCGAAGGAGCTGAACGAGGTCGTGCTGGTGGGCGGCACCACCCGCATCCCGAAGGTGCAGGAGGCGGTGAAGCGGCTGTTCGGCAAGGAGCCGAACCGCTCGGTGAACCCCGACGAGGTCGTGGCGGTGGGCGCGGCGGTGCAGGCCGGCGTGCTGTCCGGCGAGGTGAAGGACATCCTCCTGCTGGACGTGACGCCGCTGAGCCTCGGCGTGGAGACGCTGGGTGGGGTGATGACGAAGCTCATCGAGCGCAACACCACCATCCCCACGCGCAAGTCGGAGACGTTCTCCACGGCCGCGGACGGCCAGACGCAGGTGGAGATCCACGTGCTGCAGGGTGAGCGCGAGATGGCGGGCGACAACCGCAGCCTCGGCCGCTTCCACCTGACGGGCATGCCTCCGGCGCCCCGCGGCGTGCCGCAGATTGAAGTGACGTTCGACATCGACGCGAACGGCATCCTCAACGTCAGCGCGAAGGACAAGGCGACCGGCAAGGACAACAAGGTCACCATCACCCACTCGTCCGGTCTGGCGAAGGACGAGGTGGAGAAGATGGTCGCCGATGCCCGCTCGAACGAGGCCGCCGACAAGGCCCGCCGCGAGCTGGTGGAGGTGAAGAACCAGGCGGAGAGCGCGGCCTACGCTTCGGAGAAGCTGCTGAAGGAGAACAAGGACAAGCTCTCGGCCGACACGGCGAAGGCGCTCGAGGAGGGCGTGGCGGAGCTGAACAAGGTCCGCGACGGCCAGGACAAGGACACCATCAAGGCCGCGCTCGATAAGCTCCAGGCGGCCAGCTACAAGGCGGCCGAGGAGATGTACCGCGCCACGGGCGGCGCCCCGGGCGAGGCGCCTCCTCCGGGGGCCGGTCCCTCCGCGGGTCCGGGCTCGCAGGCCACCCCGAAGAAGGACGACGTGGTGGACGCCGAGTTCCGCCAGTCGTAGTGGCCGCGGGCGGCGATGAGCCGCTTCCGGTGAAGTGAAGAGGGCCGGTGCTTCCGCGCGAGTGGGGGACCGGCCCTCCGCTTTTTCGGGGTGGGGCGGGCAGGGGGCCTTCCGGAACGGTGGATGCCCGTACGAGAAGTGGGACGTGGGCGGAGCGCCAAGGGCCCGAAGGGACTGGGCCGGGCGGTGGCGGAGCGGGTGCACAGGGGGTGGGTTCCTCTTCCCCCGAAAGGGCACCCGCATGTCCCGTATCGAGTCCTCGCCGACCTCCCTCCACCCCGGCCTCGTCGAGCCCGAAGGGGCTTCCTCCTCCCAGGCTCCTGCGCGGCCTGGCCCGGCGCGGCAGGCGTCCTCCGCGCCGGCCAGCTCGGTGGTGGCGTACCGGGGCCCCTCCGGTGGGCCCCCGGCGCAGGGGGGCGCTCCCGTGCAGGGGCCTCGCAGCGGACCCCGGACGGGGCAGGCCAACGGGTTCGACTTCGCCATTGGCGGCGCGTTCCCTCCCCTGCCCACGGGCAACCTGGCGGAGCAGACGAAGCAGCTGGGGCTGACGGCGGCCCAGTCCGAGGCGGCGGCGGCCAGCCAGCTGCTGGGGGGCGGCGCGGCGGTGGACGCATACGCGCGGTGGCACCTGAAGCTGCTGGGGGCGAGCGCGCCCATCCAGGGGGCGCCCACGTCGCTCACGGACTACACCAGCCGCATCCCCGGCGCGGCTCCCCGGGAGGCCTACGACTACTTCGTGCGCAACCCGGGCGCGGTGTTCGAGTCGGCGGGCATCCAGCTGCGGCCGGCGACGGCGAAGCTGGAGGACGGGGCGAAGCTGTTCCTGGAGGAGAAGGGCCTGCCCCCGGTGTGGGCGCCCATCACCGTCCGCCTGGAGCCCGGGGCGAACACGGTGCACATCACCACCCTGGACGGGCACCCGCTGCGAGGGACGAACCGCTTCGTCTTCGAGGACGACGGCGGGGGCGGCACGCGCCTCCGCCAGTACTCCGCCTTCCAGGGCAGCTCCCCGGCCACGGCGGTGGGAATGAAGGTGATGGACCCCATCGAGCGGCAGCACGACATCTGGCGGAGCGTCCACGGCCACCTGCACGACGCCCTCGCGGAGTAGCGGCCTTCACGGAGGGTGGGCGTCGGCACCCTTCAAATGGGGCGACGGCGGCGGGTAGCATGGGCGCCTCCCCGTCACCTCCAGGTCGTCCGTGCAAGCTCATCCGCCGCCCTACGTCCAGGCCTCCCGGGCCTTCCGTCACTTCTTCGGCGAGCTCCGGGAGGCGTACCTGGAGCGAGAGACGCTCTTCACGCAGCTGGAGCTGGCGCTCCTGGGGCGGGAGCACGTGCTGGTGGTGGGGCCGCCGGGCACGGCGAAGAGCGCCATCGCCAGCGCGGTGCTGGGGCGCATCGTCGACGAGCGCACGGGGCAGCCGTCGCTGTTCTCCAAGCAGCTCGCCGAGTCCACCGTGCAGACGGACCTCATCGGCCCGGTGGACTTCAAGGTGCTCACGGAGACGGGGCGCACGGAGTACCTCACCGAAGAGGGCATGCTGGGCTCCGAGCACGCCTTCCTGGACGAGGTGTTCGACGGCCGGGACATGCTGCTGCGCTCCATCCTCAACGTGCTGTACGAGCGCGAGCTGAAGCACGGGCGGCGGGTGACGACGGGGCGCACCGAGTGCGTCATCATGACGAGCAACCGGTACCTCTCCGAGGTGCTCGCGCGCTCGCCGGAGCTGCTGCTGGCCTTCGCGGACCGGCTCAGCTTCATCTGCTTCGTGCCCAAGTCCTTCGCCCGGAAGGAGAGCCGGGCGGCCATGCTCCAGCGCTTCCTGCACGGAGCGCGGCCGGACCTGCGGGCCCAGCTGTCCCTCCAGCAGGTGGACCTGCTGCAGGACGCGGTGACGCGGGTGAAGGTGCCCAGCCACGTGCTGGAGGGCGTGGAGCTGCTGGCGGACGCGCTGGAGCGCGCGCTGGCGGCGCAGGTGTCCAAGCTGCCCGACTACGTGCCCACGAAGTACTTCTCCCAGCGCTCGGCGGTGAAGGCGCTGTGGGCGCTGAAGGCCGCGGTGGTGAGAGATCAAATCTACCGGCGGCCGGACCGGCCGCTGGAAGCCACGGTGGAGGACCTGGACTCGCTGCGCTGGTTCTTCCTGCTGGGGGGCCCGCCAGCGGCGGAGACGGAGGCGCTGCTCAAGGCGGTGGTGGACCCGCGCGAGCGCGCACAGCTGGAAATCGTCCGGCTGGAGCAGCGGGCCTTCGACGAGTGCCTGGCCCAGGTGCGGCAGGACCTGGGGGGCGGCGTGGAGCGCGAGGCCCAGGCGCTGGGGGCGGTCGACGACGTGGCGGCGGCCGAGTCGCTGGGACGCAACTGGCAGCCCGCCGTGGTGTCCACCACCGCGAAGTCGCTGCTGACCAAGCTGGTGCCGGGCCCGCGCCACGCGGCGAACCGGGCCCCGCTGCTGGGCGCCGCGCGGGCGCTCGTCACCGCGCTGGAGCAGCGGCTGGGACGCGGCATGGCGGGGCAGGGCGAGGGCCGGGGTGGGCTGGCGCTGCTGTCCTCCTTCCGCGACGCGCTGGCGCTGTGCCGCGCCATCCCCGAGCTGCGCGCGGGCTACGCGCCGCTGTGCGAGTCCACCGCGCGCTACCTGGAGGGCGCGCTGGAGATGATTGCCCTGTCCGCGGAGAGCGTGGACTTCGAGGACGGCCTCAAGCTCGAGGGGCTGGTGGGGCTGGCGGACAACCTGGAGGAGGAGCTGTCCCAGACGACGGACCTGGCGGGGCAGCTCGCGGAGGGCGCGCCGGCGGCGCTGGAGGCCCTGCGCGTGGAGGAGGTCGAGGTGCGGCGGCGCGTGGTGTCCGCCCTGCGCCGCCGTGCCGCCCTGGCCTTCCAGGGCTCCACGGGACGGGCGCGGAGGGAGCCGCTGGAGGCGCTCGCCGCCGACTCGCGGCGCCTCACGCAGCTGGAGCACTCGCTGGCCGTGCTGGACCCGTCCCAGGCGGGGCTCAAGCAGGAGTTGCTGCTGCCGCTGGGCATCGCCTATGCGCGCGAGGTGCTGTCGTCCACGCCCTTCGAGCGAATCGACCAGTACGGCCGCGCGGTGCAGTCCGTGGCGGAGAACCTGAGGCGCGAGGGCCTGTCCGTGGACGTGGTGCTCGCCGAGTGCCGCGACATCCTCGAGAACCGGCTGCGGGAGCACGCCAAGCTCCTCACCCGCGAGGTGGCCAGCCCTCCGCCCCAGGCCACCGCCGTGCTCAACGGCGACGCGTACGTCTTCTACCGGGGCGAGTTCTCCGCCCGGGCCCCGGACGGCGAGCTGGCCTCGCTGCTCAGCCTGGACGGGCAGCTCGCGGTCTTCCGTGGCGCCTCCGCGCCGGGCTTCCTCTCGGACAACGTGCGCTCGGCGGTGGCACAGGCGGAGCTGTCCTTCGTCCAGTCGCGCGTGAAGTACCTGCGCAGCTGGCTGACGCAGCTGCTCACGTCGCTGCCGGCCCCGGACTCCCTCACCGAGCGCTCCGAGGCGGAGCGCACCGTGGACCGGCTGGTGCGCAGCCGCTTCCCGATGCTGGCCCTGAAGGAGGGGGAGCTGGTGCGCCTGCGGGGCGTGCTGTCCATCCTGGGCTCCATGCCCGGAGACCTGGGCGAGAGTGCCCGCAGGCTGGAGGGGCAGCTGCGCGGCATCGACGACGACTTCGGGCGCTTCAGCCGCCAGGTGCTGTCGCGGCGGTCGGCGTCATGAGGCGGGCTGAGGGGCAGGGGAGGCGCTGAGCGTGCTCGTGCGGCGGCTCACGGAACTGCGGCGGCGCCTGGATGCGCTGCAACAGCCCGCTCCGGCGCCCGGAGGCTGGCGCGGGTGGTCTTTCGGCCGGCGCGCTCGCGGGCCGGAGGACCTGGCCCTGCCGGTGCTCACGGCGCTGGACCGCGAGCTGGACCGGGTGGGCGTGCACACCGCCGCGGACGCGCAGCTGCTGCGCGAGCTGGGCGTGCGCAAGGGACGCGCGGGGGCGCTGGCCCAGGGGCTCCAGGCCCGGGCGGAGCAGGCCCTGGAGGAGGTGGAGGCGTGCGTGCTGCTCGTGGAGCGCGCATGGCGCGCGGGCGAGCCGCCGCCCGGGGCGCTCACCCTGCTGGAGCGGGCCTTCGTCCAGCTGGCGCGGGCCGTGAAGGTGGCGGAGCTGTTCTCCCGGCCCCCGTCGGACAGCCTGGACACGGACGTGGAGTTCGAAATCTACGTGCGGCCGGAGGTGACGCGGAGGGACCGCTCGCCCACCAGCGCCCGCATGGCGGCGGCCGAGTTCTTCGCCGCCCGGGCGCGCGACAACGCGGCGGACGTGGTGCAGAAGCGCCGCGACCTGGATCTGGCGCACGAGCTGCTGCTGCGCCTGGGCGCGGACCACGACCGGGAGCGGGGCATGGCGCTGCGCCGGCAGGTGGCGGAGGCCCGTGAGCGCGTCCGCTCCGTGCCCGCCGTGCGCTCCCTGGACGAGCTGCTGCGCCATGTGCGGCACTCCGCCCGGCGTGAGCCCCAGGTGGCCTACCGCTCCCTGCGCGGCCTCTACGAGCGCGCGCTGGAGGCCGGGGACACGCAGCTGGCGAACGCCGCGCGCACCGCCCTGGAGCCCCTGCTGCCGCCCCGGCAGCGCCTGTCCGCCCAGCTGGAGACGGCCGAGCGGGACTCGCTGGCCCACTGGTTCGGGGAGAGCCCCGAGGCGGGGAAGCCGGCGGCCACGGCGCCCCAGCCGGACGAGCTGCTGGCGGACCTGGCCTTCTCGCTGAAGCCCGAGCAGCTCTCCACCTTCGAGCTGGCCGCCGGCTGCGCCCGGTACTTCGACGTGGAGGACGCGCTGTCGGAGGAAATCGTGCTGGCGGACACGCGCACGAAGCGGCCCGTCCCCCGGCGGGTGCCGTACCCCACCCAGACGATGACGTACGAGACGACGGGCAGCCTGCACGAGGTGCACAACTTCGTGCTCACCGACCCGCGCATGCTGCTGCACGACCTGGCCGCGAGCCACCAGCTGGTGCGCGCCTACCTGGAGGACGAGCCCCCGCCGCGCCCCCAGAAGGTGAAGCGCACCGCCGTGCGCGTCTACGTCTGCGACGCGTCCGGCTCCATGCACGGCAGTCGCGCCCGCTTCCGCGACGCCATCGTCATCGCCGAGCTGAACAACCTGCGCGTCAAGGCGCGCCGGGGCGAGCAGTTCGACCCGCTCTACTTCAGCTTCTTCAACGACGTGCCCACCGAGCTGGCCCGCGTGGACACCGCCGTCGAGGCCACCCGGCAGATAGAGAAGCTCTTCCGCGAGTCACCCGCGGAGGGCCAGACGGACATCACCCTGGCGCTGATGTCCGCCTTCGACTCCATCCGCGCCGCGCAGGGCAGGGACCCGTACCTCGCCCGCGCCACGGTGGTCATCATCACCGACGGCGAGGACCGCGTGGACCTGGACCTCATCCGCCGCACCCGGGCCCCGATGGGCGCGCTGGACATCGCCCTGAGCTTCATCTCCCTGGGCGAGGAGAACCCGGACCTCCGCATGCTGGTGCGCGAGCAGCGCGCCGCGGGAGGCCGCGCCTTCTATCACCACCTCTCCGACGAGGAGATCCAGTGGGCGCGCACCGAGTTCGACACCCCGTGGCGCACCCTGCTGCCCCGCGACGTGCCCACCACCGGAGACGTCCTGGAGCAGTTGGCACCCCACCTGGAGGCGCTGGAGGCGGTGGCGGCCGGGAGGGGCGCGCCCGCGCCCGTGGCGGTGGAGGCCTCCTTCGACGCGCTCTTCCCGGAGACGCCCTCCGCGTCGCCCGGTGCGCAGGTGCCGGGGGCGGACGTGGTGAACCGCGTGGTGGACATCCTCGCCGCGCTGGTGGAGGCGGCCTCGCTGGCCCCCGCGGACCGGCGCGCGTCGGAGAGCATGGTGCTCCTCCAGCACCTGCTGTCGGTGTACGGACTCACGCCGGCCCGGTACCTGGCCGCGCTGTCCGCCGGTGGGCTTCCCGTGCGCGAGGCCCTGGACCGGGTGCGGCTGTTGTGCCGCCCGTTCGGCTAGGCTGCACCCCACGCCCATGTTCTTCGGCCTGTTGCGGAAACGGAAGAAGGAGCCCTCCCGGCCGGCGGACCCGCTCGCCGCCCTGGACCAGCTCATCGAGAACCTGGACCGGCAGGCGGCCCAGGTGCGCAAGTCCGCGGCCACGCTGCTCGCCCTCAAGGGGGACTTGTCGCGCGGCGTGGAGCGCTACACGAAGCGGCTGGAGGAGCTCGCCTCGCGCCGCGGCACCGCGGAGGAGAAGGGGGATGCCCGCGCCGCGGCCGTGCTGAAGAAGGACCGGGAGCACGCGGAGGCCCTGCTGGCCACCACGCGCGAGTCGCTGGCGCGCGCGGACACGGACGCGAAGCTGCTGCTGGAGGCCGCGGGCGAGCTGGGCGACCGGCTGGAGGAGCTGCGCCGGGAGCGCGAGAGCGCCTCCGCCCGCCTAACCGTGGGCGGCATCGTCACCGACGCCATGCGCGAGCGTGTGGCCCGCTTCGAGCAGGCCCTGGTGGTGGACGCCGCCCGGGACGAGGTGGAGCGCGCGCACGCCCTGGCCGACATCTACCGCGAGGAGCTGCGCGAGCAGGAGAAGTGACGCTCGCCCGGGCCCCGCAGGTGGGGCGGCGCTGGCTCCGGCCTCCGCTCGGGCGAGCGCAGGCGGGCCGGCACACGCCTCAGGTGCGGCGCGCCGTCTGGTGCAGCTCCAGGACGATGTTGCCGCCCTTGAAGAGGCGCACCGCGCCGGACGTCTGGCTCACCACCAGCGCGATGCAGTGCGTGGTGGAGGTGATGCCGGCGGCGGCCGCGTGGCGCGCGCCCAGGCCGAGCGGAATCTTCACCGCGTCGTCGGTGGCGGACAGGTAGCGGCCCGCGGCCAGCACCACGCCGTCCTCGCGGATGACGAAGGCCCCGTCCAGCACGGAGAAGTTCTTGATGGCCTCCCGGATCTTCGGGTCCAGCACGTTCCGCTCCGCCTCGGAGATGCCCTGGAACGGGTTGATGGTCATCTGCCGGCTCTTCTCCAGCACCGTGGTGTGGTCACCGATGGTGATGATGGTGCCGATGGGATGGCCCTCGAAGCCCTCCTGGCCAATCTGCAGCGCGAGCTGGATGAGCGCGTCCACCACCTGCGAGTTGAACTCCTCGCCCAGCTTCACGCCTTCGATGGCGAGCCGGTCATCCAGCGAGCCGCCGATGCGCATCTGCATCAGCGTGTCCGGCGCGCGGCCCACCTTGCCCGTCATGCACAGCACCAGGTCGCCTTCCTTGAACGCTCCCTGGGACAGCGCGGAGACGAGCGCCACCTTCACCCGCTCGGTGCGCGAGTAGTCATACGCCGGGATGACGAGCGCGCGGACCTTCTTCGCCAGGTGCTCCTGTGCGAGCTTCGGCATCGTCACCGCATAGACGAGCTTCTTGCGAGCAGGCCGGCCCCGGAACTCCTCGGAAGGAATGGGCGTGTCGCAGATGTAGAGGAAATGGTCTACTTCGCTCTTGCCCGCAAGCGAGAGGGCCGAGCGCAGGAACTCCCGATCAAACTTCGTGTTCTCGGTCAACCGTCCCTCTCTTCACCCAGAGTCTGGACCCTGGTCAGCTTGACACTGAAGGGTACATGAATAAAGCTTTCGGGCCCTTTTTTCGGGGGTCAGGGCCCAAAACCCTCGCTGGACTGGAGCGAAGGCTGTGAACCAGAAAGATCTCAAGCGTTACAAGAAGATGCTCGAGGACAGCAAGACGAGCCTGCTCGAGAGCGCCAAGAAGACCCTGGTGGAGGAGTCCAGTTTCGACACGGACGACCTCCCGGATGAGATCGACCTGGCCTCCTCCGAGTACGCGCAGTCGATGGTGTTCCGCCTGCGCGACCGGGAGAAGTTCCTGCTGCAGAAGATCGAGAAGGCGCTGGTGCGCATCGAGGACGGTACGTTCGGCATCTGCGAGCGTTGCGAGGAGGACATCTCTCCGAAGCGACTCGAGGCGCGTCCGGTGACGACGCTCTGCATCCGCTGCAAGGAGGAGCAGGAGAAGAAGGAGAAGTCCTACGGCTGAGCAGCGCCGTGGCACCCCGGGCCGTGCGGGAGCTTCCCGTGCGGCCCGGCACCCGGGCAGCAGCACCGCCCGGGGCTCCTGAGCTTGACGACTCCGGGCGCCTCAGGCCGCGGGCGCCTGGATTTCCACGCGCAGCAGCTGGCGGCCGATGAGGAAGTGGTCCCCGTTGTCCACGAAGGTGGGGCCCGCCAGGCGGATGAAGGTGCCGTTGGACGAGCCCACGTCGCGGACCTGGAGCCGGTCCTGCCGCACCTGAAGCACCGCGTGCCGTCCGGACACGAAGCCGTCCGTGGGGAAGGTGAGGTCGCCCTGCTCGCGGCCCAGCAGGTTGTCCCCCTCGCGCAGCGGGAAGGCCGCGCCCCGCAGGCCGCCCTCCAGCAACTGCACCAGCCTCAGGCGGTAGCCGGGATCCGGCGAGCCCCACACCTGCGTGCCGCCCGGGCCGGTGGCCGCGGCGGGGATGGGCTCGAGGACGAGGCGCTGCCGTCCCAGGCGCAGCTCGCCGCCGGGGGACAGCTCCCGCTCCGCGCGCAGGCGGACGAAGACGCCGTTGGCGCCGCCCACGTCCTCCACGGCCAGCCGGGCGCCGGAGAAGAAGAAGCGCAGCTGCACGGGCATGATGAAGGGGTCATCCGGCAGGGCGATTTCTCCCTGCTGGCCGCAGGTGAGGGTGTCGCGCTGCATGCGGACGACGGACTCGGGGCCGCCGTCGGCGCGCACCACGCGGATGGACACCTGCGGGCGCGAGGACAGGCTGGCGACAGCCATCACCATCGTCCCGGAGCGGATGGGCGAGCCACAGGCGCGGCAGACAGTCGCGTCCCGGGCGTTCTCGGTGTCACAGCGGGGGCAGTATTCCACGGCGTCCATGGCGGGTTCCGGGTTGTACCAGGGGCCGCGCCCGCTTGCTCGCCTTGTGCGTGGCTTGCTCCTCACCCGAGCGACGTGGTGAACTCCCGGGCCCACCCCCCTGGGGAAAGTCGACTTGCTCTGCCCCTCCTGCGGCGCTGACGCCCAAGAATCCTCCCGTTTCTGTCCCGCCTGCGGCGCGACGCTCGTGCGTACGGCCGACGCGGACGACTACGTCGGCAAGACGATTGCCTCCAAATACCGGGTGGAAGCCCTCATCGGCGAGGGCGGAATGGGCCGGGTGTTCCGCGCCCGGCAGCTCGCCCTGGACAAGGTGGTGGTGCTGAAGGTGCTGCGCCACACGCTGCTGTCGGACGAGCGCACCGTGGCGCGCTTCCAGCGCGAGGCGAAGGCCGCCAGCCGCCTCAACCACCCCAACTCCATCAGCGTGCTGGACTTCGGCCAGGCCGAGGACGGCGCGCTCTTCATCGCCATGGAGTACGTGGCGGGGCAGGACCTGCACCAGATCCTCAGCCGCGAGTGGCCGCTGAGCGAGGGGCGGGTGGTGAAGCTGGTCAGCCAGGTGCTCAGCGCGCTGTCGGATGCGCACGGTGCCGGCGTCATCCACCGGGACCTCAAGCCCGAGAACATCATGGTGGAGCAGCGCCGCAACGAGGGCGACTTCGTCAAGGTGCTCGACTTCGGCATCGCCAAGATTACGGACTCCACCGCGGATGACGGGCCGGCGCTCACCCGCGCGGGCTTCGTGTGCGGCACGCCCGAGTACATGTCCCCGGAGCAGGCGCGGGGCGCGCAGCTGGACCACCGCTCGGACCTGTACGCGGTGGGCGTCATCCTCTACCAGCTGATGACGGGCCTGCTGCCCTTCGAGTCGGACTCGGCGGTGGGCTTCGCCACCAAGCACCTCACCGAGGAGCCGCTGCCTCCCAGCCGGCGCAGGCCGGAGGCGCGCATCTCCCAGGGCATGGAGCGGCTCATCCTCCGGGCCCTCTCCAAGAGCCCGGATGACCGGCCGGCCAACGCGGAGTCCTTCAAGGCCGAGCTGCTCGCGGTGGACAAGGAGCGCCGCCGGGCCGAGGCCAACCCCCGCCGCGCCCAGCCCTCCGCCGTGCTGGCGCCTCTGCCTCGCAAGTCCACCGGCGGCCCGATGAACGACGGCCGGGACACCACCGTGCCCGGGTGGGACAGCAACGAGGTGACGATGGAGGCCACGATGCGCGTGCTGCCGGGCGTGCTGGCACCACTGCCCTCCAATGCCGACGACATGCCCTCCGCGCGGGAGGAGACCGGCTCGCTCGTCCCCACGAATCCCGGGACGGGCAGTGGCAGCGCGGCCTTCTTCTTCAAGTCGCTCACCATCCTCCTGGTGCTCGCGGCGGCGGGCTTCTTCGCCTACTACTTCGTCTACGGCGCCGGCCGCGGCACCAAGGACACGCCGTACTCGCTGCCGGACAACGCGCCGGTGCCCGGAGGGGTGGCCCGCTCGCAGGGCTCGGACGCCGAGGTGCCCCTCTACGACAAGGAGATTGCCACCGGGGCTCGCAACGTGGAGCGCGCAGCGCAGCTGACGCGGGAAGGGGACATCGCGCTGCAGCGCGGGGACGCGGGCTTCGCCGCCGCCAAGTACCGGGAGGCCTTCGGCCTGAGCGGCGACGCGAACCTGGCGCTGAAGCTGGGCGAGGCGTACTGGAACCGCCCCAACCCGGACATCGAGGAGGCTCGCGGCTGGTGGACGCGGCACCTGCGCGAGGTGCCGGACTCCAAGGCTCGCGACGTCATCGAGCAGCGCCTGAGCACGGCGGAGGCCCGGCCCGCTCCGCCCTGAGTCAGGGAAGCCGCCCGGGAGGACCGGGTGCCACGAAGGCGCCCGGGAGGACCGGGTGCCACGGCTGCTGGCAGCGCGGCCCGAGCGCGCTCCGGCGCTACCGCTTCAGCCCAGCGTCTCGACCTGGAGCACGTGCTGTCCCAGCCGGACCCGGTCTCCCGGGCGGAGCGGACGTTCCACGCCGGACGCCAGGCGCACGTACGTGCCCAGGCCGCCGGACAGGTCCCTCAGCAGGGCGCCCGTGGGCGTGGGAGACAGCTCGCAGTGGCGCCCGGCCAGCCCCTCGTCGCCGGGGAAGCTCAAGTCACAGTTGGCCTGTCCGATGGTGAGCAGCGGCGCCGCCGTCACCACCGCACGGCCGGCCCTCCCGCCCAGCAGCACCTCTTCCACGCCATAGACGGCCTGCCCCAGCGGGACGGGCGCGCCGTAGACGGCCGGCCTGCCCGCCGCGGGGCCGGGAAGCTCCAGCCGGCCCGTGAAGCGGAACAGCCGCTGGCCCGCGCTGAACAGCGTGCGCGGGGCGAGCGCCTCGGTGCCGGCGACGGTGACGAACACGCCCGAGGCGCTCGACTCGTCTCGCACGAAGAGGGCGCCGTCCTTCACCAGGAAGGTGGCGTGCAGGGGGGAGACGAAGGCGTCGTCCGGGAACAGGATGGCGCCACGCTGGCGGCCCACCACGCAGCCGGTGACGGGCAGCTTGTAGCGCTGCCCCCGCGTGGAGCCGGCGATGACCGCCAGCCCGAAGCGGGAGGCGGCCGGAGGCGCGGGCCGGGCCGTTGCAGCAGCAGCCGGGCCGGGGGCTCCGGGCGCTCCGGGCCGCCCAGGCATCGCGCTGTCCGGAACCGGAGGCGGCGGCCGGGTGACGGCGGGCCCCGGCGCGGTGGGGGCGGTCCCCGCCGCGCGGACGGGCGGCACCGCGGCCGGACCTCCCGTGGAGGCCGGAGGCCGGACAGGGCGCTCCACCGACAGCCCCGCCGCGGCGGTGGGGGGCGGCGTCCGCGCCGAGGGGCGCAGGCCGGGAGGGATGGCGCTCGGAGGGGGCGGGGTGGTGTGTGGGACGGGCTGTGGACCCGGAAACGTGGAAACCGCGGCGGGACGGCCGGCGGGGGGCGCCGCTGTGGGCCTGGGCGCCGCCGTGCCGGGCTTGCCGGCGGGCGGACGGGGGGCCGGGGCCTCGACGAGGGCCTGGCCGCAGAGCGTACAGGTGGCCGAGCGAGGCGAATTATACCCGTCACAGTTCGGGCAGACCACGGAGAGGGCGGACAGCAGGAGCTGTGACATGGGCGTGGGCGAATCTAGGGGCCCGGAAAACGTCGGGTCAACGAAAGCGAACGCGCCGGGTGGGATACGTCCGGGCGTAAAGTGGAGTACCCCCGTGTGGGGCGACGTTGCCCCCCCATGGGGTCAAAGTTACGATTGCCATTCCCTCGATGATTCGCCTGAACGACATCCTCCAACGGGTCTCCTCGTATCACCCGGACCCTGACCTGGACATCATCAAGAAGGCCTACGTCTACTCAGCCAAGGTCCACCAGGGCCAGCTGAGGAAGTCGGGCGAGCCCTACCTCGTCCACCCGCTCGAGGTGGCGGGCATCCTCGGAGAGCTGAAGCTCGACGAGGCGTCCATCGTCACCGGCCTCCTCCACGACACCATCGAAGACACGCTCGCCACCGCCGAGGAGCTCACCGAGCTGTTCGGCGCGGAAGTGGCGCAGCTGGTGGACGGCGTCACCAAGCTGTCCAAGTTCTCCGCGTCCGCCACGCTCTCCCAGGAGGAGAAGCAGGCGGAGAACTTCCGGAAGATGATCATCGCGATGGCGCAGGACATCCGCGTCATCCTCGTGAAGCTGGCGGACCGCACGCACAACATGCGGACGCTGGACCACATGTCCGAGGAGAAGCAGGCGCGCATCGCCCAGGAGACGCTGGACATCTACGCGCCCCTGGCGAACCGGCTCGGCATCTCCTGGATCAAGACGGAGCTGGAGGACCTGAGCTTCCGCTACGTGAAGCCGCAGGAGTTCTTCGCGCTCCAGGAGAAGCTCAACAAGCGCAAGAAGGAGCGCGAGGAGTACATCGAGGACACCTGCGCGCTCATCCGCTCGAAGCTCGTGGAGCGCGGGCTGAAGGCCGAGGTGAGCGGCCGCTTCAAGCACGTCTACAGCATCTACAAGAAGATCAAGGCGCAGGGCATCGACTTCGATCAGATCCACGACATCATCGCGTTCCGCATCATCTCCCCCACGGCGCCCGCCTGCTACGAGGCGCTGGGCCTGGTGCACGAGATGTGGAAGCCGGTGCCGGGGCGCTTCAAGGACTTCATCGCGATTCCGAAGCCCAACATGTACCAGTCACTGCACACCACGGTGATTGGCCCCTTGAGCGAGCGCGTGGAGGTGCAGATCCGCACCGCGGAGATGCACAAGATCGCCGAGGAGGGCATCGCCGCGCACTGGAAGTACAAGGAGGGCAAGGCCGTCATCTCCAAGGATGACGAGAAGTTCGCCTGGCTGCGGCAGCTGATGGAGTGGCAGCAGGACCTGAAGGACCCGAAGGAGTTCCTCGAGACGGTGAAGGTGGACCTCTTCACCGACGAGGTCTTCGTCTTCACGCCCAAGGGCGACGTGCGCTCGCTGCCGCGCGGGGCGACGCCGGTGGACTTCGCGTACGCCATCCACTCGGACGTGGGCAACCGGTGCGTGGGCGCGAAGGTGAACGGGAAGATCGTCCCGCTGCGCTACAAGCTGAAGAACGGCGACACGGTGGAGGTGCTCACCAGCCCGCAGCAGCACCCGTCCAAGGACTGGCTCACCTTCGTCAAGACGAGCCGCGCCCAGCAGCGCATCCGCGGCTTCATCAAGCAGCAGCAGCGCGACAAGAGCCTGCAACTGGGCCGCGAGCTGACGGACCGCGAGCTCAAGCGCTTCCAGCTGAACTTCAACCGGCTGCTCAAGTCCGGGGAGATGAAGAAGGCCGCCGAGGACCTGGGCTTCCGCATCGAGGACGACCTGCTGGTGGCCATCGGCTACGGCAAGGTGACGCCGCAGCAGCTCATCCACCGCCTGGTGCCGCAGGAGAAGCTGGCCGCGGCGGAGGCCAGCGCGAAGGGGGACGGCCCCGGCCACACCGCCACGGGCGGCAACGGCTCCTCCATGCTGCCGGGCCTGTCGCGCGTCACGGACCTGGCGAAGCGGCTGGTGGGACGCACCAACCGCAGCGGCGTGCAGATTGGCGGCGTGGACGACGTGCTGGTGCGCTTCGGACGGTGTTGCAACCCCGTCCCCGGCGACCCCATCGCCGGCTTCATCACCCGGGGACGGGGAGTGACGGTGCACACGGTCGGCTGTGAGAAGGCGCTGGCCACGGACCCCGAGCGCCGCGTGGACGTGACGTGGGACGTCCGGGGCGACTTCAAGCGCCCCGTCACCCTGCGCGTGCTGACGGCGGACCGGCCGGGCCTCCTGGCGGACATCTCCAACACCTTCTCCAAGAAGGGCGTCAACATCTCCCAGGCCAACTGCCGGGCCACGGGGGATGACCGCGCGGTGAACACCTTCGAGGTCACCATCTCCGACCTCAAGCAGCTCACCGACCTGATGCGCACCATCGAGCGTCTCAACGGGGTGTACTCCGTCGAGCGAATCTAACCCGCCGCCTTTCGTGCTAGAGCGCCCCGGAAAACCCCGGGTGGCCACCGTGGCCACCCTCCAACTCCGAGGTGCGCCTCATGGCTCGCAAGGCAATCCACTCCGACCAGGCCCCCAAGGCCATTGGCCCCTACTCGCAGGCGGTGCAGGTGGACGCGGGGAAGATGACCTTCCTCTCCGGCCAGATTCCCCTGGACCCCAGCACCATGGAGATGGTGCAGGGAGACGTCGTCGCGCAGGCCGAGCGGGTGATGGAGAACCTCAAGGCCGTGCTCGCCGCCAGCGGCCTGGACTTCTCCCACGTGGTGCGCTGCACCATCTTCCTCACCGACCTGGGTGACTTCGCCCGGGTGAACGAAGTCTACGGCCGCTACTTCACCGGCGCGCCCCCGGCCCGCGCCACCGTGCAGGTGTCCGCGCTGCCGCGCGGCTCCAAGGTGGAGATCGACGCCATCGCTGTCTCCTGACGCAGGCGCCTTCGGGCACCCGTGGAAAACACAGAGGCCGCCGGACCCTCAGCGGTCCGACGGCCTCTCGTGCTTCATGGAAGCGGGATGCTGACTACTTGGAGTCCGCGGCCACCGGGCCGCCGGCCTTCTTCAGCTCCTCGTCGATGACCTTCTTGAACGCCTCGAAGCCCTGGGCGCCCACCAGCGTGCGGCCGTTGATGAAGAACGTCGGGGTGCCGTTGGCGCCCAGGCGCGAGCCCTCGGCGGAGTCCGCCTCGATCTGCGCGGTGAACTTGCCGCTGTCCAGGGCCGCCTTGAACTTGTCCACGTTCAGGCCCAGCTCCTGCGCGTACTTGTCCAGCGAGGCGCGGTCCAGGGCGCGCTGGTTGGCGAAGAGCTTGTCGTGCATCTCCCAGAACTTGCCCTGCTCGTGCGCGGCCAGCGCGGCGGCGGCGGCCGGCTTGGCGTTGGCGTGGAAGGGCAGGGGCTGGTTCTTGAAGGCCACCTTCACCTTGTTGCCGTACTGCTCCTCGATCTGCTTCAGCGTGGGCAGCACGCGGCTGCAGAACGGGCACTCGAAGTCGGAGAAGGCGATGATGGTGACGGGGGCGTTCTTCGCGCCCTTCACCGGGGCGTTGCCGACGTCCACCTTCTGCACCGGCGGCTCGGCCGGGGCACCCTGCTGGGCCGCGGGCGCGGCCGGGGCGGCGGCGATGTTCTGCGCGACGATCTTGGCGTAGAGCTCCTCGCCCTTGGTGCCGGAGGCCAGCAGCTTGTCGGCCTTGGCAATCTCCTCGTCGATGACCTTCTTGAAGCTGTCGAACGGCTGGGCGCCGACGAACTCACGGCCGTTGATGAAGAACGTGGGGGTGCCGTTGGCGCCCACCGCGCTGCCGGCGGCCATGTCCGCCTCCACCTTCGCCTTGTACTTGCCGCTGTCCAGGGCCGCCTTGAACTTCGAGGCGTTCAGGCCGAGCTCCTGCGCGTACTTCTCGAGGGAGGCGCGGTCCAGGGCCTTCTGGTTGGCGAACATCTTGTCGTGGAACTCCCAGAACTTGCCCTGCTCGTGCGCGGCCATGGAGGCCTCGGCGGCGAGCTTCGCGTTGGCGTGGAAGGGCAGGGGCTGGTGGCGGAACACCACGCGCACGTCCTTGGCGTAGTTCTGCTTGATCTGCGCCAGCGTGGGGCCCACGCGGCTGCAGAACGGGCACTCGAAGTCGGAGAACTCCACAATCGTCACCTTGGCGGTGGCGGGGCCGAAGGAGGGGGAGTCCTCGGGGACGTCCACCTTGCGGACGGCGGCGGCGGCCTGCTGCGCGGGGGCCTGCTTCGGCGCGGCCTTCTCGACGCCCTTCTCGATGATCTTCGCGTACACCTGCGAGGCGGGGACGCCACCCTTCACGAGGGCCTCGGCCTTGGACAGCTCCTCGTCGATGAGGGCGCGGAAGTTGTCGATGGGCTGCGCGCCGGAGAGGAAGCGGCCGTTGATGAAGAAGGCCGGGGTGCCGCTGGCGCCGAGCTGGCTGGCCTGGGCCTGGTCCTTCTGGATGACGTCCTGGAACTTGGGGTTGGACAGGTCGGACTTCCACTTCGCCATGTCCAGGCCCAGCTCCTGCGCGTACTTCTCCAGCGACGCGTCATCGAGCTGCTTCTGATTGGTGAAGAGCTTCTCGTGGTACTCCCAGTACTTGCCCTGCTCACCGGCCGCCATGGCGGCGATGGCGGCGGGCTTGGCCTTGGGGTGGAAGGAGAGCGGGTTCTGCTTCATCACCACGCGGAGCTTCTTGCCGTACTGCTCCTGCAGCTTCTTCACGGTGAGGTCCGCGCGGCTGCAGAACGGGCACTCGTAGTCGGAGAACTCGACCAGCGTGACGAGCGCGTCAGGGCTGCCCTTCACCGGTGCGCCATCGATGGGCACCTTGAAGACGGTGGGGTCCACCGGGCGCCGGCCAGGGGCTCCGGGGGCGGACGGCGCGTTCGCGGTGGGCTTGTTGGTCTCGCTGTTCGCCGAGGGGCCGCCAACAACACGGCCACCAACGAACCCGAGCACCAGGCCCACGATGAGGGCCACGATGACATTGGGCTTCATGGATTGATTTTGCTCCTTCGCCATAGGTCCGACTCCGGGCCCGAGCGTGGGGGTTTACAAGGGCAGAGGGCGGGGTACTTAACAGAGGGAATTCCAGACATGCAAGCCAACGGGCCTGTCCCTCCGCGGGGGATTCAGCCCCCCTAGGGGCCCGGAAACTGGGGAGTTTTCAGAAAAATTCCGCCAAAGTGAGGATCATGCTCGACGGGGTGCGATTGGACACGTCCGGGGCCCTCTGCCCCATGCCCATCCTGGAAATTGCCAAGCTCATACGAAAGCTGGCGCCAGGAACGGTCGTGGAGCTCATCTCCACGGACCGGGGGCTGGAGCAGGACCTGCCAGCGTGGTGCGAGGCCACGGGCCATCCGCTCGTGCGGCTGGAGCGCAGGGGGGACACCTACGTGGGGTGGGTGCGCAAGGCGGGCTGAGCCGCGAGGGGCCCGCCCGCCGTGCAGCGCGTCACAGCAACTGGAGGACGCGGTCTTCCAGGCGCTGGCCCCGGCTGACGCCGAGGATGAGCACACCCGTCTGGAGCAGGTGGCCCACCACGCGGCTGATGACCTCTTCGGGGCGGACGCCGCCGCGGATGCGCACGCGCAGCACGGAGTCGCCTTCCATGCGCGCGTCGGTGACGTCGGCGATGGAGGCAATCTCCGGGAGGAGCACGTCACCGCGGGCAATCTGCACGCGGAACTCGGAGCCCTGGCCGGTGAGCTCGGACATGGTGCCGGCCTGGGCCAGCGAGCCCTTGTCGAGGATGGCGGCGGCGTCGCACAGCTCCTCCAGCTCCTGGAGGTTGTGGCTGGAGACCACCACCGTCTGCTGGGCGTCGCGCATGCCGCGGATGACCTGGCGCACCTGGGCGGCGATGCGTGGGTCCAGCCCGGCGGTGGGCTCGTCCAGCAGCACCAGCGGCGGGCGGCCCATGAGGGCCTGGGCCATGGCGGCGCGCTTGGCCATGCCGTGGCTGAGCGCCTGCGTCTGGACGTTCCAGGCCTCCATCAGCCCCACCTGCTCCAGCGCGCCCCGGGCCTCGCGGTCCGGGTCGTCCAGGTTGGACAGGCGGGCCCAGTAGGTGAGCAGCGCGCCCGTCTCCCAGCCCGGCGGCAGCACCGCGTCCTGGGGCAGCGCGCCCAGCCGGCCCTTGAGGGCGCCCGGCGTGGTGGGGTCCACGTCCATGACCTTGAGCGTGCCCTCGGACGGGTAGAGGTAGCCGCACATCATGGAGAACGTCGTCGTCTTGCCGGCGCCGTTGGGGCCGATGAGGCCGTACACGGAGCCTTTGGGGACGGAGAAGCTGACGCCCTTGACGGCGACCTTCTCGCCGAAGCGCTTCGACACGCCGAACAGCTCGATGGCCAGGTCGCTCACAGGTCCCTCACGCGCAGGATGCCGTAGGCGCCCAGCAGGAAGATGGTCGCGAAGGCCGCGTAGGCGGCGCCGCTGGCGGCGAACTCGGCGAGCTTCGGGTGCAGCAGATCTCCCGCGTAGTACGAGGGCGACAGGTACCGCAGGAAGCGCAAGCGGCCGTCATCCCCGGAGGCGCGGCCGATGGTGTCCATCAGCCAGAAGACGAAGAGCACGATGAAGTTGAAGACGAGGCTCACCGCGGGGCTCCGGAAGAGGCTGGAGCACAGCGTGGTGAGGGACACGTAGGCCAGCGAGAAGACGATGGCCGCCAGCCAGAACTTGAGCAGGTTGAGCGCCATGTCCCCGAAGCCGAAGTCCGGGTTGGCGATGCGCGCGTACACGAAGATGGCCAGGTCGATGATGAGCACCAGCCCGAGCAGCAGCGTGGCCTGCGACAGGAACTTGCCCAGCAGCACCGACGAGCGCCGCGCGCGCACGGTGAGGTAGCGCATGGAGCGCGGGCCCACCTCGCCGCTGATCTGATCGAACCCCATCAGCACGACGTAGGCCGGCAGGAAGAAGAGGGTGATCTTGAAGACGATGAGCACCTCCAGCGGTACCTGCGAGAGGGCCTCCATCATCGCGGTGTCATTGCTGGTGAACCACCCCAGCATCCCCTTGCGCATCTCCTCGCCGACCTGCGCCGTCGCGTCGGCGTTGGCGCCCGCGTCCTCGAGCTGCTTGCCCACGGCGGTGCGAACCTCGCGGGCGAGCCAGCCCACCACCAGCAGCACCAGCGCGGAGAACATGCTGTAGAGCCCGAGCAGCACCAGCGCGCGGCCGCTGCGCACGGCCCGGCGGAGCTCGGCGCTCCAGATGACCAGTGTCTCTTTCAATCCGTCCAAGATGTGGGGGAACCTAGCGGAGTTGCGCACCCAATCGCCAAGTTTCTGACGTCAGCGGATGGAGGAAAGCGGCCGAGGAAGCGTCCGTGGACAGCGCGCCGTCAGTCGGTAGAGTGGACGCTCAGCACACCTCCGGAGCCCCCCTGGGACTCCTGGAGCCCCCCGGAGCCCCTGCGCAGCATGACGATCCGCCGCCGTCTCCTGTCCGCCGCAGCGCTGTTTCCCCTCACGCTCCTGCTCGGCGCCACCGGGCCGCAGCCGGCCGCCGAGGCGCCTCCGGAGGCCTCCGGGACGGGAAGCGCGACAGCCCAGGCCCCCGCCGACACCGTCAGCGCCTCGCCCCCGGACGCCGGGAGCCCCGAGTCCCTGGCCACGGCCTCCGCCGCGGTGCTGGGCAGCGCGTCGGTGGCGGATGGCGGCATCCCCGCGCTGGCCGCGGAGCCGGGGCTGGTGCCGCCCGTGCCGGTGCCCTCGCGCCAGTCGGCTCCGCCCATCGCGAAGCTGCAGCCGCTGCCTCGCGCCGCGGACCTGCTGGCCCGGGCGAAGCTGGAGGGCGAGCGGCTCGTCGTGAAGGAGAAGGACGGCCGCAAGCAGGTGCTCACCATCGACCCGCTGCTGCAGACGCAGCTGACGAACATCATGCGCGACTACGGGGTGCCATATGGCGCCGTCGTCGTGCTGGAGCCGTCCACCGGGCGGGTGCTGGCGCTGGCGGAGCACTCGGCGGCGCGGCCGGAGGTGCGCGGCCTGCCCGTGCGCGCGGTGTTCCCCGCGGCCAGCATCTTCAAGATCGTCACCGGCAGCGCGCTGCTGGAGGCGGGCGTCCCCCCGTCGGTGGAGGAGTGCTTCCACGGCGGCAAGCGGCGCCTGAGCGAGAAGCACCTGGAGGACAGCGAGCGCGACGGCGCCTGCTACACGCTGGCGCTGGCCATGGGCAAGAGCGCCAACGTCGTCTTCGCCAAGCTGACGAACAAGCACCTCTCCGCGGACGCCCTGCGGCGCATGGCGGCCCGCTTCCGCTTCAACCGCGAGATTCCCTTCTCCGTGCCCACGGACATCTCGCTGGCGGCCATCCCGGACGAGGCCTTCGGCCTGGCCAACACCGGCGCGGGCTTCGGGGACGTGTACCTGTCCCCCCTGCACGGCGCGCTGGTGGCGTCGGTGGCGGCCAATGACGGCCGCTGGGTGGACCCGGTGCTGGTGGAGCCGGAGACGGGCGCCCTGCTGCCGCCCGAGGGCGAGGCCGTCCTCACCCCCGAGGCGGCGAAGGACCTCACCGCCATGCTGGAGGAGACGGTGACGCGCGGCACCGCGCGCGGCGTCTTCCGCGAGCGCGGCTTCCGCGTGGAGAACGCCGTGGGCAAGACGGGCACGCTCGCGGACCGCGAGCCCTTCCGCGACTACTCGTGGTTCGTGGGCTTCGCGCCCAGGGACAACCCGCGCGTGGCCGTGGCCGCCGTCATCGTCAACGACCCGAAGTGGCGCATCCGCGGCACCTGGCTGGGCCGCGAGGCGCTGCGCCTGGGCCTGGAGCGCGTGCCGGCCCCCGTCGAGGTGACGGCGCCGGCCTCCGCCGCGGGCAAGCACTGAAGCTGTGGGAGGGCGCGCCCGCTAGCGCGCCGTGAGCCTCACCAGCCCCCGGTCCACGAAGCCCTGGAAGAACTTCAGGGCGTCCAACTCTTGGAGCGGGGACACGTGGACGATGGCGGCCACGTCGCGGCGGCCGTCGATGCGCGACAGCAGATAGCGCTCGGGCGCGGACAGCTGCATGGCCTTGAGGTTGGCCGGCGGCACCAGCAGCGCGGGCACCCGGGGCGGCTCCGTCAGCTCTCGCCGCAGCTCCACCACCAGCCGCTCCTGCGCCGTCTTCAACAGCTCCGCCGAGCGGGGCGAGGCGGACATCTCGTGCGCGCGCCGCGCCAGGGCCTCGGCGTCCCGCACGTTGCCCGCGTCCAGGAACAGCTGCGCCGCCTGGAGCACCTCGTCCGACGAGGACTCCGAGCCGATGACGCCGGCGTCCTGCTCCTCTTCCTCCACCACGGCCGTCTCGGGCTCCGGCTCCAGCTCCGACACCTTCACCGCGTCCAGCCGGTACAGCGCGTACAGCCGCTGGTAGAGGAAGAAGTCCGTGGCGTGCAGCGCCAGGGCCAGCCCGTCGATGCTCAGCCCCTCCTTGATGAGGGTGACGATGCGCTCGTCCATGCTGCCGGGCTTGCGCTCGGGCATCTTGCGCTCGTCGATGGTGAGACGCACCGAGCCGGAGGGGAACACGGCGCGGATGGCCTGCCACGCCGTCTCCCGGAACTCGCCCTCGCGGTGGATGTCCACCAGGTCCACGCTGACGTCCAGCCCCGCGACCTCCGGCGCCGAGTCCGACGCCTCGAAGGCGAATGTCCCGTCCTCCCAGTGGAAGACGTCCAGCAGCATCTCCCGGAACTTGTGGCTGAGCGTGCTGCGGACCGTGGGCTCGGGCACCAGGCCCGTCATCACCAGAATCTTCCCCAGGAAGACGCGCGTCTGGGCCTGGGTGGCGAAGGCCTTCTCCAGCTGGTCCTCCGTCAGGTGCCCCATGTTGATGAGGAATTGACCGAAGAACTCGCGAGGCTGGTTGGAGCTGGCGCTGACGACGTGGCCGTCACGCAGCTCCAGTTGCTTGTGCACGTCCCCACGATGCAGCTTGAGCGCACCGGTGACCCGCCGGTTCCCCAGGTAGACGACGAGGTCCTTGGGGGGCATCGTCGAGAAGTCACCAGACAGGCCACGCATCAACCGATCATCCTGCACCGCATGAGAGTCGATATCTACTCGAAACCCAACTGCTCGCTCTGCGACAAGGCAGCCATTGTCGTGGAGTCCGTCCGCGCTCGCATCCCCTTCGAGCTGCGGATCATCTCCATCCTCGAGGACGCGGCGGCCTTCGAGAGGTGGCGCTACGACATCCCCGTCGTCGTCATCGACGGCGTGCCCGCCTTCAAGCACCGCGTGGAGGCCTCCGAGCTGGAGGCACGCCTGCGTGAAGGCCTAGGTGGCACAGCCATTGCTAAAACCGCTGCCCAGGATGGGTAGTTCAGTGCCCTTCTCCAGTAATTCCGGGGAGATGTAGAACCCGGTGGAGGGTGCAGGACTGTAAATCCGGGTGCGGGCCGGAGGCGCGGTGAAGAAGAAAGTTCTGAAGGGGAGGGCGGATTGGTGGGCGTGAGACGGAAGCGGGTAGGCAAGGCCGGGCAGCCGCCTACCGTGCTCGTGGTGGAGCCGCGAGCCGAGGACCTGGAGCGGACCCGTATGCTCCTGGGGGAGGCGGGCTTCCGTGTCGTTCCGCTGACGCGCTTCGACGCGGCGATGCCCCTCTTCGAGGTCATCCGCCCGGACGCGGTGCTGCTGGCCGCGCAGGCTCCGGACTACGCGGCGGTGCAGGTGGCGCGGCGGCTGCGGCAGCTGAGCCGTGGCACGGTGCCGGTGCTCTACCTCGTGGACCCTCACGACCCGGAGGCGTACCGCTTCTGCCTGGAGAAGGGGCAGTGCGTGGACATGGTGTCGCGCGGCGGCAGCGGGGCCGAGCTGGCCATGAAGCTGCACTCGCAGCTGAAGCTGAAGGCCGCGGTGCTGCGGGCGGCGGCCACCGAGGAGTCCGGCAACGCGCTGGCGCTGCATGACCCGGTGACGGGGCTCTACAACCGCTCGTTCCTGCTGGCCCTCATCGGCCTGGAGGTGCGGCGGGCGGAGCGCTACGGGGGGACGTTCTCCCTGGTGGCGGCGGAGGTGGGCGGCTGGGGCGCCTTCCGCAAGGAGTTCGGGCGTGGCATGGCGGAGCGCCTGCTGGTGTACAGCGCGGTGGTGCTGGGGCAGACGGTGCGCGAGGCGGACGCGGCGGCCCGGGTGGGTGACTGCCAGTTCGCGCTGATGCTGCCGGGCACGCCCGCGGAGGCAGTGCCGGAGGTGCTGAGCCGGGTGGGCGCGCGCTTCGAGGCGGCGCGCTTCCAGGTGGAGGGCAGGGTGGTGCGCACGTCGCTGGAGCTGGGGGCGGTGAGCTTCCCGGACGCGGTGGGCACGCCCGCGCAGTTGCTGAGCGCGGCGCAGCAGGAAATGCGCCGTACACGAGAGTTTCGTCGCACGGTCGGGGCTCCTACCCGGCTGTCGATATGAAGATGGGCGGAGGTTCAGGTTCGATGCACAGGGCGAGCGGAGGCGTGGGGATGGATCGGATCGCGGTGCTGGTGGTGGATGACGAAGAGTCGGTGCGCACGTTCCTGTCCGAGCTTCTCGGCAGCGCGGGCTACCAGGTGCGGTGTGCGGCGAGTGGCTCGCAGGCCCTGGAGATGCTGTCGGGAGGCTCGTTCGACGCGGTGCTGCTGGACGTGGTGATGCCGGAGATGAGCGGCCTGGAAGTGCTGCGCCACTATCGCGGCAAGGGTGGGAGTGCGCCGGTCATCGTGCTCAGCGCGCTGGCGGGTGCGGACGATGCGGTGCGGGCGCTGAAGATGGGCGCCAGCGACTATCTGGCCAAGCCGTTCGGCAACGACGAGCTGCAGGACGTGCTGGCGCGGGCCCTGGGGACGCGCGCTCCGGAGCGTCAGGCCGTGGCGCCGGTCATCGCGCCCCGCGTGGTGACGCCGGTGCCGGACGCCGCGCAGGACGCGCGGGTGCTCATCTCCTCGTCTCCGTCCATGCGCCGGGCACGCGCGCTGGTGGAGCGCATCGCCGACACGGACGTGCCGGTGCTGCTGCTGGGTGAGTCGGGCACGGGCAAGGAGGTCATCGCCCGGGAAATCCACGCGCGCAGCCAGCGCCGTGGCAAGCCCTTCATCAAGGTGAACTGCGCGGCGCTCCCCGGGGAGCTGCTGGAGAGCGAGCTGTTCGGCCACGAGCGCGGCGCCTTCACCGGCGCCACGGCGGAGAAGCCGGGCAAGTTCGAGCTGGCGGACCAGGGCACCATCTTCCTGGACGAGATTGGCGAGATGGCCATCCGCCTCCAGGCCAAGCTGCTCCAGGTCCTCCAGGACGAGGAGTTCTTCCGCGTCGGCGGCAAGAAGAGCGTGCGCGTGGACAGCCGCGTGGTGGTGGCCACCAACCGCGACCTCGAGAAGGAGATTGCCCTCGGCAACTTCCGCGAGGACCTCTACTACCGCCTCAACGTCGTGGCCATCCGCCTGCCGCCCCTGCGCGAGCGCCGGGAGGACGTGGTGCCCCTGACGGACCACTTCCTCAAGAAGTACGGCCGCCACTACATCAACGGCGTGTCGGAGCTGCCGCGCGAGGTGCTGCAGGCCTTCGCGGACTACGACTGGCCCGGCAACGTGCGCGAGCTGGAGAACATGGTGCGCCGGCTGTGCGTGCTGAAAGACGCCACGCTGGTGCTGGACGAGCTCAACGCGGCGGGCCGCTCGCCCGCGAGCGCGCCCTCGCTGCCCACCGCGTACGGCGGTGATGACGGCACCTACGGCCGTGGGCACCACGAGGAGCCGGTGCGCATGCCGCCTTCCTCGTCCGTCCAGGTGCTGGAGATGCCGTCGCGCGGGACGTCCCTCGCGGCGGCCTCCGCCCCGGCTGGCGCTTCGGTCGTCCCGGCGGCGGCGCTGGAGCCGGCGAACTCGGTGCTCCCGACGCCGCGCTACCTGAACCCGTTCGACGTGCCGCAGCCTCCGCCTCCTCCCGCGCCGGCCGGTGAGCCGTCGCTGAAGGACATCGGCAAGCGCGCGGCGATGCTCGCCGAGCGCGAGGCGATACTGGCCATGCTCCAGCGCACCGCCTGGAACAAGCGCCGCGCGGCCACCAAGCTGCGCATCAGCTACAAGGCGCTGCTGTACAAGATCAAGGAGTGCGGAATCATCGACCCGCGCGCCAGCGCGGAGCTGTAATCCGGCTGCATCTACTTGCGCTGCCCCCCGCGGTCCCGCTATCGCGGGGGGATGAGCGTTTCACTCGTCCTGCTGGGCGCTGGCTACACCCTGACGCGGCTCGCGGTGGCCGAGGCCCGCGCGGGCCGTGAGGTGCTGGCGGCCACGCGGGACTCCGCGCGCCGCGAGGTGCTGGAGCGCGCGGGCGCCCGCGTCACCTCGCTGGAAGACGCCCTGACGCGGACGGCCGGGGCGCACGTCGTCGTCTCCATCCCTCCGGACGCGGGGCTCGACGTGCAGGTCGCCGAGGCGCTCGCGCGGCAGCCGCCGTCCCGGCTCGTCTACCTGTCCTCCACCGGCGTGTACGGCGGTGCGCGGGGGCATGTGGACGAGGACACGCCGGTGGAGCCGGCGTCACCCACCGCTCGCGCGCGCATCGACGCGGAGTCGCGCTACCTGCCGCTGGGCGCGGTGGTGCTGCGCATCGCCGGCATCTACGGCCCGGAGCGCAGCACGCTCGCGCGGCTGCTGGCGGGCGCCGTCCGGCTGCCGGAGCGTGGGGGAGGGCGCATCTCCCGCATCCACGTGGACGACCTGGTGGAGGCCCTCCGCGTGGCGCTCCTGCACGGCGAGCCCGGGGCCCTCTACTGCGTGGCGGATGATCGGCCCGCGCCCCAGGAGGAGACCGTCAGCTGGCTGTGCCAGCGCGTCGGCGTGCCGCTGCCGCCCCGCGTTCCCCTGGAGAGCCTCCACGAGTCGCTGCGCGGGGACCGCGCCGTGTCCAACGCCCGGCTCAAGACGCTGGGCTGGCGGCCCCGCTACCCGGACTACGCCGCCGGCTTCACGTCCCTGCTGGAGGCGGAGGGGCGGGGCGGAGGACCCGGGCCGCTCACCGTCCGGCGGCTGCTGGCCGAGGACGCGGAGACCTTCTGGGCGCTGCGCCTGCGCGGCCTGGAGGAGCACCCGGAGGCCTTCGGGGCCTCGCTCGCGGAGGACTCGGCGCTGCCCATGGAGACGGTGCGCTCGCGGCTCGTCGGGCCGGCGCAGGTGGTGCTGGGGGCCTTCGACGGCGCGCGGCTGGTGGGCGTGGCGGGCCTCCAGCGGGCGGGGGGGCAGAAGCATGCGCACACCGGCGTGGTCTGGGGCATGTACGTGGCGCCGGAGGCGCGCTCGCGAGGCCTCGGCCGGCGGCTGCTCACCGCGCTCGTCGAGGAGGCCCGGAGGATGGCCGGGGTGGAGCGCCTCATCCTGTCGGTGGCCGTGGGCAACGGGGCGGCCCAGGGCCTCTACCGGACGCTGGGGTTCCGCACCTACGGCGTGGAGCCGAACGCCCTGAAGATTGGAGGCGCCTACGTCGACCAGGAGCAGATGGTCCTCGCGCTGTGAGCTGGGCCCCGAGTCCCGCACACAGTGTCACACCCCCCCCGGCGTGGGGTTCGCGCCATCGGCTGATCCTCATTTCATGATGCGGTAACAGTTCCAGCCCGGACAGGTGTTCGACTGAACGCGCGTCCCGCCGCGCTGGAGGCTCCTCGAGTATGGCCCTGTGCACCCCCGACTGGTTGCTGGAGCGCGTCGCCCTGGGCGAGCTGTCCGCTGACGCGCTGGCTGATGCGCGCGTCCGCCTGGAGCGCGAGCCGAATGGCGCCGCCCGCCTGGCCCGGCTGGAGGAGGACTCGCGCCGCACCCTGGAGCTTCACCCGCCCGAGGCCGTGGCCGCCGAGGTGGAGCGCCGCCGCGCCGCCCGCGCCCGCATCGAGTCCGCCCGGGGCGGCGAGCACGGCGGGTGGCACGGGCTGTCGCTGAGCATGCCGGTGGCCGCGTCGCTGGTGCTGCTCTTCCTGTCCACGCAGCAGGAGCTGCCCGTGCCCGCCCCGGCGCCGGCCCCGCCCGCGTGGGCGGACACCGAGCGCATCAAGGGCACCCCGATGCTGCGCGTCTACCGCAAGGGCGCCATCGAGCCGGAGCTGCTCGCGGACCGCACCCCCGTGCGCCGCGGAGACCTGGTGGAGCTCAGCTACGTGTCCGGTGGGCGCCCTCACGGCGTGGTGGTGTCGGTGGACGGGCGCGGCGGGGTGACGCTGCACCTGCCCACGACGCTGACCGGCTCCACGGCGCTCACCCCTGGCGACGCGGTGTCGCTGGGCCATGCCTACGAGCTGGACGACGCGCCCGACTTCGAGCGCTTCCTCTTCGTCACCTCCGAAGCGCCACTCGACGTGGCCACCATCCTGGAGGCCGCGCGCACGCTGGCCCGCCAGCCCTCCGATGCGCGCACCCGGCCGCTGCCCCTGCCGGCTACGCTGGTCCAGACATCCTTCACGTTGGAGAAGGTGCCGTAATGACGCGGTCGCTCCTGTTCTCGCTCCTGCTCGTCCCCGCGCTGGCCTCCGCCGCGCCGGCCCCCGGTGCGCAGTCCCACCCGGTGCGCCGCTTCGCGCTGCTGGTGGGGGTCAATGACGGCGGCCCCGGCCGGGCGAAGCTCCGCTACGCCGTCACCGATGCGCGCGCCTTCGGCGACGTGCTGGAGGAGCTCGGCGGCGTCCAGCCCCAGGACCGGATGCTGATGATGGAGGGCGACCGCGCGGCCTTCGAGGGCGCCCTGGCGCGCTTCAAGGCGATGCTGGTCGCGGCGAAGACGGGCGGCGGGCGCACGGAGGCGCTCATCTACTACTCGGGCCACTCGGACGAGGAGGGCCTGCTGCTCCACAACGACCGCTTCGGCTACCGCGAGCTGCGGCAGGCGCTGGAGTCGCTGCCGGCGGACGTGCGCATCGCCATCCTCGACTCGTGCGCGTCCGGCACGCTGGCGCGGAAGAAGGGCGGGGTGCGCCGTCCGGCCTTCCTGGTGGACGCGTCCACGGCGGTGCGCGGGCACGCCATCCTCACGTCCTCCTCCGAGGACGAGGTGTCCCAGGAGTCCGACCGCATCGGCGGCTCGTTCTTCACCCACAACCTGATGTCCGGCATGCGCGGCGCGGCGGACGCCACCGGCGACGGCCGGGTGACGCTCCACGAGGCGTACCAGTTCGCCTTCCACGAGACGCTGGCGCGCACCGAGCAGACGCGCGCGGGCGCGCAGCACCCCGCCTACGACATCGAGCTGGCGGGCACGGGCGAGCTGGTGATGACGGACCTGCGCTCCACCGCGGCGGTGCTGGTGCTGGGGGAGATGCTCGACGGGCGCCTCTACGTGCGCGACACGCCGGGCCGCCTGGTGGTGGAGCTCAAGAAGTTCGCCGGCCGTGCCACGGAGCTGGGGCTACAGCCGGGCAAGTACACGGTGATGCGCGAGGCGCACGGCAAGGCGTCCCAGGCGGAGCTGGTGCTGGCGCAGGGTGGGCGCGCCGTGCTGGCCGAGTCGGCCTTCCGTCCCGTCGGCGTGGAGCTGACCGCCATGCGCGGCGGGGGCACGCCCCGGCTGATGGGCGCGCCTCCGGTGGAGCCGATGGCGTCCGCGACGGGCGGCCTGGACTCCCCGATACCGCCGCGCAACGCGTACCGCTTCCTCAACCTGGGCCTGTTCCCGTCGGTGCAGACCAACGACGTGCTCGACGTCGGCCCGGTGGACAACACGCTCTCCATCTCGCTGGGGGCCGCTCGCGTCGGACGGGTGGATGGCCTGGCGTTCTCGCTGGGCGGCAACTGGGCCACGGGCCCCGTGCAGGGCGTGATGTTCGCCATCGGCGGCAACGTGGCGCGCGCGGAGGTGACGGGCGCGCAGTTCTCCATCGGTGGCAACTGGGCCGCCGGTCAGGTGGGCGGCCTGCAGGCCGCGGTGGGCCTCAACGTCGCCCGCCAGGGCGGCCTGATGGGACAGCTCTCCGTGGGCGGCAACGTGTCCTCCGCGCCCATGGAGGGCACGCAGCTGTCGGTGGGCACCAACTGGGTGTCGGGGGACTTCGGGGGCGTGCAGGGCACGGTGGGGCTCAACAGGGTGCAGGGGCGCATGACAGGTGTGCAGACCTCCGTGGGGATGAACTGGGCGGACTCCGCCCAGGGCCTGCAGCTGTCGCTCCTCAACGTGGGTGGCGACGTGTCCGGCATGCAGCTGGGGCTCATCAACCTGGCGGGGAAGCTGAACGGCATGCAGCTGGGCCTCGTCAACGTGGCGCGGGAGGTGGAGTCCGGCCTGCCGTTCGGCCTGGTCAGCATCGTCCAGAACGGCCAGTTCCACGTCGAGGCGTACGGCAGCGACAGCCACTTCGCCAACGTCGGCTTCAAGGTGGGCAGCCGCTACTTCTATACGACGGTGGTGGGGAGCATCGGCCATGCGGCGAAGGCGCGAGGGCCGAGCCACTGGGCCCTGGGCATCGGCCTGGGCGGGCACATCCCCGTGTCCGAGCGCCTCTTCGTCGACGTGGATGTGGTGACGAGCAGCGTGTACCCGTGGGACTCGAGCTTCACCACCGCCAACCTGCTGCACCAGGTGCGGGTGATGGGCGGCTTCCAGCTCGCGAAGCGCTTCGCCATCATCGGCGGGCCCACGATGAACATGCTGCACTCGCCGGACGGCGAGCCGGTGACGGCGCTGAGCAGCTTCTCCCGCCAGGGCCCCAAGCACTACCTCTGGTGGCCCGGCATGCAGCTCGGCGTGCGGATGTGACGCCGCGCCGCGGCCTCAGCGCGGCGGCTTGAAGTCGAGCGTGAACGTGTACGTCACGTCGATGGGAACTCCGCCGACGGTGACCGGCCTCGAGCGCGAGCCGTAGAGGGAGTCCAGCACCGTCTTCTCCATCTGTGGGAGCGTCTTCTGGACGCGGCAGCTCTTCACCGAGCCCTCCCGGGTGATGACGCAGCGGACGACCACCTGGCCCTCGACCCGGACCGCCGCCGCCGGCATGGACTCCTGGTCGTTGCGGCACAGCCAGTCGGACGCCGTCACCCTGTTCCCCTGGCGCGATGAAGCGTCGGGGAAGCTCCCGGGCTCGGAGGGCATCGCCGTCGCGAGCAGCTGCTCCGCCGTGCCCACCGGAGCGAAGAAGGGGTCCTCGAGCCCTCGCGCCTTCTCGGGCAGCTCGTAGTCGGCACGCCAGCCGCTCGGGGTGATGGAGAAGCTGAAGCGGTGCGTCTCCATGACTGGCGCTGACTCAGGCTCCATCCAGCGCCCCAGGCTGGCGCGCACCTCGTCGGAGGGGGCGGTGCCCTTCAGGGCCTCGGCGGGAAAGCCGGGGTCCTCCCACCGGGGCCGGGTCTGCAGGACGGTGACGGCCGCGGTACAGCCGCGGAGCTCCACGGACTCCACCTCGCAGCGGATGTGGCGTGCCACCTCGGCGAAGGCCGCGGGCAGGTCCACCGGCGTACGCACCACCAGGGCGGGATGGTCGCGAACGAAGAAGAGGTCCACGTCGCGGATGAGGTCATTCGCCCGCGTGCCCTGGGGCAGGCGCGCCATCGCCGGAGCGCCCAACTGGTGGTGCCGGCAGAGCAGCTCCGCCCGTGCCTTCAGCTCGAGCTCGTCCCTGCGCTTCGCCTCCTCTTTCGCGGTGGTGCTCTGGCCCGTGGGGCGCAGGGGAGCCGCCTGCTCCGGTCCTTCCTCCCTTCGGGCCGCGGGGGGCGTGGAGGCGCAGCCAGGGAGCACCAGAAGACAGAGGAGCGCGACGAGGGGGGAGGCGGAGAGGTGCATGGTCTGGAAGTCGAAATCCGGCCCCGCCCGGAGTCAGTCGGGCTTGCACGCCTCATAGCACGGACCCTTTGGCGCCTGAATCCATGGCGGCTCCCGGAGGGCTGGGAGCCGCTGGCGTGGGCCGGTCAAGGCACCTCCTGGGGAGGCGTGCCGCGCCAGCCGATGGTTCCCATCAGCCAGACGCACGCCCGACGTACTGATGCCTTTTCAGGCCTTCCGCACGGTGACAGGCTCGACACGCGGGCGACTCGCGCTCCGCGCCACCCTGTCCCGTGGGGGAACGATGTCCAAGTTGCTGTTCGCGGCTTTCAACGAAGGCGCCAGCCTCTCGATGTCCGGCAACCACGAGGCCGCGATCCTCGCTTTCGACAAGGTCCTCGCCGTGGACCCGAAGCACCTGCCCGCGCTCACCGGCAAGGGCTCGTCGCTGATGGCGCTCGGCCGCACGAAGGAGGCGCTCCGGTGCTTCGAGCGCGCCATCGAGGTGGACCCCACCACCGCGGACCCGTACCGCGACGCCGCCTTCTGCCAGCTCGAGCTCGGTGAGCCCGAGGCCGCCGCGCAGCTCATGGAGCGCGCCGTGCAGCTCAACTCCACGCCCGGCTACCGCGAGGCCGCCGCCGTGGAGGTCTACACCCTGGGCAATGCGCTGCTGACCCGCGGCCCCCGCCGGCCGGACAAGGCGCGCTACCGGCAGGCCCGCCACACCTTCGAGCTCGCGCTCGAGCTTTCCCCCGCGTACGTCGAGGCCGCCAAGGCCCTCGCCGACGTCTGGGAGCACCTGGGCGACAACGCCCAGCGCGACCACTACGCCCTCATGGCCATCCGCCTCCGTCCCGCCGCGAGCTGAGCGGGCGGCCAGGGGCACGAGCGCCCCGGCGGTTCGAGCGTGCCGCCAGAGGGCGCCGTCACTCCTGACCCGGGGGCGGACGCGAAGCGACTGTCCTGGCTGTTACACTCCGCGCATCCTTTTCCACTAAGCTTCACGGCACGTACGACAGCGCCGCGCGGGAGAAACTGAAGATGATCGTCATGCTCGAGCCGGACTCACCTGAGTCCGTGGTGTCCACCGTCCTCAAGGTCGCCTCGCAGTACAAGGGAGTGACCCCTCGGACGCACGTCATGGAGGGCGCCGAGTACACGGTCACCGAGGTGTACCTGCTCGGCTCCACCGCGCAGGTCCCCGTCGAGCCGTTCGAGGCGATTCCGGGCGTGCGGCAGGTGGTGCGCGTGTCCCAGAAGTACCGCGTCATCGGCCGGCACAAGGGCCAGCGGGCGTCCTCGGGCTTCGACTACAACGGTGTCACCTTCGATGAGAAGTCGGTGCAGCTGTTCGCGGGCCTGTGCGCCGTGGACAACCGGGAGAACGTCGACGCGATGATGGCCGCGCTCGCGAAGTGCGGCATCAAGACGACGCGCATGGGCGTGTACAAGCCGCGCACCAGCCCGTACGAGTTCCAGGGCCTGGGCGCCGCGTGCCTCCCGTGGGTGTTCGAGTCCGCGGGCAAGCACGGCATCAAGGTCATCGCGATGGAGGTGACGCACCCGCGTCACATCGACGAGATTCGCGAGGCCCTGGAGCGCTCGGGCAACGCCACGGGCGTCATGCTGCAGGTGGGCACGCGCAACGCGCAGAACTTCGAGCTGCTGAAGAGCATCGGCCAGCAGCGCACCTTCCCCGTGCTCTTCAAGCGCGGCATGGGAATCACCCTGGAAGAGTCCCTCAACGCCTGCGAGTACGTGGCGAGCGAGGGCAACCCGAAGATTGTCTTCTGCCTCCGCGGCGTGAAGACGCACCTGGGCGACCCGCACCGCAACATGGTGGACTTCGCCCACGTGCCGGTGGTGCGCCGCCTCACGCGCATGCCCGTGTGCGTGGACCCGTCGCACGCCATCGGCCAGGCGCCGCCGCCGCCGGACGGGCTGCCGGACATCTTCCACGCCATCGGCCAGGGCCTCATCGCCGGGGCGTCCATGCTGCTCGTGGACTTCCACCCGCAGCCGGAGGCCGCGCTGTGCGACGGCCCGCAGGCGCTGCGGCTGCCGCAGCTTCCCGCGCTCCAGAACTACGTGCGCCTCGTGCGCGAGGCCTACGTCGCCGCCGTGAAGGCCGGTGACGGGCTCAGCCCCGGCGGCACCACCTGAGTCCCCTGCGAGCCGTGAGGTGAGCGCCTCACGGCTCCGGGGTCACGCCACGCCGTAGCTGCCGAGCACCCGCAGGGTGATGCAGGCGCCCTGGGCGGCGTCCACCGCCTCGCGCACCCGCGGGTCCTCCAGCGCGCCGTCCACGTCCATGCACCACACGTACTCCCACGCGCGGCGCTGAGGCCGGGACTCCAGCCTCGCCACGTTGAGCCCGCGTGAGGAGAAGGCGCTCAGCACCCGGTAGAGCGCGCCGGACGCGTTCTCCACCGTGAAGGCCAGCGCCGTCTTGCGCCGGGCCCACGTGCGCTCGGGCGCCGGGCCCAGCGTGACGAAGCGGGTGTGGTTGTCCGGCGAGTCCTCCACCCCCACGTCCAGCACCGCCAGCCCGTACAGCTCCGCCGCCACGCGGCTGGCGATGGCGGCCGTGCGCGGCGGCGCCTCCTCCGCCACCCGGCGCGCGGCAATCGCCGTGTTCGCCTCCGGCAGCGGGGTGATGCCGCGCCTTCTCAGGTAGCCCGCGCACTGCGCCAGCGCCTGCGGATGGGAGAGGGCCCGCTCGATTCCGTCCAGCGTCCGTCCCGGCGGCGCGAGCAGGCAGTGGCGGATGCGCAGCGACAGCTCGCCCGTAATCTGGAGGTCGTGCTCCAGCAGCAGGTCCACGTTCTCCGCCACCGGGCCGCCCAGCGTGCTCTCCACGGGCACCACGCCGCCGTACACGCGGCCTTCCGCCACGGACTCGAAGACGGCGCGGAAGGTGAGCACGGGCACCGACTCCACGTCCTGCCCGTGCAGCGCGCGCACGGCCTCCTCGCCATAGGCGCCGTGCTCTCCCTGGAAGGCGATGCGGCGCCGGGGCTCAGCCATGGGCCCCCTCCGCGCTCGCGTACGTGCCCAGCACGCGCAGCGACGAGGTCAGCGGCCGGATGTCGTCCAGCGCCGCCGTCACCGCCGCGGAGGCCGCGTGGCCCTCCACGTCCAGGTAGAAGCGGTACTGCCACGGCTGCCCGGGGATGGGCCGCGACTCCAGCTTGCTCAGGTTCACCCCGCGCAGGATGAGCCGCTGGAGCATCTCACCCAGCGTCCCCGGCTTGTGCTCCAGCACCACCAGCAGCGACGTCTTGCACGGCACGCCCGGCGCCAGCGGCGTGGGCTCGCGGCCCACCTCCACGAAGCGCGTGTAGTCCGACGCGGGCTGCAGGTCGCGGGCGAGCACCTCCAGGCCGAAGCGCTGCGCCGCCGTCTCGCTGGCGATGGCCGCCACCGCCGGGTCGTTCCGCTCGCGCACCTTCTGCGCCGCGCCGCCGGTGTCCACGTCCGGCACCATGCGCGCCCACGGCACCTTCGCGCGGAGGAACGTCTCGCACTGGGCCAGCGCCTGCGGGTGGGAGAGCACCTCGCGCAGCCCCTCCAGCTTCGCGCCCGGCAGCCCCAGCAGCCGGTGGTCCACCTGGCTCACCAGCTCCGCGGTGATGACCACGCCGCCCTCGGCGAGCAGGTCGTACGTCTCGTTCATGCTGCCAGCGGTGGTGTTCTCGATTGGCAGCAGCACCAGGTCCTGCTCGCCCCGGCGCAGGGCGTCCATCGCCTCGCGGGCATGGTCGAAGCCGGTGAGCAGCACGCCCCCGGGGCGGTTGCCGTAGCGGCGGCGCGCGGCCAGGTGGCTGTAGGAGCCCTCGACGCCCGGGTACGCCACGCGCAGGGGCGTGGTGTCCTGCCGCTGCACCAGGGCCTGCTGCCGCGCCACCGACATGTCGATGAAGAGGCGCCAGATGCGCTCCACCTCGTGCGGATCCAACCCATGCTCCGCGGCCCGGGTGCGGATGCGGCGCAGGAGCAGGTCCTCACGGCGCTGGTCCCGAAAGGGCGCCGCCGCGGCCAGCTTCGCCCGCGCCACGTCGTCCGCCAGGTCCATGCGGCGGCGGAGGGCATCGAGGATCTCCTCGTCGATGCTCTCGATGGCGATGCGCACTGCCTCCAGGTCGGGGATGGTCGTCATCGGGAGGCCTCGAGGCCGCGCCACATGAAGTGGTGGGGGCCGATGCCGGGGAGCTCGAAGGTGTCTCCCTTCTGGGAGAAGCCGAGCGAGCGGTAGAAGCCCGACGCCGTCGTCCGGGCGTTGCACCACACCTGGGTGCCTCCCTGGACGGTGGCGTGCTCCAGACAGGCCCGGAGGAGGGCGGCCCCGTACCCGTGGCCCTGGAGCGACTTGTCCACGGCCATGCCCCGCAGGCGCCAGGCCGTGGTGGTCCTCAGGGAGTCCGGGGGCGGCTCCCGGTAGAGCGAGGCCACCCCGACGAGGCGGCCCCCCACCGCGTAGACGCCCAGGTGGAGGGTGTCCGCATCGTCATCTCCCGGATAGACGACCGTCTGCGGGGGCTGGTTCGGGCGGAGGACGGCCTGGCGAAGACCGCGAGTCGCGGCGGCGGGAATCCGGCGGATTTCAGAAACACTCACGGGTCGAGTATGCCGATTTTCCCACCCGCGCGTCCTCATTCACGTGGAAGCTGATGGGAGGTTGTTTCACCGTGAAGGGCACCGCCATCCTGGACGAGCCTCGAAGCCCGCCGCGAGCCACGGCCGCGCTGGATTTCGACGTGCTCCTGGAGGCGGAGCAGGGTGGGCTGCTGCGGCTCGCCCGGCGGCTGGTCTGGGACGGCGAGGAGGCGAGGGACCTGGTGCAGGCCACCCTCGCGGATGCGTACGAGAAGCGACACACGCTGAGGGACGCCACCGCGGCGCCCGCGTGGCTGCGCAGCATCCTGGTGTCCCGCGCCATGAGCCACCTTCGCCGGCGGCGTGTCTGGAACGTGGTGCGCGAGGCGCTGGACTTCGGCCCCGCGCCGGTGCCCTCTCCGGAGGAGCACTTCGTCGGCGCCGAGCGCTGGCTCGGCTTCGGCCGCGCGCTGCGGGCGCTCCCGACGCAGCAGGCCACCGCCTTCACCCTCCGCTACCTGGAGGGCCTCGAGCTGGACGCCATCGCCGAGGCCATGCGCATCGGCCGCGGCACCGTCCGCATCCACCTCTACCGCGCCCTCAAGAAGCTCAAGGCCGCTGACGCCCTGGAAGGAGACACCCCATGAGATGCCACGACGCGGCCGCTGCCCTCGTGGAAGCGCCTGCGCGCCTGACGCCGGAGCTCCAGGCCCACCTGGCGCACTGCGAGGACTGCCGCACCCTGGCAGCCCTGCACGCGTCCGCCGCCGCGCTGCGCCTGCCCCAGCCGCCCGAGCTGCCCACCATCCCCCGCGAAGCCGTGTTGCGGGAGGTGCGCCGCCGCGTCATCCGCCGCCGCGCCTCCGCCGGCGCCGTGGCGTCCCTCGGGCTGGCGGCGCTGGTGCTGTGGCTGCGGCCCGCCGCCGCGCCCGAGCAGGACCCGCATCATTATATAGGCGAAGCACCCATGCCCCAGGCCGAGCTGGGGCTGACTCGCGAGCCTCGCGAGGACGTGCTGCCGACGCATCTGGAGGAGGACTCCGCCGCCGTGGCCGTGCAGCACGCCGCCGAGCGGGGCTCCCTCATGCAGCTGATGGGCGAGGTGCGCGGCTTCACCCGCCGCGACCTGGTGGTGCACGACGAGACGTACCGGCCGTTCGGCACGCTCGCCGCGTGGCTGCGCCCTCCCGATTCCCGCGCGCTGGAAGCCCCGCCGTTCCGAACGGCGGTCATTCCTCTCTACCCAGTGGAGTCCTTGTGATGAAGACCCGATTCCAGAGGCTGTTGAGCACCACCGTGGCCGCGCTGCTGCTGACCACCCCCGCGCTGGCCCAGGAGGACGAGGAGGGCAACGTCCTCATCCACTCCAACGGGCCCGTCATCTCGGCGACGCGCTCGGGCCAGCCGATGATGATGCGCGTGGGGCCGCTGCCGGCGCCCACCAATGGCATTCCGCCGCACCTGGTGGAGAAGCTGGGCATCCCCCGCGACGTGGCGCAGCGGGCCCAGGACCTGAGCTTCGAGTCCAACGAGGCCCTCATTCCCCTGGAGGCCGACCTGAAGCGGGCGCAGCTGCGCCTGGAGCGGCTGCTGAGCGCGCCGTCACCGGACGAGAGCGGCATCCTCAAGCAGGTGGAGGAGGTGGGCCGCGCGGAGACGGCGGTGCGCCGCAACCGCGTGGGGCTGATGGTGCAGATCAAGAAGCTGCTCGGGCCGGACCTCTGGCAGAAGCTGGAGGCGGAGATGGGGCCGATGCACTTCGAGAAGCACATCAAGATCCACCGGGGCCTCCCGGGCACCGCCGCCGAGCCGGCGCGCCCTGGCACCCCGGCGCCCCGTAAGCCGTAGCGTTCCGGTTTCGGACAGAGGCGGGCCCGGAGGTCGGGGCTCCGTGCCGCTGGCCCGCCTATCCTGGTGTTCATGGCCAACACTCCGGACCGTGAGCGCCAGCTCGAGGAGGACGCCGCCCAGCTCCAGCGGCTGGGGTACGCGCAGCAGCTGCTGCGCGACATGGGCGGCTTCTCCAACTTCGCCGTCTCCTTCTCCATCATCTCCATCCTCACCGGAGCGGTGACGCTGTATGGCCACGGGCTGCGCTTCGGCGGACCCTTCGTCATGGGGGTGGGCTGGCCGCTGGTGGCGCTGTTGACGCTGGCGGTGGCGGCGAGCCTCGCGCAGCTCGCCTCGTCCTTCCCCACGGCCGGCGCGCTCTACCACTGGTCGGCGATGCTCGGCGGGCCGCGGGTGGGCTTCTTCACCGCGTGGCTCAACACCGTGGGGCAGTTCGCGATTACGGCGGGCATCGACTACGGCCTGGCGGAGTTCCTCGCGGACATGCTGGGCCTGCCTCGCGAGCGCGGCGCCGTGCTGCCGCTCTACGCCGCCATCCTCGTGTCCCACGCGGTGCTCAACCACGTGGGCGTGCGGGTGGTGGCCTGGCTCAACGACTTCTCCGCCTGGTACCATCTGGCCGGCGTGGCGGTGCTCATCGGCGCGCTGGTGGCCCTGGCGCCGATGAAGGAGCCGGCGTTCCTCCTCACGCGCTTCAGCAGCGAGAACCCCTGGTACCTGTACGGCTTCCTCATCGGCCTGCTCCAGGCGCAGTGGACCTTCACGGGCTACGACGCCAGCGCCCACATCTCCGAGGAGACGAGAGACCCGACGCGCAACGCGCCCTGGGGCATCTTCCTGTCCGTGGCCGTCAGCGCCGTGGTGGGGTACGTGCTGCTGGGCGCGGTGACGCTGGCGATCCAGGACCTGCCGGCCGCGGCGGCGGCCCCCAACCCGTTCCTGTACGTGCTGACGACGGCGCTGGGCCCGACGGTGGGTGGCGCGCTGGTGTGGGTGGCCATCTGTGCCATGTGGTTCTGCGGGCTGTCGTCGGTGACGTCCAACTCGCGCATGCTGTTCGCCTTCGCGCGGGACAACGGGCTGCCGGGCTCGCGGTGGTTGAAGCACGTGTCCCCGCGCTTCAAGACGCCGTCCGTGGCGGTATGGGTGTCCGTGGCGGCGGCGCTGGTGGTGGCGCTCTGGGCCGAGGCGTACGCGGCCATGGTGGCGCTGAGCACGCTGGCGCTCTACGCGTCGTATGCGCTGCCCATCTGGGTGGGGTGGCGGGCACGGCGCTCGGGGACGTGGTCGCACCGGGGGCCGTGGGACCTGGGCCGCGCGTCGCCCTTCATCAACGGGGTGGCGCTGGTCTGGTGCGCGGCCATCATGGTGCTCTTCGTGCTGCCGCCCAACCAGCTCGCCGGCTACACGTTCGCCGGCGCGCTGGTGCTGCTGGCCCTCTACTGGCTGCTGGCGCAGCGGCACACCTTCACGGGGCCCAAGGTGACGCTGCTGCGGGGGCCGGACCCGCTGGCTACTTCGGAAGCGCGGTCTTCCCCATCTTCAGGATGAGCTTGAAGTGGGGCGCGGTGACGGGCACCACGCTGATGCGGCTGCGGGTGATGAGCTGCATGTCCTTCAGCGCCTCGGTGTCCTTGATGGTGGCCAGCTCTACCGGCTGCTTCAGCGGGAGGAAGGGGCCCACGTGCACCGCGGCCCAGTCCTCGTCGGGCGCGGTGGAGTCCGGGCCGGGTGGGGTGAGGACCTTCGCCACGGCCACCACGGCCTTGCCCTCGTTGGAGTGGTAGTAGAGGCACAGGTCGCCGGGCTTCATCGCCCGGAGGTTGTTGCGCGCCTCGTAGTTGCGCACGCCGGTCCACTCCGTCTTCCCGTCCTTCTCGAGCTGCGTGTACGGGTAGACGGAGGGCTCGCTCTTGATGAGCCAGTACTGGGGTTTCGCCATGGCGGCGGATGCTACCTCCCTGGTGCGCCGCCGCGACGGTAACGTTGGAGGATGGTGCGCAGCGCAGCCCTTCATTCATGACGTGGCAGGGGCCTGCGGCATCCGGGAGGCCCCGCGCCCTCCCGGGGCCATGGCATGCAGGAACGTGGCGAGCGACCTGACTCCAGTGCGCTGCCTGCCACGTCGCCCGGCAACGGCCTCCCGGGTGAGGTGTCCCCGTTCCGGCAGGGCCGCATCGATGACCGCGACGGGGTCTGGCGTGCATCGAGCGCCCGAATGCCGGAGCCTCGTGAGCTGGTGCGAGGGCCACTTCCTCCGTCATGGCTTCGGACCGCGTCGCGCCCACACCCGCAGGTGAATCACTCAACACGTGCAGCCCTGGGGCTTCGCGCGTCGCAGTTGCCGGAGTACCGCCCTCCACCATGGCGAGGGGACGCTTCGTTTCCACGGGCGGAGCGCCTGGCCGAGGCTCCTCCGCGCCCTCATCTATTGCCGCCGCCGCGCCACTATCGGGCGCCTCATCCGGGGCCTTCTCGCCATCTGGAGGCGGATTCGCCTCCGCACCATCATCCATTGCCGCCGCGGCACTGTCGGGCGCCTCATCCGGGACCTTCTCGCCTTCAGGAGGCGGCACTCCGCCAGACCCCCGGGGCGCCGACTTCTCCCCGGGCCCGAGCGCCCGCCAGAGCGCCTCCGCCGACGCGAGCACGTCCTCCTCCGTGACTGCGCCTTCCCACCTCGCCGCCACCCGCCCCAGCTCCGCCAGCGCGCCCCACACCAGGCACGTCCTCGCCATCGCGGACCCCGGCTCCAGCGCTCCGTCACGCTCCGCCTGGCTGACGATCTCGCGAATCAGGTCCCGCACCCGCCAGCCTCGCTCGTCGTCAGGCCCCGCCTCCGGGTGGACGTGCAGGAAGACGAAGCTGAAGACGCCGGGCGTCCGCAACGCGTAGTTGGCCAGCAGCCGCCAGAGGGCGAAGAAGCCCTCGCGGAAGCCCGCGCCCTCGTCCGTGCTGGCCATCTGGAACTCGTAGCGCGCATACCGGCACAGCTCGTCCTCGGAGAAGTCGCGAATGGCCAGCGCACAGCCGCGCTTGCTGCCGTAGCGCCGGTACAGCGAGCCCACCGACATGCGCATCACCCGCGCCAGCTCCGCGGCCGGGGTGTTGTCGTAGCCGCGCTGCGCCATCACCGCCGCCGCCTCCTCCATCCGCGTGGCCACGAACTGCTGGTACAGCTCCATGATCATCTGCCCACCCCCGGACCGACCCGCCCGCGGAAGGAACGTTCCTTCCGCCAGCACCTTCCTACCGGGTGGGGCTGACATGTCGACGGCGGACGACCGGGCAGGTCCGCTGCGGTCCGTGCTGCGTAAGAGGCCGAAAAGCCCGCGAGCGTTCAGGCGATGCGGGCTCCCTCCAAGTCTGGAGTCAAACCCTCCCGAGAGCCTGCCCACGGGATGCCTCGGACTGCCCCGAGGAGTGGAGCGCTGGCACGGCATGGCCGCACGGTGGTCTGTCCTTCCCGCCCTGGGCTTCACCCTGTCAGGCAGGACTCATGCGCGTCTTGCATCAGTCCGGGAACTCCTCCGCATCGCCCCTGGCCGACTTGAGAGTGCTCCCGCCAGATCCGGAACATCTCACATGGGAGGTCGTGCTCTGGGAGGGGAGGACAGCCACCTCACCTTCGGCATCGATGGGGCGCTGGATACCGCCACCCAGGAGCGCGCACTGGGGCGCATTGACGTGGCCCAGCTCAAGCGTGGCTCATCACCGGAGCAATTCTTCGCTGGCAGGGCGACGAAGGAGTCGATGTAGCGGACCCGGTTGATGCTGTGGGAACTGCGGACGGGAGCGAAAGTGTGCCGCTGGCGGGCACTTCTATCCCATCGAGCGTGCACTTGCTGGCGTTCTGGGTAGCTCAGTTCACGGTCGCCGTGTTGCCTTTCTCTCTGACGACGGCTCTGGAGCTTCGTCCTGAGCACTTCCCTGAGGTCGCGAAGGGAGTGCCACCGGCGAAGTCACAGCCAGCCCCGCCGCCACCAGGGGCGCTTCGGCACCGCCCTGCTATTGGTGGTCAGACGGATGCAAGGGTGGCGCTGTAGGTTCGCCCCGTCCGGCCGGGATTGCCCGGAGTTGCCGTGCGGCCCGGCGAGGACTGCGTTACACGGTGCGCCTCAATTCAGGAGTGGAAACGCATGGACCTGGAACTGAAGGACAAGGTTGCGCTGGTGAGTGGCTCCACGGCGGGCATCGGCCTGGCCATCGCGGAGGCGCTGGCCCGCGAGGGCGCGGAGGTCATCGTCAACGGGCGCACGCAGGAGCGCGTGGACGCGGCGCTGAAGGAGCTCCGGGGGAAGCAGCCGGGGGCGAAGCTGCGCGGCGTGGCCGGTGATCTGGGGACGCTGGAAGGCGTCAACCGGATGCTGAAGGCGGTGCCCCGCGTGGACATCCTGGTGAACAACCTGGGCACCTTCGAGCCCCGCCCCTTCGAGGACATCACCGACGAGCAGTGGTTCAACATCTTCGAGGTGAACGTGATGAGCGGCGTGCGTCTCAGCCGCCACTACCTCAAGGGCATGCGCGAGAAGAACTGGGGCCGCGTCCTCTTCATCTCCAGCGAGTCCGGCCTCCAGATTCCGGTGGAGATGGTCCACTACGGCGTCACCAAGACGGCGCAGATTGCCCTGGCCCGAGGCATCGCCGAGGGCACCGCCGGTACCGGCATCACCGTGAACTCCATCCTCCCCGGGCCCACGCGCTCTGAAGGGGTGGAGGGGTTCCTCGAGAACCTGGCGCGCCAGCAGGGCGTGGACGTGGCCACCGTGGAGCGCGACTTCTTCAAGAACGCGCGGCCGTCCTCGCTGCTCCAGCGCTTCGAGACGGTGGAGGAGATTGCCTCCCTGGTCGCCTTCGTCTGCAGCCCGAAGGCCTCGGGCATCAGCGGTGCGGCCCTGCGCGTGGACGGCGGCGTGGTGCGCGCCATCGCCTGAGCCTGACGGCGGCGCGCCCGGAAGCGCCACGTGACGGCGGCTCAGGTCGTCACGTGCGTCTTCATGAACACGCGCAGCGCCTCGGCCACGCTCCACGCCTGGGCGATGCAGCCGCGCGGGCGGTAGGGCTCGGTGGCGTCGAAGATTTCGCTGATCTGCCCGATGCCCGTGTGGAGCAGGTGCTCCTCCAGCCCGCGCAGCAGCGCGCGCGCCGCCGCCAGGTCCGGGTTCACCTTCAGCGTCGCGTCCACGTAGTGGCCGATGAGCCACCCCCACACCGTGCCCTGGTGGTACGCCGCGTCCCGCGCGCGCAGGTCGCCGTCGTAGTTCGCCTTGTAGTCCGCGTGCCCCGCCGCCAGGCTGCGCAGGCCCACCGGCGTCACCAGCTCGCGCCGCACCACCTCCAGCACGGGCTCCCAGCGGTCGCGGTGCAGCACCGGGTGCTTCAGTGAGATGGCGAACACCTGGTTGGGACGGATGGCCGGGTCCTCCTTCAGCTGCTCCCCGTCCACCACGTCGAAGAGGCACTGCAGCTTCTCGTTCCAGAAGCGCCGGTTGAAGCTGCCGTAGGCCTTCTCCGCCGCCGCCAGGTACGGCCTCGCGTCCTGCCCCAGCCGCTCCGCCCAGGTGGCCATCAGCCGCAGGGCGTTGAACCACAGGGCGTTGATCTCCACCGCCTTGCCCCGCCGCGGCGTCACCACCCAGCCGTCCACCTTCGCGTCCATCCAGGTGAGCTGGTAGCCCTCCGCGCCCTGACGCAAGAGTCCGTCCGCCGGGTCCACGCCGATGTGGAAGCGCGTGCCCTTCTGGTGGTGCTCCACGATGGCCCTAAGCGTGGGGAAGAGGTCTCGCAGCAGCTCCTCGTCCTTCGTGCAGTCCAGGTAGCGGTCCACGCCGTGGAAGAACCAGAGCGTCGCGTCGGCCGTGTGGTAGACGCCCTCGCTCTCCCCGTCGGGGAAGTAGTTGGGGATGAGGCCGTCGCGCACGTAGTGCTGGAAGGTGCGCAGGATTGCCGCCGCCTCGCGGTAGCGCCCGGTGGCCAGCGTCAGGCCATCCAGCGAAATCATCGTGTCCCGGCCCCAGTCCGTGAACCAGTGGTAGCCGGCGATGACGCTGCGCGCGTCCTGGCCCATGGAGCGCGCCCAGGCGTCGTCCGCGGGGCGCGTCGGGTCGATGATGAACTGGTCCGCCGCCAGCACCAGCCGGGCGGGCACGCCCGTGCGGGCCTCCTCGGGCGCGCGGGAGATGAGCCGCCGCTCGCGCTCCAGCTCCAGTGCGAAGACCTCCGTCGGCTCCCGCTCCAGGCACGCCCAGCCCTCCGTGGTGGCGCCCAGCGCGAGCGTGCCTCCCGGGGGCAGCGTGCACTCGAAGTAGCCCGGGGACTGCTGCACCTCCGTGTGCTCGTAGCCCCGTGCCTTCTCCACCCGGTACAGCTGCGCGGGGGACGTCATGGGCAGGCTCACGAAGGGCGTGGGGCCGGCGCCATACACCCGCATGCGCAGGGGCGGAGCGCCGTCATCGGCGCACAGCTCGACGTGCCGGCCTCGCAGGAAGACGGTGGGCTCGCCCTGGCGCTGGGGGATGGGCTTGTCGTGCGGGCGGTCCACCGGGAAGGGGCGCAGCCGCAGGCTGACTTCGGGCCCGGACACGTGCTCCCAGGCGATGAAGACGGTGTTCTCCCCGTGCACCATCACCAGCTTGCGCCGCAGCCGCGCCGGGCCCAGCTGGTACTCCCAGACGGGCACCAGGCCGTCCAGGTGGAAGCCTCGCAGGTGCCGCGCGCCCGACTCGTCCGTGGTGCCGTCCGCGCGCTCCTCGGCGTCCAGCCGGTAAGGCCTGCCCTCTACCAGCGCCTGCTCCTCCAGCCGCGCCAGCAGCACCGTGCGGCCGCGCTTCTCCAGGCTGGGGATGAAGAGGCCGTGGTAGCGGCGCGTGTTGCAGCCCACCACCGTGCCGGACGCGTAGCCGCCGCGGCCGTTGGTGACCAGCCACTCGTGGGCGAGGTCCGTGGTGAAGTCCGTGCCAGCGGGCCTCTCGACGTCGAGGCGGGGCAGGGCGGGGGAGGGATGGACCGGAATCACGCCTTCTTCTCCTCGGTGCTCGTCAGCACCAACGCAGTCTGTCCGGGCAGGTGCAGGCGCCCGTCCTCGGGAACCGGTGCGGTTCCCATCCCGCCGTAGCGGACCTGGTCACTGGACAGCAGGACGCGCCAGTTCCTTCCCCCGGGCGGCGCCACCAGCGGCTCCGGACACGGCTCGTAATCCAGTCCCGTGCCCAGGTTGAGGAGGAGCAGGCGGTCGCCCTCCTGCTCGCTTCCGAGGTACCGCAGCAGCAGCGCGCCCGGGCCCAGCACCGCCCCGTCGATTCGGGAGCGGTCCTGCGCGGCGAACACCGGGTCCTCCCGCCGCAGCCGCAGCAGGTCCTGGTGCAGTGCCAGCGCGCCCGGGTGCCGCGCGCGCTCGCTCCAGTCCAGCTTGGAGCGGCGGAAGGCCTCCTCGCCGATGGGCATGTGGAAGCCCTCCGCCTCCAGGGCGTGCCGGGCGCTGGCGAACTGGGAGAGGAAGCCGTCGCGGCCCTGCTGCACGAGCCCCTGCAGCTCCGGCTGGTGGTCCACGAAGTAGAGGAAGGGCGAGGAGGCGAAGAACTCCTGGCCCATGAAGAGCATGGGCGTCTGCGGCAGCAGCAGGAAGAACGTCGTCAGCGCCCGCATGCGAGGCGCGCCCGTCAGCACGTGCAGCCGCTCGCCGCGCAGCGTGTTGGCGAGCTGGTCGTGGTTCTGGAGGTAGAAGACGACGTGCTCGGCGGGCGTGCGCAGCAGGGGCGAGCCCCGGCGCTTCTTCTGCCAGCCGTAGTACTGGCCCTGGTAGAGCGAGTTGCGCAGCGCGCACGACAGCAGCTCCTGCGCGGTGCCCCGGTAGTCCATGAGGTAGGCCTCGGAGCGGCCCACCGCCGCCACCCGCGCGGAGTGGTGGAAGTCATCCACCCAGACGGCGTCCGCCCCGTGGCCTCCGGCCTCCGGGGGCGTGACGACCTTCACGTCCTGCGGCTCGTTCTCCGCGATGAGGAGGATGTCGCGGCCCCGTGTGGCGGCGCGCGCGTGCGCCACCAGCTCGGTGACGATGTGGCGGGAGGACGCGTCGTAGAGGCTCTGGGTGGCGTCCAGGCGCAGGCCGTCGAAGTGGTACTCGGTGAGCCAGTAGCAGGCGTTCTGGATGAAGAAGTCTCGCGAGGGCCCCGCGGCGTCGCCGTCGTCGAAGTTGGTGGGCTCGCCCCATTCATTGGGGTACTTCGGGTTGAAGTACCCGGGCGAGAAGCGCGCGAGGTAGTTCCCGTCCGGACCGAGGTGGTTGTAGACGACGTCCACGATGATGCCGAGCCCGAGCCGGTGCGCCTCGTCCACCAGGCGGCGCAGGTCATCCGGGTCTCCATACACGGCACACGGCGCGAAGAGCGTCACCCCGTCGTAGCCCCAGTTGTAGCGGCCCGGGTACGTGTGCAGCGGCATCAGCTCCACGGTGGTGATGCCCAGCTCCTTCAGGAGCGGCAGCTTGGCGGCGGCGCTGGCGCAGGTGCCCTCCGGCGTGAAGGTGCCCAGGTGCAGCTCATAGAGGACCTGCCCCTTCAGCGTGACGCCGCGCCAGCCGGCGTCGCTCCACGCGTAGCGGTGCGGGTCCACCACCTGCGAGGGCCCGTGAGGCCCCTCCGGCTGGAAGCGCGAGCACGGGTCCGGCAGGCATTCCTCGCCGTCCAGCCGGTACTTGTAGAGCGCTCCGGCGGGCACCGGGTGCGTGCCCTGGAAGTAGCCACGCTCCGTGCGCTGCAGGGGCAGGTATCGTGCCTGGCCTGCCTCGAGGTGGCAGACGTCCACCATGCGGCGGCTCGGCGCCCACACGCGGAAGTGGGTGCGCCCGTCTCCCAGCGTCCTCGCGCCCAGGTTGAGTTGAAAGGCGGTAGGCCGCAACAGTCGTCCTCCTTCGGGCGCAGGGCACCGTGGCGACGTTGTGCACGCGCGGCGAGCGCGGAAAGGACCGGGAGTCTGAGTCGGGCATGCCCACGTGTGGAGCGGGCAGGAGTCGTCCGGGAGGCAACTGGCGCTCGGGCCCGCATGGACACCACGGCTCGCGCACGCCTGCTCTCCGAGCAGCGGCTCGACGCATCGGCCGCATGGCATCCCACCGGGTCGCGGAGACCGAGCCTCGCGCTCCAGACGGGCCCACCCTGAAGGGGCCGCATCGAGCCGGCGAAGTCAGCGGCGGGGCCCGGCGAGCTGCTGCCGCGCCGGGCTCCCGCCTTCATGAAGTAACTTCTACTACGCCTGCTTCGCCACCTCGCGAGGCGCGGCCGCCGAGGGCGACGCCTTGCTGGTGACGAGCGCGCTGCTCGCATACAGCGCCAGGCCGACGACACCCAGCACCGCTGCTTCCATCTGATTGGCGAACGCCACGCCCATCACGGCCATGGCCCCAGTTCCCATCGCGAACGCCGCCGCCACCGCCCCAGCCGCCTTCCTCATCCGCCTCTCTCCCGGGCCCCCCGGCCCGCTGTGTGAACCCTGTTGCCTCACGCGCCTTCTGTATCAAGACGCGTGCCACGCACCTGCCGTATGGAATGAGAAGGGGTGTGGCCCGGAGTGGGTAAACCGGTTCCGTGATCTGACCCCTCCCAGCAGAAATCACTGCACTGGACGCCAGTACGATGCCGGAAAAATTTCCCGACCCCGAGCAGGCTGCACCCCAGGGCATTTCGTAACCCACGACGATCCATGGACTTTCCCTCCCCGAGGCACATGGCACACCCGCTGCTATGGGACAGCCGCCGGAAGCGTGGCGCGAGCGACTTCGTGGCCATGAGCGAGACATCCGCAGCGAGGGAGAGCAGACGATGGGCAAGACGAGCGCGGGGTTCTGGACGGTGTTGGGCGTGGTGCTCCTGGCGGGGTGTGCCCACCAGCCGCAGGTGAAGGTGGACAACTCGGACCAGCCCTACCGGATTGGTCGTGAGGATGTGCTGGACATCGCGGTGTGGCGTGACGCGGAGCTGTCGCGCACCATCCCCGTCCGGCCGGATGGCTTCATCTCCATGCCGATGGTGGGCGAGGTGCAGGCCGCGGGCAAGACGCCCACGGAGCTGGCGGAGCAGCTGAAGCAGGGTTTCCAGGCGTATGTGCAGGAGCCCCGCGTGACGGTGATTGTCCGCGAGGTGAACAGCAGCCGGGTGTTCGTCACCGGCGAGGTGGCCAACCCGGGCGCCTATCCGCTGCGCGGCCGCGTGTCGCTGCTGCAGGCGATTGCCCTGGCGGGCGGCTTCACGGACTTCGCCAACTCGGACGGCATCGTGGTCATCCGCACCGACTCCAAGGGCGGGCAGATTCCGGTGCGCTACAGCGACCTCATCTCTCCGGACGGGGGACAGGAGCTCATCCTCCGGCCGGGTGACACCATCGTCGTGCCGTGAGGGGGTGTGAGGGCGTGGGCGTCGTGGACATGGACGGTGGGTGGCGTGTGGGACGGAGGGCGACGGTGAAGGGCAACTGGAAGAAGTGGCTGCTCGCGGGCCTCATGCTCGCCGCACCAGCCGCACAGGGGGCGACTGTCTTCGAGCCCCGGCTGCGGCTCACCGCGGAGGAGCGGTACGACGACGACCTGCGCCTGGGAGATGGCGCGGCCGGCGGCCAGCTGATGACGAAGCTGACGCCGCGGCTGGGTCTGGAGGCGAAGGACGCCCGGCTGACGTTGGACAGCTTCTACGCGGCGGACCTCCTGATGCGGCACGGCTCCGGCAAGGTGACGCTGGACCACCGCGCGGGACTGGAGGCCCGGCACGTGCTGACGCGCCGGCTCCGGGTGGACTCGGCCGTCCGGGTGTATCGCGTGACGGACCCGTCCTCGCTGCCGCGTGACGGCCTGGCCCGCTCCACCTCGCCGACGTTCTTCACCCAGGCGCGGCTGGGCTTCACGGGCCGCGCCACCGACAGGCTGGACGTGCGCGTGGGCTACACCTTCGAGGCGGTTCGCATCCTTGAGGCCGGTCAGTCCGCCGGCTACGCGCACACCCCGCTGGTGGAGGCGTGGTACCGCACGACGCGGCGGCTCAGCCTGGGCCTCGAGTACCGGTACCAGGGCTTCCTCTACCAGGGGGAGCTGAGCCAGGCGCACGGCGCGGCGGCGGGCCTGCGCTACCGGCTGACCCGCCCCATGACGTTCATCGCCCGGGCGGGCCCGGTGCGGTACCTGGCGCCGGATGGCCAGGAGGGTGGCTGGGTGCCTCGCGTGACGCTGGAGCTGCAGCGCGAGGGTGAGCTGTTGGACGTGGGCGTGGCGGTGGGCCACGACCTGGTGGGCGCGAGTGGCTACGCCAACGCGCTCTGGGCGGACTACGCGGCGGTGGTGCTGGCGCGTCGGTTCACCCAACGCTTCTCCGCTTTCGGAGCGGCGAGCTTCTTCCGCAACGGGCGGGCTCCGGCCCAGGACTGGAGCGTCCTGGACGGCTCTCCCGTGGTGTCTCAGGGGTACGCATTGAGTGGTGGGGTGGAGTACCGCATCAGCCGGCAGCTGTCGGCGCAGGGTGCGGTGGATCGAATTGCTCAGGTCGGAGTGGCGGAAACGGCTGGCGCGGCGGACCTGACGCGCAATGTCTTCGCGGTCCGACTGGTGGTGACGCCTTGGTAGCAACATCGAGAGGGATGGAGGAGGAGCGGAACATGGAGCGAGGGATGACGGCGGACCAGCTGCTGGCGGCCCTGTGGCGCCGCAAGGCCTTGGTGGGAGCCATCGCAGCGGCGGTCTTCGCGGTGGGCGCGGCCATCGTGATGACCCGGCCGAGCATGTACGAGGCATCGGTGGTGGTCCGCGTGGAGCCACAGCGGCCGGGCGAGGAGATGGTGCAGCGCACGGTGAGCGAGCTCATCGAACAGCGGCTGCTCACGGTGCGACAGGAGCTGCTGGCGCGCCCCGTGCTCCAGAAGGCCATCGAGGAGATGAACCTCTACCCGGACATCGTGTCCGAGAAGGGCATGGAGTCCGCGGTCGCCCAGATGCGCAAGGACCTCACGGTGCGCGTGGAGGGTGAGACGGCCTTCGAGCTCACCTACGCCAACCGCGACCCGCAGGTGGCCGCGCAGGTGGCCAACCGGCTGCCGGACATCTTCTCCGCGGAGACGCTGAAGATCCGCCAGGCCCAGGCGGCCCGCGCCACCGACCTCTTCAACGAGGAGATGGTGCAGATGGGCGCGGCCGTCTCGTCCTGGGAGCGCAAGATTGCCCAGTTCAAGGTGGACCACCTGGGTGAGCTGCCCGAGCAGATGGAGATGAACATGCGCGGCCTGGAGCGCGTGTCGCACCAGCTCCAGACGAAGTCCGAGGAGCTGCGCGTCGCCGAGGCCCGCCGCTCCGACCTGGCCCGCGCTCGCAACGCGGTGGACAGCGAGGCCGGCCGGCTCGAGGCCGCGGAGAACGGCCTCACCCGCGCCCTGGTCAACGCCCGCACCCAGTGGACGGAGGACCACCCTGAAATCAAGCGCATGTCCACGGAGCTCGAGGGCATGTCCGCCAAGCGCAAGGATGCGGAAGGCCGGCTGTGGGCCGAGCGCGCCGAGCGCACCCGGGTGGCCCAGCTCATCGAGTCCATCCAGAAGGAGATTGTCGACCTCCAGAAGCAGGCCGAAGTCTACCAGGCGCGCCTCACCAACACGCCGCGCTGGGCGCACGAGCTGTCGGTGATGAACCGCGACTACGAAATCACCCGCACCAAGTACCAGAGCGTGGTGAGCCGCAAGGTGGAGGCAGAGATTGCGCAGGAGCTGGAGGCCAAGAGCGCCAAGAGCCTCTTCAACGTCATCTCCCCGGCCGGTGTGCCGGCCATCCCCGCCAAGCCGGACCGTGTCACGGGGATGCTGATTGCCCTCCTGGTGGCCCTGGGCCTGGGCGTCCTCACCGGCGCGGTGCTGGAGATGCGCGACGACAGCCTGCGCGATGGCTCCGAGGTGCGTGAGCGCCTCACCCTCCCGGTGCTGGCGGTGGTCCCGGATATGCATGGCAAGACGGAGCGGCGGATTCTGATGCCGGCTTCGGGGGCTCGAAACAGCGTGTCGTCCCCCACGTCATTGAACTGAGTTGCCGGAAATAGGACGGAGGACGGGTATGGATCAGACGATGGAGCGGGCGGGCAACTTCCTCCCTCGAGTGGATGACAACGCAACCAGCGGCAACGTGGTGGACCGTCGGGTGGTGACGTTGACGGCGCCGGCCTCGGCCGCGGCGGAGCAGTACCGCAGTCTTTATTACAGGCTGGAGCGGATGCGGGAGCTGCGGCCGATGAAGGTGGTGGCCCTGACGTCGGCGATGCCGGGGGAGGGCAAGACGGTGACGAGCGTCAACCTGGCCCTCGCGGCGGCGCGGGCGAACCCGGAGCGCCGCATCCTGCTGGTGGATGCGGACCTGCGCCGGGGCGGGGTGGCCAGCACGCTGGGCATGCGCAACAAGACGGGCCTGGCGGAGCTGCTGGCGGGCGAGTGCGAGGTGCGGGACGTGGTGCGCCGCTTCAACAGCACGCGCCTGGCCCTCATCCCCGCGGGCGCCACGCCGGAGGAGCCCACGCAGGTGCTGGCCAGCGCGCGGATGAAGCAGTTCCTCAAGGCCGTGCGTGAGGGCTTCGACGAGGTGTACGTGGACCTGCCGCCCACGCTGCCGTTCGCGGACGCGGCGATTCTGGGCCACCAGGTGGACGGCGTGCTGATGGTGATTCGCGCCAACGTCACCCCGAGCAAGGCCGTGCACCAGGCGGTGGAGAGCCTGGGCGGCGCGCCCATCGTCGGGTGTGTGCTGAACGGAGCGGAGACGCAGGCGACTCCGTACCTGAAGAACTACGAGAAGAAGTAGCTCCTGGAATGGCTCCGCTCCGCCCCCTGGCGACGGGGGGGGGCGGCGCGGAGCCTGGAAGCGGGTCGGTTGGTCGGGCGGGTTGGTTGGAGGGGCACGTGCTCCGCGTTTTTCACCACTACTTTTCTGCAAAGAAGCTGACTTTCTTCCTCGCCGAGTCGTCGGCAATCGCACTGGCCTGCGTGATGGGCGCGGCGGCCTGCGCGGCACTCTTCGCGCCTGCGGGGACCTGGCCCCCGCTTTCCGAGCTGTGGCCCACGCTGCTGGCACTGGGCGCGGCCTTCGTCGTCACCTTCCAGTTCACGCTGTACCTGTTGGACCTGTACGACTTGCGCGTAGCCGCGGAGGACCGGGAGCGCGGCTACCGCTTCCTCAAGGCCGCCGGCGTCACGGCGATGGTGGCCGGTGGGGTGATGCTGGTGCTGCCGCTGGCGCTGCCGGTGGCGCTGCCTCCGGGCACGCTGCTGGGTGGGGCGATGGGCGCCCTGGCCGGCACGCTGATGGTGCGCGTGTCCATCCGCGCGGTGGTGGGCGCGCCCGACACCGTCCTCCTCGTGGGAGACGGCCTCAAGGCCCGCGCGGTGGCCAGCGCGATTGAAGCAGGCGGCGAGGGCAGCTACCGCGTCGTCGGCATGGTGGACCCGCGCGTCACGGGCGAGTCCATCGACACGTCGGCCCACCGGCTCAAGGCGGCCTACGTCGTGCAAGCGGCGGATGACATGCGCGGGGCCAACTGGGTGGACTCACTGTTGAGCTGCAGGCTGCAGGGCCGCCGGGTGTACGAGGCGGCGGGCTTCTGCGAGCGGGTGCTGCGCCGCATCCCGGTGCAGTTCCTCCGGGCCAGCGACTTCGCCTTCGCGGACGAGCTGACCGTGTCCCCGCTGCGCCGGGCGCTCAAGCGCGGCTTCGACATCGCGGTGGCCTCGCTCTTGCTCCTGGCAGCGTCGCCCTTCCTGCTGGTGGTCGCGGTGGCCATCAAGCTGGACTCGAAGGGCCCCATCTTCTACCGCCAGGAGCGGACGGGCCTGGCCGGGAGCACGTTCCACTTGTGGAAGTTCCGCAGCATGCGCACCGACGCGGAGAAGAACGGCGCGGTGTGGGCCCGGGCGAATGACGACCGCGTCACGCGGGTGGGGCGCTTCATCCGCCGCACGCGCATCGACGAGATTCCCCAGGTCTTCAACGTGTTGATGGGGGAGATGAGCTTCGTGGGGCCCCGGCCCGAGCGGCCGGTGTTCGTCGAGCAGCTGAAGCAGCAGATTCCCTTCTACGGGCTGCGCGAGGCGGTGAAGCCGGGCCTGACGGGGTGGGCACAGATTCGCTACCCCTATGGGGCCTCGGTGGAGGACGCGCGCAACAAGCTGGAGTTCGACCTGTACTACGTGAAGAACGGTTCGCTGTTCCTGGATGTGGGAATCATCTTCCACACCGTGAGGCATGTGCTTCTCGGTCGTGGGGCGCGGTAGGGACATTCTCCGCTCCGGCCTCTGTTGAAGAGGCCGGGGCGGGTGGGGCCCGCCAGGTGGGGCGGGTCCGGGCTTTCGGGCGTCGTGGATGGGGGTAGGGTCATGATGGGAATGGACATGGAAGCGCCGCTCCCGGAGGGCTGGGAGGAGACCCGGCGCCGGCTCGAGCAGGAGCACGAGCGCAACGAGCTGCTGCAGCCTCAGGTGGAGCGGCCCACGCGCATCGTCGCCATCGGCGGCGGGACGGGGCTGCCCATGGTGCTCCGCGGCCTGGCCCGGCGCGCGCTGCCCAGGCCCGGCGACGCGGGGGTGGACATCACCGCGGTGGTGGCCATGAGCGACGACGGCGGCAGCTCCGGCCGGCTCCGGCGCCAGCACGGCGCGCTTCCTCCGGGTGACATCCGCAACTGCCTGGTGGCGCTGGCGGGTGGGAAGAATGCCCTGAAGGACGTCTTCCAGTTCCGCTTCGGCGGGGCGCGCGGCCTGGCGGGGCACGCGGTGGGCAACCTGCTCATCTCCGCCCTGGCGGAGCTGAAGGGAGACTTCCTGGAGGCGGTGCGCATGTCCGGCGAGCTGCTGGGCTCGCGGGGCCGGGTGCTGCCGTCCACGCTGTCCTCGGTGCAGCTCGTCGCGCAGATGCACGACGACACGGAAGTCGTGGGCGAGCGCAACATCTGCCGCGCCCACGGCCGCGTGCGCCGGGTGTCCCTGAGCCCGCGCTCTCCGCCGCCCGTGGACGGGCTGCTGGAGGCCATCTACACGGCGGACCTCATCGCCATCGGCCCCGGCTCGCTCTACTCGAGCCTGCTGCCCAACCTCCTGGTGGACGGCGTGGCCCAGGCGCTGAAGGAGACTCGGGCGCTGAAGGTCATGGTGTCGAATCTCATGACGCAGCCGGGTGAGACGGACGGCATGACGTGCCTGGACCACGTCCAGGCGGTCATCGACCACGTGGGTCCGGTGCTGGACGCGGTGCTGGTCAACGGCACCCCGCCCACGGACGAGTCCATGAAGCGGTATGCGCGGCGCGGCTCCTATGTAGTTCCGGTGGACCACCGGGACTTGATTGCCGCGGGCGTGGTGCCGGTCCGGGCCGACCTCCTGAAGGAGGGGTCCAGGATCCGACACGACAGCCGCAAGGTTGCCTCCTGCCTCCTGAAGATGGCCCGCAGCGGCTTGTAGCCGCGAGGCCTCGTCACCACCTTTGGCGCCCGACAATGGAAGCTAGACAGCTCATCTCCCCGCCGTCCGTCGTGGAAGTCACCGACCGGGCGGCCTTCATGGCCCTGGAGTCCGAGTGGAACGCGCTCGTGGAGGCCACCTCCAACGAGGTCTTCTACCGGCACGAGTTCCTGCGCATCTGGCTGGACAACTTCGCCCCGGGCGCCCGCCCGCGGGTGCTGACGCTGCGCGACGCGCAGGGGCGCCTGACGGCGGCGCTCCCGCTCTTCGAGGAGCGCACCACGCTGTACGGCGTGCCGGCGCGGCAGCTGTCCGGCATGGCCAACGCGCACTCGTGCCGGTTCGACCTGCTGGCCCGTGAGCCGGACGTGGCCTCGGCGGCCTTCCTCGCGCACCTGCGCGAGGCGGGCGGCTGGGATGTCCTGCGGCTGACGGACGTGCCGGACGGCGGCGCGGCCTGGCGGCTGCACGCGGCGGCGCGCGAGGCGGGGCTGCCGGTGGGGGAGTGGGAGTCGCTCCAGTCGCCCTACATCCCGCTGCCCAAGAGCCGCGAGGCGTACCAGGGGAAGCTGCAGTCCAAGTTCAAGGCCAACTGCCGGCGGCGCCGCCGCAAGCTGGAGGAGAAGGGCCGCGTCACCTTCGAGCGCGTGGACGGTGGGCTCGGGCTCGAGGGCACGCTGGAGCAGGGCTTCCTGCTCGAGCAGAGCGGCTGGAAGGGCGAGCGCGGCACGGCCATGGCGCAGGACGCGCGCACGCGCGGCTTCTACACGGAGCTGGCGCGGGACTCGGCGTACCGCGGGCGGCTGGCGCTGTACTTCCTGCGCGTGGACGGCAGGCCGGTGGCCTTCCACTACGGCCTGGAGCACGGCGGGCGCTACTTCCTGCTCAAGCCCGGCTACGACGAGAGCCTGCGTGAGTGCAGCCCGGGGCAGCTCCTCGTGGAAGAGGTGGTGGGGGACTGCATCGACCGCGGGCTGCGCGAGTTCGACTTCCTGGGGCCGGACATGGTGTGGAAGCGCGACTGGACGGACCAGGTCCGGCGCCACACGTGGCTCTACGTATTCAATGACTCCGCCTTCGGCCGGGCGCTCTGCGCGGCCAAGTTCCGGTGGGGACCCGCGATGAAAGAGGTGGTGGCGCGATGGAAGCGATGAAGTCCTCGGGGAAGCTGTTCGTTCCGTCCCTGCCGACGCTGTGGCCGCACATGCTGCTGTCGCGGCCGAAGCCGGGCTCGCTGCCCCCGTTCTCGTCTCCCAACGTCCGCTACTTCTACTTCGCCCGCAACGCCATCTGGCTGACGGTGAAGATGCTGGGGCTGGACGCGGGTGAAGTGCTCATGCCGGCCTACCACCACGGCGTGGAGGTGGAGGCGCTGGTGGACGCGGGCGCCACGCCGCGCTTCTACCGCGTGGGCAGCCGGTGGGACGTGGACCTGGAGGACGTGGCCCGCCGCATCGGCCCAAAGACGAAGGCGCTGTACCTCACGCACTACGCGGGCTTCCCGGGCCCGGTGGCCCAGATGCGCAAGCTGGCGGACCAGCACGGCCTCATCCTCATCGAGGACTGCGCGCTGTCGCTCCTGTCGTCGGACGGCGCGGTGCCGCTGGGCACCACGGGTGACGTGGGCATCTTCTGCCTCTACAAGACGCTGCCGGTTCCCAATGGCGGTGCGCTGGTCGTCAACGGCCCGCGCCAGTACAGCCTCCCGGAGCCGCCGGCGCCTCCGTCCGCGTCCACCTTCAGCCACACGGTGTCCGCGCTGCTGCAGAACCTGGAGCTGCGCGGCGGGGCGTTCGGCCGGACGCTGCGCAGCATGGTGCGCAGCGTGGGGCACGGGACGGTGAAGGCGGCCAGCATCGAGCGCGTGGCGACGGGCACGCAGCACTTCGACCGGCGGCACGTGGACCTGGGCATGAGCCCGCTGACGAAGCGGATTGCCCTGGCGCAGGACCTGGAGTCCATCGTCGAGCAGCGGCGCCGCAACTACTTCTTCCTGCTGGGCCGTCTGCGGGACGTGTCTCCGCCGCTGTTCAACCAGCTGCCGCCGGGGGCGTGCCCGCTGTTCTACCCGATGGTGGTGGAGGACAAGGCCGAGGTGCTGGCGCGGCTGCGGGCGCAGGGCATCGACGCCATCGACTTCTGGAAGCGCTTCCACCCGGCGTGTGACGCGTCGGCCTTCCCGGAGGTGGCGCAGCTGCGGCGCTCCATCGTGGAGATTCCGTGCCACCAGGACCTGTCGCCGGAAGTCATGGCGGACGTGGCCCAGGCGGTGCGGGAGGCCTTGAAGTCGGACCGTCGGTCGAAGAAGCGCGCGGGTTGAGCAGGGGACAGGGTACAGGGGAGGGACGTCCGTCCCTCCGGGAGGACGGGCGGTGATTCGGGAGACCGAGCTGGCGCAGGGGCCGCAGGCGGCGCAGTGGCTGGAAGTGACGGCCGTGGGCAGTACTTCCGCGCTGGCGGGGATGCGGGCGGAGTGGGACGCGCTGCTGGACGCGAGCGACTCGGGGCCCTTCAACGCCTGGGAGTGGCTGTACCCATGGTGCAGGCGCATCGGCACGGACCGGCGCCCGCTGGTGCTCACCGCGCGGGACAGGAACGGCACGCTGGTGGGGCTATTGCCGCTGTCCGTGGAGTACCGGGGCGTGACGGGCGTGCCGGTGCGGCGCCTGAGCTTCCTGGGCGAGACGCACGTGGGCAGCGACTACCTGGACGTGGTGGCGAAGCGCGGCCACGAGCGGGATGTGGCGCATGCCTTCGCGCGGATGCTGCACGCGCTGCGCGACGAGTGGGACGTGCTGGACCTCACGGACCTGCGCGAGGGCTCGCCCACGGTGGACGTGCTGCGCGAGGTGTTCCCCGCGGGCGACGTCCGGGTGGCGGAGCGCTACGTGTGCCCGTACGACACGCTCAGCCCCAGCGAGCCGTTCGATGCGTTCCTCAAGCGCACGGGCCGGCGCGACAACTTCCTGCGCCGGCGCAAGTGGCTGGAGAAGCAGGAGGGCTACCGGATTGAGCGCACGGAGGCGCCGGGGGAGCTGGCCGGGCCGCTGACGGACTTCTTCCGGCTGCACTCGGCGCGGTGGGCCGCGGATGGGGGCTCGCAGGGCATCAAGGGCACGGGCGTGGAGGCGTTCCACCGGGATGCCACGCAGTTCCTGGCGGAGCGGGGCCGGCTGCGCATGTACACGATGAAGGTGGGCGGCCGAGCCGTCGCCTCCGTGTACGGCATCCTGCATCGGGACAGCTTCGTGTACTTCCAGTCCGGGTATGACCCGGAGTGGCGCAACCGCAGCGTGGGCCTGGTGCTGGTGGGCGAGACGTTCCGGGACGCGATTGAGTCGGGCCTCACGGAGTACGACTTCCTGCGAGGCACGGAGACGTACAAGTCCGACTGGGTGACGAAGCAGCGGCGCACGGTGTCGGTGCGCGTGCACGGCCAGGCCTGGGCAGGGCAGTGGTTCACCCGCTCCGAGGAGCTGGCGCGCGGGCTGCGCAACGGCGCCAAGGCGGTGATGCCGGACACGCTGGTGGAGAAGGTGCGGCGGTTGCGCCGTCGCAAGGCCGCGGTGGAGTAGGGGCGAGCCTGGAGCGCGCCTCTGCCTGCCACGCAGAGGCGCTGCGGCTTTCGTGGGCGTCGGCGTGGCAAGGCCTACGGCGCGTGTGAATCCGCCGGCACGACGCAGATGTTGAGCGTGGCGGCCGTCAGCCCACCGCGTGTCGGGGTCGATGACCTGTGCCACCAGCGTCGTGCTCTGTCCGACGCGCACTCTTCCTTCGGTTGCGGTAAACGAGAACAAGGTGGGGGGCCCACCAGCTGAAGGGTTTCCCCCCTTGCCTGAGGGCGTGAAGTCGCCCTGCGAGCCGTCGAGCTCGGAGGTTGCCGCAAGGCTGGGGGGATTCGCAGTGGGCCCTGCTTCCATGGCTCCGTCCGAGCCTGGTGCCGAGTCGTCACCGAGCGTCGCGGCCGCGAGTTCGCCTTTCCCAGCCGGCGGACTGCCAGCCCCACGGGGGCCCTCGTGCTTCGTGGGCCCCAGCGCCTGCCAGAGCGCCTCCGCCGAAGCGAAGACGTCCTCTTCCGACAGCGCATCCGGTCGCTGCATCGCCATGCGCGCCAGCTCCGCCAGCGAGCCCCAGACGAAACAGGCTCTCGTGACCGACGAGCCTTCCGTCAGAGCTCCGTCACGCACGCCTTGCTCGAGTATCTCCAGCACCAACCGCCGAATCCTCCAGCCTCGCTCCTCTTCCGGGGAGTCCTCCGGGTGCCAGTGCAGGAAGGTGAAGCAGAAGTGCGACGGCTGCCTCAGCCCCCAGAGCGCCAGCATCCTCCAGAAGCCCATGAAGCCCCGTCGGTAGTCCTCGCGGGTGCGGCCTCGCTCGATTTCGAATTCGGTGCGTGCGTAGCGGCACAGCTCGTTCTCGGCGAAGTCGCGCACCTTCAGGGCGAAGTTCCGCTTGCCGCCATACTGCCGGTAGAGCGTGCCTACCGACATGCGCGCCGCCCGCGCCAGCACGTCCGCTGGCGTCTTCTCGTACCCCCGTTGTGCCAGCACCTCCGCGGCCTGCCCCATCGTCGTCGCGTAGATTTGCTCGAAGATCCCCATACACCCTCGCCCTCAGGCCGGCTGGCCGCTGGAAGGTACCTTCCTTCCGCCTCAGCTCCTTCCTACCTCGTGGGTCTGACACGAAGCCGGCAACCCAGCTGAGGCCTCTCCCGCCAAGGGGTGACCGCCTCGGGAGCGGCTCGTTCCTGGAAGGAAGCTTCCTTCCGCAACTGCCCATCGCGCCCGGTAGAGGACGGTGCGGCAGTCCATCAGGGAAGCCGTTGGTGGGGGCCCCGGTCGCCTCGGCCCGGCTCGTTCCTGGAAGGAACCTTCCTTCCACGGTCGTCCTCACGCCGGGGGAGGCTGGAACGGCGCGGTGAGGCCCAACAGGGCGGTTGCCAGCAACTGCCCTGCCGCCACGGCTTCACGCGCGAACAGGGACATGCGGCCGAGACATGTTTCCGCAGCCTCGTGGGACACCGATGCTGGCAGGTGCGTTGGGCCGCCCATGATGTGCACCAGGGACCTGGCGCGCAGGACACCTCGGCCATCGGCAGGTGAAAGCGGCCATGGCGCGAGACGTCTTGGAGGGCGGGTATTGTGGGCTTTCTTGCTTCTGTCCATTCAGGACACGTCACTGGGAGCCCTCAGCGATGCCCGTTTCCTCCTCCCTCTGGCGAGCGGTGCTCGCCGGAGCCCTGCTGGCCTTCTGCACCGCGCAGGCGCAGTCGAAGCCGCGCCTGCTGGTGACCACCGACATCGGTGGAGACCCGGACGACCAGCAGTCGATGCGGCGGTTGATGCTCTACTCGAATGAGGTGGAGCTCACCGGACTCATCGCGTCGGCGGCCGGCACCGCGGGCGAGCTGCCCAACCCCATCGTCCGGCCCGACCTCATCCACGCCATCGTCAACGACTACGAGACGGTGCAGCCCAACCCGGCGAAGCACGCCACTGGCTACCCCCTGGCCTCCACGCTGCGCGTGCGGGTGAAGTCCGGCAGTCCCAATCGCGGCGTGGCGAACCTCGGCGCGGGGCGCTCCACGGAGGGCTCGAATTCCGCCTGGACGCCGGCCAGCACTACATCGATGCGGAGGACACGCACTGGTCCACGGCGGGCAACGCCGACTTCAGCACGCGGCGGAAGTGGACCGTGGCCCGCTGGCGGGAGGCGTATCAGCACGACTTCGCGGCGCGACTGGACTGGAGCAACACCTCCGCCTACGCCAATGCGAACCATCCGCCCGTCGCCGCCGTCAGCAACGACACGAGCCGGCAGTTCCTCCAGCGCTCCGCCGTCTCCGGCACCCGCGTCGACCTGAGCGCCGCCGGTTCGACGGACCCGGACGGCCACACCCTGAGCTACCAGTGGTTCCAGTACGTGGAGGCCGGCACGCACCCAGGCACCGTTACCCTGTCCGGCGGCACCTCGCGCGATGCCAGCTTCACCGCGCCGACCGTGAGTGCTCCGGCCACCGTGCACCTCATCCTGGCAGTGACTGATAACGGCACGCCCCGGCTCACCAGCTACCGGCGCGTCGTGGTGACTGTCACGCCGCCGGGAGGACCGGGCCCGACGGCCGGACTCGTGGGCCACTGGAAGCTGGATGAAGGCAGTGGCGGGACGACGGCGGATGCGTCCGGCCAGGCCGTCACCGGAACGCTGGTCAATGGGCCCGTGTGGACGGCGGGGAAGGCCGGCAATGCGCTCCAGTTCGACAGCACGGATGACCGGGTCAACCTCGGCAACCCGACGCACTTGCGCCTCACCGGTGCGATGACGCTGTCCGCCTGGGTGTGGATTGACGCCTTCACCAACGGCCGCATCATCAACAAGCAGGGCGCCAGCGGCAGCCGGGGCTGGTCGTTGAACGTCGAGAGCGGAGGCTACGCCTCGCTCCAGGTGGCCACGAGCGCCACCAGCATGGTGCTCGTCAACGGGACGTCACTGCCCACCAACCAGTGGGTGCACCTGGCCGGCACCTACGAGCCGGGGGTGGCGATGAGGCTCTACGTCAACGGAGCCCTCAACGCCTCGCTCACCAGCGGAGTGCCCGCGTCGCAGTACGACTCCGCGCTCAACGTCACCATCGGCAGCCGGCCGGACGGCTCCAACCTGTTCGACGGGAGAATCGACGAGGTGCGCATCTACAACCGTCCGCTCACCGCCGCGGAAATCCAGCAGCTCTGATGTCAGCGACTGCTGGCGCGCTTGATGACGACCTTCGAGCCAGCGGACTCGAAGGAGAGGTCCGGCCACTCCTCGCCCTTGAGCTGGGGACGCCACATGTCGAGGCGGCGGAGGCACTCCTGGATGAGCGCCTCCGCCGTGAGCGGCGTCGAGGCATCGACGCAGCGTGCATCCGGCTTGAAGGTGATGACGGTGCGCCATGGCGGAGTCGCCACGCCCGTCTCGGGCGGCCGAGGCTGCCCCAGCTCGAAGTGCTGTCGGTACCGTCGCGCGGGCTGATGGGCCTCGAGGCGGAGCCACTCACTCATGAGGTTCACGAGGCTCAGGTCGGCGCCGCGCCGGTTCGTGCCGGGGGCGTGCAGGCTCACGAGGATGCTCTCGATGTCCGTCTTCCCCCGTGCGTCCGGCTCGGTGCCCACGCTCCAGTCGTCGTCGAGGAGCTGGACGACTCCCGCGGAGGTCCAGGAGACCTCCATGCGGGTGCACTGCGCGCCTTTCGCGAAGAACGGCTCGAGTGCGGCCGGCGCGACGAGGACCGCCTGACGCCTCTCGGGCCCGAGATACATCGAGGGCCGACGGCGCACGGCTTCCCCGTAGGGGAGGACCTTGATGAAAGAGGCGTCGAACTCAGGAGCCGGGGACCCACCGCGCTTCGTCCGCTTTCCCACGGCCCCTCCGCGTCACCACGGGCTACCGGGCCGCGCTCCGGTGGAGACGCGGCCTCGTCACGTCAGGGCACCATGCCGCCGCCACCGCCGCCATTGACCTCGGCGCGCAGCTGCGCAATCGCGGGCGCGAGCTGCGGCGGCTGCATGTTGCGCGGCACCTCGACGGAGAAGCGCTCGAAGTGCTCCAGCGCCTTCGCCTTGTCACCGCGCCGCAGCGCCAGGCTGCCCAGGAAGATGAGCGCCTCCTGCGCATCCGGCCACGTGTCCACCAGCTCGGTCAGCTCCGCCTCCGCGCCCTCCAGGTCGCCTTGCGCCGCGCGCAGCACGCCCTTGTGTACGCGCATCTCGACGTGGAACGGGTCCGCGGCCAGGCCCTTCGCCGTCACCTTCACGGCCTCCTCGAACTCCTGGCGGCGGATGAGCTCGTGGCTCAGCAGCGCGGCGGACTCGATGTCACCGGCGTTCGTCTCCAGCCGTCTGCGGGCCTCGGCCATCTCCGGGCTCTCCTCCATCCCTCCCGAGGGGTTGCCCTGGCCCTGCTGCGGCCCGCCCGGCGGCATGCGGCCGGTGGCCTCACGGCCCTCGGTGCGCGGCTGCTGCTCGGACACGAGCAGGTAGCCCAGCCCGCCGAAGAACAGGACGATGCCCGCGCCCCACACCGCACCCATGAGCTGCGGGTTGCGCGCCGCCCAGCCGGTGGCCACAGGAGCCGGCGCCCGCGCGCCATCGCCGGCCGCCTTGCGCTTCAGGTGCTCGTCCCGCGTGCGCAGCGCCGAGGCGGCCTCGCGCTCCAGGCGGGACTTCTCCGCCGTGTACTGCTCGGCGCCCAGGTGGTGCTTGTCCGCCTCCAGCGTGCGGAGCTGGTCGATGAGCGACTGGGTGCGCTGGCTCAGGTCGTCCAGCACGCCGTCACGGGGCTCGGGCGTGGTGAGCGCGCCCTTGCGGCGCATGAAGAGGAGCCAGGCGGCGGCGGCCACGAAGGCGACCGCCAGCACGATGATTCCGGGCAACCAGTTGGTGGGCTGTGGCTGCATGGCTTAACGCTCCAGCTCCCGGCGCACGGCCTGGAGGTACGGGTCTTCCTCATCCGCCGCGGGAGTCCCCGCCGGCGCGGCCGGAGCCGAGGTCTGCTGCGCGGGCTGCACCGGGGCCGGCCCCTGCTGGAGCTGCCGCCAGATGACGAAGCCGCCGAGGGCGACGAGCGCCACGGGCGCCAGCCAGACGAACCAGTTGAAGCCCTCCGCCTTGGGCTCCAGCAGCGCCCACTCGCCGTAGCGGGCGACGAAGTAGTCCATGACCTCCCGGTCCGTCTTGCCCTCGGCGACGAGCGAGCGGACCGTGTCGAGCTGCGCGCGGGCCATGGAGGCCGGGCTGTCGGCGATGGAGACGCCCTGGCACACGGCGCAGCGCAGCTGCTTGCCGAGCGCCTGGACACGGGCCTCCAGCTCCGGCTTGAGTGGCTCGCTCGCGCCCTGCTGGGGCGCGTACTGGCCGGTGAGGAGGGTGAGGGCGAGGGACAGGGACAGGAGGGCTGCGGTCATCGGACTCCCGGGAACGTCCCTACGTAGCGCTACCGGGCCCATCTTGGACAGCGAAACCTGAGCGTCGGGCGCCCGTCCCGCCGCCCGTCCTGGGGGTGAGGGTCCTACCCCCGCCACCATCACCGTCCCACCTGGCAGTCTCGCGCGTGGACGTGCGGGCCGGGCCTACTCGAGGGATTCGAAGGTAGGGCCCAGGTCGGGGTTCACCGTGAGGAGGTAGTTGTAGCCGCCCTGGTAGAGCTCCATGGGCACGGCGGCGGGGTAGCGTGTCTTCATGGGGCCCTGCCACATGTCGTGGTGCTGCACCCTCCCGTCCTCCAGGAGGACGGCCCAGGCCAGCGCTCCGCCGCGTGAGGTCCCCGGGTTGTAGCGGGCCACGGCGGCGCGCGCGGCCGAGGGCAGCCTGCCGAGCGGCTTCAGCCGGGCCGGGGCTTCCAGGCGCCCATCCGGCCGGTAGCGCAGCTCGGCGAGCATGGCCTGCTGAGGGTCCTTCAGCGTCGCCGCCACGAGCACGGCGTGCAGCCGGCCCGCCGAGTCAATCCAGAGTCCGGGCTCCGACTGGGGCAGCGCGCGCAGGCCACGGACCAGGGTGCTGGCCACGCGGGTGAGGCGGCCGCTGCGGGTGGTGCGCACGTGGTGGAAGTCCAGTCCGCCCTGGACCTCCTCCACGAGCAGCACGCTGATGCCATTGCCGATGGAGTCGGGCTGGAGGGTGGCCCGCGCGGCCACGGGGGGGCCCGGCAGGTGGACGCGGCCCACCTCCCGGCCCGGGGTGACTTCCGTCGCCTCTTCGGTCGAGTGGAATCGGATGAGCCGCAGATTCCTTCCGCCGGCGCCCACCACGAGGACGAAGAGCTCGCCCGTCGCGGTCCGCAGGGGCGGGCGCACGACGCGCTCGGGAGGCTCGCCCAGGTCGAAGCGGAACGGCTCGAGGGTCGTCGCCGGGTGCGCCCAGGCCCGCAGAGAAGCGCCCTTGCGCCAGACGAACCACTCCGCCGTCTCGCCATCCGGTGCGGCGTTCGACCAGGGGAAGAGCACCTCCGTGGAGCCGGGCTCGACCGGGCCCATGACCGTCGCCGCCTGCATGCTCATGCCGCCCACCTCGACGGCGTCCCTGTCGTCGTAGTGGCACCCCATGAGCACGGGTTGGCCTCCCACGTCCTGGAGCCATGCCGCCATGATGCCCTGCTCGTAGGCCTCGCCCACGTAGATGCCCAGCGAAGCGGGACCTGCCGAGGAGGGCATGATGTCGAACTCGACCGGAGGGGCCGTCGCGATGAGGGGCTCCTGGCGGAGCTGGGCGCTCAAGCGATAGCGCCCGGGGCGCGTGGCAGGAAACCACTCGTGCAGATAGGCGACGAACTCGATTGCCTTTCCCGGGTCCAGCCGGATTCGCGGTGCCTCGTCCATCGTGAGGATGTAGGCCGGGTCGAGCAGGGCGAACGAGCGCCAGCTGACGCTCCGGCCTTCGGGATACTCCGGCCCCGTCAGCGTGTAGGTCAGCGACTGGTCCGCATCCCGGAAGGGGTCTCTCATCTCCACGGGGGTGTTGCCCTCGTTCCGCAAGGTGATGCGCACCACGCGTTCTTCCGCCGCGGTGAAGTGCGCCTTGGGCAGCTTGAACTGGAGTCGCACGGAGGGACCTCCGGGGGAAGGCGAGGGACGCGTCGAGGCAGGGCTCGTGGGGGCGCTGCCCGCGAGCGTGAAGACCATGAGCAGCGCCGGACAGGACATGGCGAGTGCGCTCATGGGTAGCGGTTCCGGCTCCCATCGCTATTCAACGACCGCGAGTTCCAGCCCCGGAGCCGAAGGAGACAGAGCCCACACAGTCGCCGCTCCACCGAGAAGTCGTAGCCCATCAGGCAGTCGCTCCCGTCCCGGTCATGGCCGGCGGGGGTGGCTCCTCCCGGGATTCGATGCAGGGGGAAGGGGGCATGGGGGAGGAAGAGCTGATGGCCAATCTCATGAGCAATGGTCTGTTCGAGGGTGTTGGAGTTGCCGGAGTAGCTGGTGGCCGAGCCGCACTGGACGACGACGCAGCGGGTCCGCGAGCGTGAGGGGAAGTCCTTGGAGAAGCCGTTGACGGGGATGCCGCCCGACTCTCGCTCCAGGTTGTAGAGGCCGGAGAACTGGAGGAGCAGGATGCCTGGCTCGCCGCCCGGGCCATCGTCGAAGGCGGTGGCGAGGATGTCCTTTGCCCAGTCCTTGCACTGCCGGTTGTAGGCCCAGTCCTCGGTCAACGGCTGACTGACGCGCGGGGCCGCGAGCAGCCGGGGAAGCGCGGCGTCGTCACAGCGCTTCTCTCGCTTCACCGCGGCCAGGAACTCCGCGTGCGTGCGGAACGTGAGCGCGTGACTTCCCGTGGCGTACTGGTCCACCGCAGGGTCGATGGCGGCCCGGGCCTGCCACGGGAGCTTCTTCGACTTCAGGGCCTTCGAGATGCGCGCGTTGTAGTCCGCGGCCTCCAGCTCACTGACGCCGCCGCTGCGGTCCACGAGCCGAAGGAAGGCCCGCGCGAACTGCTCCTGCACGGTGGTCAGCGAGAAGCCGGAGACGCTGGGATGCTTGCGGACGATGCGTGAGATGTGCACCTCGCGCCACGTCTCGAGGACGCCGGTGGAGGCGCGGACCGCCGCGGGCAGGGGCGCATCGTCCTCCACGTCCAGCACCACGCCGCCGTCGCGCCGCCGGTCATACGCGAGCTGCACCGTCACGCGCCACGCATCCCCGGCGATGCGCGAGGGCTGGAAGAGCACGCCCGTCCTTCCCGCGAAGGCCCCGGACGTCCACGCCTCGCTGTAGGCGGCCCAGCCGCGCTTCTTGCACGGGACGACGCGGAACGGGAACGCGCCCTCGCGCGGTGTCGCTTGAGGCGCATAGCCCTGCTGTCTGGGAAACACGGCCGAGGACGGCGTGCCCCGCTTGCCGCCCACGTCCTTGTGGGCGTTGTCGCCCTTGGGCCGGGACGCCGTGCACTGGCGTTGCAGGGCATGCTCCAGGAAGGCCCGGGCGCGCGGGGCGTGGCGGGTGACGTCCTCGGCCTCGTCCTCCCAGTCCCAGAGGAAGCGCACCCGGCCCAGGGCCTTCGGCGCATCCACCCGCCGGCCCCGGGAGTCCTTCACCCACGCGCGGGCCAACAACGGAAGCTCGGGCCCGTTGCCCCAGGTGGCCCGGTATTGACGGAAGTCGACGTCGCCCTTCATCTCGAGCGGGTCCGTCTTGAACAGGTTGCTGACCAGCCGGAGCTCCGCCCTCTGGCCCGGGGCGGGAAGCCGTCCCAGCGAGGTGGTCAGCTCCCGGTGCTGCGGGCGCGCCAGCACGCGTGGGTCGCCGAGCTCCAGATCGAGGCCGTCCACCAGCACGTGGAAGTACGTCCACGCCACGGGGCACTCCGCCCAGCCGCTGCCCTGCAGCGTCAGCTTCAGCTTGTACGGCGAGTGCTCCACGGTGACGACGCCATCCGGGAACGCCTCGCACACGGGCACGCGGCCGTCCCACGGGAGCCGGTGGTCACCGGCGGTGAGCTCCTCGGTGGACAGCTCCCGCGTCCACAGCGGGGCCTTCTGGTAGCGGGTGAAGAGCTCCAGCTTCCCCGCGCGCGCCAGGCCGGCGGTGTTCGTCAGCCGGTAGGCAACCCCCGCCGGCTCCACCTCGGGGGCGAAGTGGAAGCCGTCCTCCCCGCCGCCGGGCGCCTGGAAGGGGGCGGGAAGATGGCACCGGGAAGAGGAGCCTTCCGGGGTCGAGACGCGGAGGTCCGTCACGCCGAAGGTGGCGGGCCGCAGCCGGTTCCGATTGCGCCCTCCCGGTGGAGTGAGGGCGACGCTGGCCGTGAGCGAGATGCGAGGCATGGGGGCGGGGTGGGGCGCGTCAGGCGTCGTGGAGGCGGACGAGCTCGCGATGGACGTCCGCGAGCTGTCCCGTCTCGGGCAGGCCCTGGTGCCGCTGGAAGGCCCGGACTGCCGCCCGGGTCCGGGGCCCGGGCGCGCCGCGCTCACCTTCGACGGGGTAGCCCAGGTTGTGCAGCCGCTCCTGCAAGGCGCGAAGCGCATCTGCCTCGAAGGTCGCCGGGGACTGGAGCTGGAGCGTCCAGTGGAGCGTCACCGGCTCGGGGGTTGACGCCACGGTGGCGGGCAGCGCGTCCGGGAAGTCCCCGTCGGAGATGGGCGGCGGGTAGGGCGGTGGCGCGCCTGCAGGAACCGAGGCCTCTACCGGGGCTGGCGTCGCGGCATGCGCGGGGGAGGGCACCACCAGGAGCAGCTCCCCACTGGAGAGCCCTGGGACCTCGTGCACGAGCGAGCCGTCCGCGGCGGTCGTCCCGCGCAGCTCCGTCCGGCCGACAGTCAGTACGTAGTCACGGCCCGCGTAGGGCGCCTCTCGAGGGTCCAGCAGGACGACGTGCAGGCGTCGCTGCTTCAAGGTGAAGCTATTCGTACTTCCTGTCCGGATGGGTGCCACCCTCGGGCTGACCATGCCGCGTTCCCCCGTGCCTGGACTCGCGCTGGTGCTGTCACCGTGATGAAGGCGGCGCCAAGGTACGCGAACCCACGGAACGCAGCGCAACCGAAAAGGACGAATCGCGCGTTCTGTTGGTTGGGTTAACTCAGCTGAACCTGCCGGGTCGGGGAGGCGACGGAGGAATGGCCGGACAGGTGGACCGAGTGATCGCTGCGTGACGCCCCAGGCGCCTCTCCCTCGCTCTGTCCAATGCAAGACAGATGGAGCGCGCCAGCCCCCCTGTCCCCGGTGAAGCAGGTGCTGGGAGGCAGTCGGTAATCAATTGCAGATGCAATGCATTCAATTCTTCCGCGTGGCGAAACGAGGTGTTCCACCCAGCGAAACCCGGGGCGGCTTCACTCGGGAATCCGTTCCGCAGGCCGAAACAGATACACAGGCCAATGAGCCTGTTTCGCAGTGCGGAACCAAACCAGGAAAACGAGCTAGCCGGCAAAAATAGGTATGGACAGACGTCGTGTCGGAGTTCTTAATGTGTATCAACGAGCCTGGCGCCGTGAGGCCGGTTTGTGTCTGTCGATGTCCCGAGTCAATCCCTACCCACAACACGAGGTGAAGTCATGAAGACGGCAGGTCCGAGCTTTCTCCTTGGCGTGTTCCTGGCGCTGGTGTGGATGCCCTCCGCGGAGGCGCAGACCCTGAGCAGCTTCACCGCGACGTACTCGGGCGGCAGCGGCACCATCTGTGGGACGACGTACAGCATCCGGGGCCGCGAGCCGGCGGCCTCGGGCCGCTACCCGGTGTTCGTGTACACCGTGGGCACCACCGAGCAATACGACCACTCCTCGGCGCTGGCGGCGGTGGAGGAGATGGCGGCCCGCGGCTATGTCGCGGCCACGGTGGAATATGACAACGGCAGCTTCGGCTCGTGCTCCACGCTCAACAGCCGCTCCCGCTGCATCTACGACGCCGGCCGCTCCTCCAGCGCCATCAGCCGGCTGTGCTCGCGCGCCAAGGCGGACTGCTCCAAGGGCGTGGTGGTGTCGGGCTTCAGCCAGGGCTCCATCATGGCCATCCTGGCGAAGAACCACGACTCGCGCGTCCGCGCCGCCTACGGCCTGGGCGCGGGCGTCCAGTACTCCATCTACAACCTCAGCTCCTGCGTCGCGGACGGCAACCGCGCGCTGCCCAGCGACCGCCTCCGCATCGTCAACGGCGAGCAGGACGCCTTCGTCGGTCCCACCGCGTCCGGCGTGCGCAGCCAGAGCACGGAGATGACGGGCCTGTCGTGCCCGCTGGCCATGTCCTGCTTCCGGAGCAACAACAGCGGCTGGTACATCATCGACGACTCGCAAGTCGCGGATGGCACCGCCGACCACTGCTACATGCGCAACAGCGGCTGCATCGGCCTCACGCTGGACTCCACGTGGCGCAGCGGGACCGCGCCGTGGTCGCTGCGCACCAACCTGAACTGGCTGACGCAGTTCACCACGCCGTAGTTCAGTCCTCGTACGGCGCCGGCTCTGGCTCCGGGGGGAGCGGCTGTTCCCCTCGGAGCTGGCGGAAGGCGACGAAGCCCACCGCGCCCAGCCCCATGACGAAGGCGATGGGGCCCACGCCGAGGCGCATGTTCAGCGCCGCCCAGACGAGGCTCAGGCCCACGGCGCCCGCGGGCACGAAGCGCGCCCAGGACGGCCGCGCCACGTCCGGCCGCAGCGCCAGCAGCGCGAGCACCGCCAGCAGCGCCAGCTCCACCAGCACGGACGCCGGCAAGTCCCAGCCGGACAGCATCGCGACGTCGCCCCCGCGCGTGTAGAGCACGTCGTCCGAGGGGCGCCGGGAGTTGATGACCCGCAGCTCCGGAGGCCCCTGCGGCACGGGCGCGTTGTCCGGCATCGCGTCCAGGCCCGTGGTCAGCACGGCCCAGGGTCCGAAGAGCGTCAGCAGGCACAGCGTCACGCCGGCCAGGGCCACCACGTCCGGCATGCGCAGCAGCTGGCGCGGCTCGAACCACGCCAGGGCGCCGTCCGGCCCCGCCAGCACCTTGCGCCACTGGTCGTACGCGACGAGCCCCGCGCCGGCCACCCACAGCAGCGGGGAGAGGCCCAGGCCCAGCATCCTCACGGCGATGGCCGCGAGGACGACGGTGGACACCGCGGCCACCTCGGGACGCAGCAGCACGGGGGGCACCGCCTGCGTGAAGCCGGGGGCCTCGCCCGCCTCGTGCAGCTCGCGCGTCACCAGCAGCGCGCCGGCCACCAGCGCCAGCAGCGTGCCGGGCACCCCGGCGCCGGCGAAGAAGGGGAGGGCGGACAGCACCACCGCCAGGGCGAGGAGCCCCACGCCCAGCACGCTCGGCGAGTGCGCCGGGACGTGGGCCAGCCACTTCGGACCTTCATAGGCGGGCCGTGCCGCCTGGCCGGGGTCCGTCTTGTCCTCGGCGTCCAGCTCGGGCGCGTCGCCCACGACACGGGGCCGCGAGTGCTCCTCCACCTCGTCGAGGATCTCCGCGGCGTACGCCGGCTCCTCGGATGTGCGGCTCGGGCGGGAGGAGCGCAGCGCGGGGCGGGCGCCGGTGCCCTGCTGGGGGCTCGCCGGCATCTTCGCGCCGCAGTTCTCGCAGTACTTCAGCCGTGCATCCGCGGCTCGTTCGCCACACTCCGGGCACCGCATGGCTTCTCTACCTCACTGACGGAAGGCTCGCTGACTCGAGGGGGACTACCGCGCGGCCTCCGCGTTGGCGGCGGGGGCCTCTCCCGTCAGCTCGCGGATGCGGGTGGTCAGCGTCTGCGGGTCGATGGGGCCCACGTGCTTGCCCCGGATGACGCCCTGGGGGTCGATGAAGTACGTCTCCGGCACGCCCGCCACGCCGTAGTCCACCGCCATGCGCGAGCGCGGGTCCACCAGCTGCGGGAAGCTGGCCCCGTTGCGCTGGAGGAACTGGCGCGCGTTGTCCTCGGTGTCCTCGAAGACGACGCCCAGGAACACCGCCTGCGAGCCGAACTGCCGCGAGCCCCACTCCAGCACCGGGTGCTCCATCATGCAGGGCCCGCACCAGGACGCCCAGAAGTTGATGACCACCGGGCGGCCCTTCAGGTCCTCCAGGCTCACCTTCTCGCCGCTGTCCAGCGCGCGCAGCGTGAAGGCCGGCGCCGGCTTGCCCGTCATCATGAAGGGCACCTCGTGCGGGTTGCGGCCGAAGCCCTTGTAGAGCACGAAGAGCAGGGCCATGCAGACGAGCGCGAAGCCCACGGGGATGTGCCAGCGCTTCATCAGGCCGCCCCCCGCTCAGCGTCACCACTGGCCAGCGGCGGCGCGGCGCCCACCTCGACGGTGGCGCCCGCCATGGCCATGGCGGCCTTGCGGCGCGGCCAGATGGCGATGAGCGTGCCCAGCACCAGCAGGGGGATGCTCCACCAGATCCACCCCACCAGCGGGAAGACCCAGACGTTGAAGCTCGCCGTGCCGGCCTGCTCGGAGAAGGCCATCAGGGAGATGTACAGGTCCTCGCCCGCCGTCTCGCGGACCGCCGGGGTGCCGATGGGGTCCGAGCTGCGCTCGTAGTAGTTCAGGCGCGGCTTCATCTCCATCACCTCGCCGCCCGGCGGCGTCACCTCCAGGCGCGCGGCGACGAAGGTGCGGTGCGGCTCCTCGCCGCTGGTCAGCCCCAGGTACTTCATCTGGTAGCCGTCCAGCTCCATCGTCTGGCCCTTCTTCAGGGTGCCGGAGGTGTGCTCCACGTAGGCGGACGAGGCCGCCACCGCGACGATGATGAGGACGATGCCCAGGTGCACCACGTAGCCGCCGAAGCGGCGCTGCGCCTTGGACGCGCTCGTCATCAGGGCGGTGAACAGGCCCTCGCGGCGCTCGGACATGCGCACGCGCACCGGCGTCGCCAGCTCGCGCAGGGTGACGACGGTGACGAAGCCCGCCAGGCCGAACGTCAGCAGCGGATAGACACCCCGCAGCCCCGCCGCGTAGCAGGCCGCCGTGACGATGAGCCCCACCACCGCGGGGATGATGAACTGCCGCCGCAGCGTGGCCTTGTCCGGCGTGCCCCAGGGCAGCACCGGGCCCACGCCCATGAGGAAGAGCACCGCGATGCCGCCCGGCACCGCCATCTTGTTGAAGTACGGCTCGCCCACGCTCACCCGGATGCCGCGCACCGCCTCGGACACCAGCGGGTACAGCGTGCCCAGCAGCACCGTGAAGGTGATGGCCACGAACACCAGGTTGTTCACCAGGATGCTCGTCTCACGCGACAGCGGCGAGGCCAGCTTCCCCTCCGGCACCAGCAGGTGGCCGCGCGAGGCCAGCAGGCCGATGCACACCACCAGCAGCACGCCCAGGAACACCAGGAACGTGGGGCCGATGTCCGACTGCGTGAAGGAGTGGACCGAGTTGAAGATGCCCGAGCGCGTCATGAACGTGCCGAGAATCGTCAGCACGAAGGACGCGAGCGCGAGGCTCAGCGTCCACAGCTTCAGCATCCGCTTGCGCTCCTGCACCATGGTGGAGTGCATGAACGCCGTCGCCGTCAGCCACGGCAGGAAGGACGCGTTCTCCACCGGGTCCCACGCCCAGTAGCCGCCCCAGCCCAGCACGGCATAGGCCCACCATGCGCCGAGGATGATGCCGATGGACAGGAAGAGCCACGCCACCAGCGTCCAGCGACGCAGGGGCGCCATCCACGCCTCGCCAATCTCGCCGCGCAGCAGGCCCGCCACCGCGACGCCGAAGGGCACCGTCATGCCCACGTAGCCCAGGTAGAGCATGGGCGGGTGGATGACCATCAGGATGTGGTTCTGCAGCAGCGGGTTGGGGCCGGGGCCGTCCGCCGGCACCGGGGACACCGCGCCCCACGGGTTGGCCGGGCCGGCGATGAGGAAGGCGAAGAAGACGCCCACCGCCAGCATGGTGCCCAGCGCCAGCTGCATGTACCGCGCGTGCTCGCGCCGGTGGATGAAGGCGAAGGCGGCGATGTAGCCGGCCATGATGAAGCCCCAGAAGAGGATGGACCCCTCCAGGGCGCTCCACAGCGACACCACGGTGTACAAGAGCGGGGTGTCCCGGCTGCCCACCTGCGCCACGTACTTCACGCTGAAGTCGTGCGTGACGAGCGCGTTCACCATGACCAGGTTCGCGCCGACCATGCAGGCCGCGAAGCCCCACACCGCGCGCATCACCCACGGGAAGCCCGCCTCGCTGCGGCGCAGCCCGCTCACCAGCCCGACGATGGCGCCGAAGGCCGCGAACGCGAGCCCTCCGAGCACCAGGCCATATCCAACAGTCCCGTTCACTTCGCCCCCGTGCCCGCCGAGGCGGTGGTGGCGTCGGAGAGCGTCTCCTGCCACTTGCGCGGCTCCTCGCCTTCCTTCGGAGCGCGGTACTCGTTGGAGTGGTTCACCATCAGCCGGTTGGAGCTGAAGACGCCGGACTTGTCGTAGGTGCCCTCCACGACGACGCCAATCTTGTCGCGGAACATCTGCGGGGGCGTCTCGGTGGAGCGCACCAGCACGCTCTTGGCGCCCTCCTTGTTGTCGTCCGCCACGCGGAAGTGCAGCGTGGTGTGCTCCGCGTTCCACTGGATGCTGCCCGGCTCCACCACGCCGCCCAGGCGGATGGTGGCGTCATAGGCGCGGCTCCCCTGGGACAGCATCTCCGAGGGGCTCCAGTAATAGACGAGGTTCTCACCGATGTTGCCAAAGGCCACGAACCCCAGGCCGGTACCTGCCACGAGCAGGGCCCCGAGGGCGATGATGCGGTTTCGGGCGACGGGCGTCATGGCGGTTACTCCTTGGCGTCGGGCGAGGCCCCGGGACGGCGAACCCAGAGGGACAGGGCGTAGAGAGCGAGCGAGGCAATCGTAACGGCGTAGCAGGCCCAGACATAGCCCCAGCCACCCACGAGGCGGCCGCTGCCCACCTGGCCCGGGGCCGCCGCCAGCATCAGAAGCGTCGAGAGGGTCGTCATGTTCAGGCCACCTTCGAGGAGTTGTGGGCGGGGGGAAGGCCCGCGTCACCGAGGGCTTCCGGCAGGGCGACCTCGGCCCGGCGCTCGGCCAGGGCCTGCTGGTAGCGGACCATCATGAAGTAGATGGCCAGCGCCAGCATGCCGAAGGCGGAGATGCGCAGCGTCAGCACCATCTCCGGGTCCACCGTCTTGGGCGTGGACTGCACCTGGTGGAGGCTGCGCCACCAGCGCACCGAGAACCACACGATGGGCAGGTTGATGGCGCCGATGATGGCCACCACCGAGCTCCACGTCGCGCGCTTGTCCGGGTCCTCCACGAAGCGCCGCAGCACGAGGTAGCCGGTGTAGGTCACCAGCAGAATCGCCTCCGTCGTCAGGCGCGGGTCCCAGGACCAGTACACGCCCCAGGTCGGCCGGCCCCAGATGGCGCCGGTAATCATCCCCGCGGTGCCCAGCACCAGGCCCACCTCGGCGGACGCCTCCGCCGCCGAGTCCCACTTCCAGCTCGCCTTGAAGAGGTAGGCGACGGCCGCCACGAAGTTGACCGTCATGGCCACCATGGCCATCCACTGGAGGGGGACGTGCACATACATGATGCGCTGTACGTCACCCATCTCCCGGTCCGGCGGTGCCCAGGCCAGGCCCAGGTACCAGCCCACCGCCAGCAGGACCAGCCCCGAGGCCAGCATCCCCCACTTGATGAACTTGCCCATCTTCAGTCCTCGATGATCCGCGGGAACAGCAGGAAGCCTACGCCCCAGTAAATCAGATTGAACCCCGACAAAAGCCCGAGCCATGAGTTCAGCTGATTCATGGGGTCTCCCTGCAGGACGAGGGTGGTCGCCTTGGTGGCGGAGAGGAGGGCTGGAATGACGAGCGGGAACAATAGCAGAGGCAGCAGCACGTCCCGCGCCCGGGCGTTGCTGGAGATGGCCGCGTAGACGGTGCCCGGTGCGCTGAGGGCCAGACAGCCGAGCACCAGGATGATTCCCAAATCCACCGGGCTGGTGGCGATTCGCACGCCGTACAGGCCCACCATGACGGGGAAGAGGATGACGCCCAGGGCCGTCAGCAGCAGCGCATTGCCCAGGGCCTTGGACAGGAAGATGGCGCGCGCGTCCGCGGGGGCGAGCCGCACGCCATCCAGGCACGCGTTCTCCGACTCCACGCGGAACGACTCGCCCAGGGCGAGCACGCTGGCGAAGAGGATGGCCAGCCAGTAGTAGCCGCCGGCGTTCTTCTCCAGCAGCTTGGTGTCCGGCCCCAGCGCGAAGGAGAACATCAGCAGCGTGGCCAGCGCGAAGAAGATGATGGCGTTGAGGCGCGCGCGCGTGCGCCACTCGATGAGCAGGTCCTTGCGCAGCAGGGCCAGCGTGGCGGACAGCACGCCGATGGCGCGGGGCCGCGTGCGCTCGGGGGTGGCGGGGGTGGCGGGAGTGGCGGGGGTGGTGGGGGCGGCGAGGCTCATGCGGGCACCGCCCGGCCGTCCTGCAGGTGCAGGCGCTCTTCGCACAAGCTCAGGCCCTGCTCGATGAGGTGGGTGGCGAGGACGACGGTGACACCGCTGGCCTTGAGCTCTCCGATGATGCCCTCCATGTCACGCATGCCGGCCGGGTCCAGCTCGCCGAAGGGCTCGTCCAGCAGGGCGATGGCGGGCGCCTTCAGGAGCAGCCGGGCAATGGCCAGCCGCTTGCGCATGCCGGCGCTGAAGCTGCGCACCGGGCTGTCCGAGCGGCGGGTGAGGCCGACCTTGGTGAGCAGCGCGCCCGCGGCGTCCTGCGGCGAGTCGATGCCCAAGAGCCTCGCCAGCACCGTGAGGTTCTGGTGCGCGGTGAGGTCTTCATAGAGGAAGCTGGCGTGGGACAGCAGGGCCACGTCGCGGCGCACGTTGTCGCGGTCCGTCACCGCGTCGCGCCCCAGCACCTCCACCTTTCCCGCGGTGGGGCTGAGGGCGGTGGCCACGAGGCGCAGCAGCGTCGTCTTGCCGGAGCCGTTGTGTCCGGTGAGCAACAGGGAACGTCCGGGGGGCAGCGCGTAGGTGAGGCGCGCCAGGGCCCAGCGGCGCCCATAACGCTTGCTGACGTCATGCAGCGCGAGCGCGGCGGCGGAGGAGGCGGGAGGCATCGGGGCCTCCGTTCGTAGCCGGAAATGGAAATGTCCTCCAGTGAAACCCGGAGGGCCGGCAGGTCAGGGACGAGGCGGGCCACCGGATCAGGAAAGGTTTTCCCACGCATGTGGTCGCAGGTGCCCGTGGGCTCCGTAGGCTTTCCACCGCAGGGAGCGTCCGCCGCACGCTTGCCCTCCGAGCCTCCCGTGACACCCCTCTGCGAATGCCGTTCCGATGCCTACCTTGGCGCTGGCATTCCCCCTGCACTGGCGCGGCGTGGGTTCTCCTCCTGAGGGAGGAGGCGGGCGAGAGGTCATCTCCTCGCGCGGAGGGCGTGATGGCGACGGGCAAGGTCGTACGAAGGGCAGTCAAGGCGGCGGCCGCTGGGATGATGCACTACAGCGGGCTGCGTCGGGCGATGGCGGCATATCGGCGGGCCCAGTCGGGTGGGCGGCGCATCCTCATTGTGAGCTACCACCGCGTGGTGAGCGACTTCACGGGGGAGCTGCAGCGCTCCATCCCGGGGCTGCTCATCTCGCAGGAGACGTTCCGGCGGCACCTGGAGGAGGCGAACGCGGCGGGCTACGAGCTGGCCTCCATCGGCGACGCGGTGGACGTGATGAACGGCCGCCGGGTGGCGAAGAAGGACCTGTGCGTGGTGACGTTCGACGACGGCTACCGCGACGTGTACCGGTACGCGTACCCCGTCCTGAAGCAGATGGGGGTGCCGGCCATCACCTACCTGCCCACGGCCTTCATCGGTACCAACAAGCGCTTCAACCACGACCGGCTGTTCCACCTGCTGCGCCGCGTCCAGGAGCGCCACTTCCGGCCCCTGTACGACGCGCTGCCCGCGCCGTCGCTGGAGCTGTTGGGCCCCATCCTCTCCGGGCAGAAGACGGTGTCGGCCGCGCTGGACGACTTCATCGGCGAGCACCCCACGCGCGTGCTGACGGACATCATCGACGCGCTGGAGCAGCAGCTGGGCGGCGGGCCGGACCTGGTGCCGGAGCAGGGCGACGTCATGAACTGGGACGAGGTGCGCCGCATGGCGCGCGACGGCTTCGAGTTCGGCGCCCACACCCTGGGCCACACCGTGCTGACGCTGGAGCCGCAGGAGGTGGTGGAGCGGGAGATTCTCGAGTCCAAGCGGACGATTGAGGCCGAGGTGGGCATCACCGTGCGCGACTTCGCGTACTGCAACGGCTGGTACTCGGACGAGGTCATCCGCGTGCTGTCGTCCAACGGCTTCCGCTCGGGCGTCACCACGGAGGACTTCCCCAACCGCATCGGGGGCGACCCGTTCACCCTCAAGCGCAAGGTGCTGTGGGAGAACTTCAGCCTGGGCATGACGGGGGACTACTCGTCGTCCCTCACCGCGTGCCAGTTCGACGACTGCTTCGGAGTGCTCGGCATGAGTCATCCGGTGCCGGGCAAGCGCCCGCACCACTTCAGCTCCGCGAGCCTCGGCACCATGGTGGCGGCCAACATCGTGAGTCCGGAGGCGGCGGCGTCGCCGGCCAAGGAGGTTCCGTGAGCGGCAGTCCCACGCCAGCGAAGCCCGAGGGTTCGTTCCTCGGGCGCGCTGGCCCCCTGGTGTTGGCCCGGCTGTTCACCGCCGGGCTGACGCTGTCCATTCCGCTCGTGCTCGCCCGGGTGCTGCACCTGGACGAGTACGGCACGTACTACCAGCTGTTCCTCATCGCCACGACGCTCTACTACGTGCTGCCGTTCGGCGTGGTGCAGAGCCTCTACTACTTCCTGCCCCGCGCGGAGGCGAAGCGGCCCTTCCTGGGGCAGACGCTGCTCTTCATGTCCGCCGCGGGCCTGGTGGGCGCGGCGGGGGTGTGGGGGCTTTTGGGGTACGTGGCGGGGTGGTTCTCCAACCCGGCGCTGATGGAGTACCGGCTGCCGCTGGCGGCCTACACCGCGTTCCTGCTGGGCAGCTTCCCGCTGGAGGTGTCGCTCACCGCGCAGGGGCGCACGCGCGCGTCCGCGGGCGTGTATCTGGTTTCGGACGCCGTGCGCGCGGCGGTGATGGTGGTGCCGCCGCTGCTGGGCGCGTCCCTGTACGGGATGATGGTGGCGGTGGCGGCCTTCGCGGCGCTGCGCTACGCGGCCACCTGGGCGGTGTCGCTGCGCGGGCTCACCGGGCCATTGGCGAGCCGGGCCCTCTTCAAGGAGCAGCTGGCGTACGCGGCGCCCTTCGGCGCGGCCATGCTGCTGGCCATTCCTCAACAGAACGCGCACCTGTACGCGGTGGCCGGCGCGGTGGCGCCCGCGCTGTACGCGCTCTACCGGGTGGGCTGCTTCCAGCTTCCCGTGGTGGACCTGCTCTACACGCCCACCAGCGAGGTGCTGATGGTGCGGCTGGGCGAGCTGGAGCGGGAGGGGCGCCTGGAGGAGGGCGTGAACGCCTTCAAGGAGGCGGCGGGGAAGCTGGCCTTCGTCTTCCTGCCCTTCGCCGCGTTCCTCTTCGCGGCGGCGCCGGAGTTCATCTCGGCGATGTTCGGCGAGAAGTTCCTGGCCGCCGTGCCCGTCTTCCGCATCAGCGTGCTGGGCGTGGTGCTGTCCATCCTCCCCATGGATGGGACGCTGCGGGCCCGGGGGCAGACGCGCGCCATCTTCGCCTCGTACGCGGTGAAGGCGGCGGTGACGGTGCCGCTGGTGTGGCTGGGCGTGAAGCACCTGGGGCTGATGGGCGGTATCGGCTCGTGGGCGGTGGCGGAGCTGGTGGGCAAGGCGATGCTGCTCACGCGCGTTCCCGCGGCACTGTCCACGCCCCGACTGTCGCTGGGCATCATGGACGTCATTCCATGGAGGGAGCTGGGCAAGGCGTCGCTGGCGGCGGTGGCGGCGGCGGCGGGCGTCTTCCTGCTGAGGGCGGGCGCGCACGGGGCCTGGGGCCACCTGCCGGAGGGCTTCCTCTGGCGCGTGCTGCCGCTGGCGGTGGCCGGCGTGCTGTTCGCCACGGGCTACCTGGTGGCGCTGTATGCCACGGGGGTGCGGCCGCTCAGCGTGCTCGCGGGGCTGAAGCCTCGCCGGGGTTAGGGAGCGTCGGGAAGTCGATGCGGGGAGGGCACTTCCGTCCTCAAGGGTGGGTACCTAGTTTCCTGCCCGTCGGGAAACAGGGGTGAGGGAGGCGTGATGGGTGTCGACGCGATGACGTTCTACCGGCTCGCGCGCGGGCTGAAGAAGCGGGGAGTTCCCCTGCTGCCGGCCATTCTGCGCAAGGCCATCTACTATCTGCACAGCTCGTACATCCCCGAGGATGCGGACATCGGGGAGGGGACGCAGCTCGGCTATGGCGGCATCGGCGTGGTCATCCACAAGGCCGCGAAGGTGGGGCGCAACTGCCTCATCTCGCAGCAGGTGACCATCGGCGGCCGCTCGGGCCTCGAGGGCGCGCCCGTCATCGGTGACTACGTGCGCATCGGCGCGGGGGCGAAGGTCCTCGGCAACATCAAGATTGGCGACTTCGCCGTCATCGGTGCCAACGCGGTGGTCCTGAAGGACGTGGCCCCGGGCACGGTGGTGGCCGGCGTCCCGGCCAAGGTCATCCGGCAGGACCCGGACCCGCTCACCACGTACCAGCGGGAGATGGGGCTGCTGCCCCAGCGCGCGCCGCTGTCGGCCGTGCCTCCCGCGGCTTCCATGCGGCAGTAGGGAAGGGCGCTACCTCCATGCGAGTGCTCCTCGTCGGGGACTACCCGCCACCGTACGGTGGCGTGGCCATCCACGTACAACAGCTACACGGTTACCTGCGCGGTTGCGGGGTCGAATCCACGGTGCTGGACATTGGAAAGGGCGGCCGGCCGGCTCCGGACGTCCTTCCGATGCGAAGTCCCGCGCGCTTCGCCCTCCAGCTGGCGGGGTTCGTTTCCTCGGGGTGGACGGTGCACGTCCACACCAGCGGCAACAACCCGAAGTCCTGGGTGCTGGCGGGAATGGTGGGCGGGCTGCCCGGCTCACGCTCCGCCCGCGTCATCACCCTGCACTCGGGGCTGTTGCCGGACTACCTGGCGGCCTCCGCGGCCCGGCGCAACTTCGCTCGCGTGGCGCTGGCGGGCTACGCGTGCGTGGTCGCCGTGTCCGGGGCGGTGAAGGACGCGGTGGTCGGGTGCGGCGTGCCCGAGGACAAGGTGGTCGTCCTCCCGGCCTTCTGCGCCTCGCAGGTGCGGCCGGGGACGGTGCCCGCGGTGGTGGAGGCGGCGCGTACGCGGCGCAAGCCGCTGCTGTCCATGGCGCACCACCCTTCGCCCGTGTACGGGCGCAAGCTGATGTTCCGCGCGCTGAAGCTGCTGGCGCAGGAGCAGCCGGACGTGGGGCTCGCCCTCTTCGGCCCGGGGACGGACTCGGAGGAGTTCCTCCGCGACGTCCGCGAGCTGGGCGTGGCGGGGCAGCTGGAAGTGCTGGGCGAGCTGGAGCACCCGGCGGCGCTGGGGCTCATCGCCCGCAGTGACGCGTTCATCCGGCCCACCACGCATGACGGGGACTCCATCTCCGTGCGCGAGGCGCTGGCGCTGGGCGTGCCCTGCGTGGCCAGCGACGTGTGCAAGCGCCCCGAGGGGACGCGGGTGTTCGAGGCTGGCAACGCCGAGGACCTGGCGCGCGGCGTGCGTGAGGCGGTGGCCGCGGGGCCCGCCTACGTCCCGTCGGTGGACGTGGGGCCGGAGCTGCTCGAGCTGTACGCGGAAGCGTCCGGAGAGATTCCTTTCAAGCAATCCGAAGACGAAGTCTTCGACATGGGAGAGACGAGACATGCGGCGCAGTGATGACATGGACCTGGCGCGCCGGTCGCTGCGCGGGCGCGACCTGGTGGTGTTCTCCAACGACTGGGACGGCGACCCGCTGTCCAAGGTCCACATCATGCGGATCCTCGCTCGGGAGAACCGCATCCTCTGGGTCAACAGCATCGGCAACCGCGCGCCGCGCGTGAATGCGCACGACGCGAAGCGCATCTTCGCCAAGCTGGAGAAGTTCACCGAGGGCATCAAGGAGGTGGAGCCCAACCTCTTCGTGCTGTCGCCGCTGGCGATTCCGTTCTACGGCTCGGAGGTGGTGCGCACGGCGAACCGGCACCTGCTGCGGCTCCAGGTCCTGCGGGCCATGCGGCAGCTGAAGTTCAAGAAGCCCATCTCCTGGAGCTTCCTGCCGGCGTCCGCGCCGGTGTCCGGCACGCTGGGCGAGGAGTTCGTCGTCTACCACTGCGTGGACGAGTTCTCCGCCTTCAGCGACACCAACGGCAAGCACATCGCGGAGCTGGAGGAGCGGCTCTTGCGCCGCGCGGACCTGGTCATCACCTCCGCGGAGCGGCTGCGGGAGAACAAGTCGAAGGTGAACCCGCGCACGGTGCTGGTGCGGCACGGCACGGACTTCACGCACTTCGTGAAGGCGTGTGACCCGGCCACGCCCATCCCCGCGGACATCGCGAAGCTGCCCAAGCCCATCATCGGCTTCTTCGGCCTGGTGGCCGAGTGGGTGGACCAGGAGGCCATCATCGCCACGGCCCGCGCCCATCCGGAGGGCTCGGTGGTCATCATCGGCAAGACGACGCCGGACTGCGACGACTCGGCGCTGCGCAAGGAGCCCAACATCCACATGCTGGGCCGCAAGCCGTACGCGGACCTGCCCGGCTACAGCAAGGCCTTCGACGTGGCGCTGATGCCCTTCAAGGTCAACGAGCTGACGCTGAACGCCAACCCGCTCAAGGTGCGCGAGTACCTGGCGTCCGGTCTTCCGGTGGTGTCGTCGGACCTGCCGGAGGTCCGCAAGGTGGGCCTGTGCAAGATTGCCTCGTCCACCGAGGACTTCGTGCGCAAGGTGGATGAGTGCCTGGCGGAAGGGCCCGGCCCCAGCCGCGAGCGCGCGGACAAGATCTTCACCGAGAGCTGGGATGCGCGGGTCGAGGAGATCCGCCACCACGTGGGGGCCGCGCTCGTCGCGGACGGCAAGCCGCTCTAGGACGCGAGCTCAGGCCTCACGGCCCGTCACCATGCGCTCCAGGTGCGCGTAGCGGCGGGCCACGCGCGCGTAGTCGGCCGGAGGAATGGCCGCCTGCGCGTGCGTCCGCGTGAGGTCCGCCTTGGCTTCCAGGTAGTCGTTGCCGCCGCGCTCCATGAGGCGGGCGGCATCCGCGTCGGAAAGGCCGATGGGGATGCCCAGCCGCTCCTGCATCTGCTGGCGCAGGGCGCGGTCCAGCTCGGGCAGCAGCTCGCGCTCCACCTTCGCGCGGCGCATCAGCCAGCCCATGCTGCGCACGTACTCCAGCGCGGAGCGGTGCCGCTCGATGCTCAGCGGCCGGGGCGCGCCGAAGCGCGTGCCCCGGGCCACGACGTAGAGCAGCCCGACGGCCAGCACCTGCGCCACGAACACCCAGATGCCCCGGGAGAGGGGCGGGGGCGGCGCGAGCTGGTGGTGGTACTCGTCGAAGAGGAGCGGGCCGCGCGCGGCCAGGGCGTCCCAGAAGCGCAGGTTGTCGAGCAGCTCGAGGCGGCGGTTCTCCACCAGGTCCGCGCCCGCGAGCACGTAGACCTCGCCCTTGCCGAGCGGCCAGCGCCACACCGCCGCCGCGCCGCCGAGGCCGGCCAGGGGCATGGCGTCTTCGTGGCCCATGCGCAGCCCCCGGTCCTGGGACACGCGCAGGGCGGACAGGTGCCGCAGCGGCCCCACGGCCAGCCACACGTCCGCCGTGGTGCCGCCAGCGTCCGCCAGGTTCGAGCCCAGGCCGCGACTGCTCCCGGGCATCAGCGGCCCCGTCTCCAGCCGCAGCCAGTCCTCCAGCGCGGCCTGGTGCTTTCCGAGCTCGCGCGAGGACAGGTAGACCAGGGTGCCGCCCTGCTGGACGAAGCGGTCCAGCGCCAGCACTTCCTCCTGGGTTACAGCCCGGCCCTGCGGCGCGGCGAGGACCACGGTGCGGGCGGTGGTGGGGAGCGACTCCAGGGACTCGGCATGGGACTCCACCGTGCGCCCACCCTCGCGCAGGTACAGGTAGAGCGCGCGGGCGCCCTGGGCGCCGGTGTTCGCGATGGTGGGCACCAGGGACTCCGGTCCCTCCTCGCGCGTGGACAGGCCCACTGCCAGCGCCAGGGCGATGAGCACTCCGAAGGCCGCGGTGAGCCGGTGGTTCTTCACCGTGACGCCTCCCTGCTCGCCAGGGGCCAGGCCCTTGCGCGGTGCCTGCCAGCATGGCTCCCTGCGCCGGACATCGCGCCCGCCGGTGCGCACGCCTGAGAGGCCGCCGTCATCGTGCGCCCTCCGCCGACAGTGTCCCGTTCAGGTGCTCCACCGCCGTCACGAAGCGCGCCGCCTCTTCCGTCGGCACGGGCGCCAGCGAATAGAAGGCCCGGTCGTACCAACCCACCAGCCGCTCCACCTCGCTCACCACCGGCGCGGGAGCGCCCCGGGCCGGCAGCTCCGCCGCCAGCTCGCGGTTGGTCTTCACGCGGTCGGGCCGCGCCAGCCGCCGCTGCTCCAGCGCGGACAGCAGGCCCAGCAGTCCCTCGCGAATCGCCTCGCGCGCGTCGCCCGTCAGCGCGGCCCGCGCCCGTCGCAGGTGCTCCCCGGGCGAGTCCAGCACCAGGGGCGCAGCGGCGGCCGGCAGCGCTTCGGGTGCGGTGACCTTCCGTCCGCGCATCGCAACGAGCTTCAGCACGGCCCACAGGATGACCGCCAGCCCCAGTCCCAGCATCACCGCGCGGGTGGCGACCGCGAACTCCTGGGCCTCCCGGGACTCGAAGAGGCCCTCCAGCCACGCCTCCACCTCGCGCATCAGCCGCTTCAGCAGATCTCCGTGCCGCTGGCGGGCCCGGGCGAACTCCGGCCGGTCGAGGATGGCCTTCAGGCGCTCCGGCTCACTGGCGGGCGCCGCCACCGCCGAGGCCCGGTCCGCCTCCTCCAGCGCACAGGCCCGCTCCAGGAAGCCTGTCACCTGCCGCGCGCGCTCGGGAGCCGAAGCGCCCTCCTCCTCGGGAGGGAGCGGCATGCCGCCCATGCGCATGGCCACGCCGCTCACCAGCGTCGGGAGCTCCGAGGGCTGGCTCCTCGCCGTCTCCTCCAACAGCCGCGTGGTGGCCTCGCGCTCGGCGCAGGGCACGGCGGCCAGCAGCATCAGCAGGGACAGGCTCGGCACGAAGGGCTCGCGTGGGAAGAGGGCGTCAGACAGCCAGCGTGGTGGCCGGCGGCGAAACCGGCGTGCCTTCCAGCCGGCGCTCCAGGTCCAGCGCCTCCCGGCGCACGCGCATGTCCAGATAGAAGAGGGAGCAGAAGACGAAGTAGAGGGGCGTGAAGCACGACTGCGCCACCACCTGCACCAGCTCCGCGGGCACCAGCAGGAACTGCGGCGTGCGCGCCATGGTGCCCGCGTCGAACGGGCTGCCATACGGCGCCATCACCGCCCACGAGGGGATGCCGGAGACGAGCTGCACCGAGATGAGGATGAAGCTCACCACGGTGTAGAGAATCATCGCGCGCACCAGCACGCGGCCCAGGAAGCCCGGCCCCACGCGCCCGGACAGCAGCTCTCCCGAGCGCTTGAACGTGTCCCACGCGCCCAGGTCCTCCATGGCCAGCACCGGGGGCAGCAGCAGGAAGCGCAGGAAGAACCAGAGCATCGCGCCCACGAGCCCGAGGAGGGCGAGCGGAGCCGCCACCACGGCGAGGATGACGGCCAGCGTATTGGAGCCCGTCACCGCCGCCCCGGCCGCCAGTCCACCGATGAGGGCTCCGGGCGCCAGCATCAGCACCGTCATCAGGGCCCCCCACGCCATCGCGATGAGGTACGCGGCGGACAGCGTGCCCAGGCGGGAGAAGGCGCGGCGCAGGCAGTCCGCCGGGCGCGCGGACTCACCGAAGTGCACGCCCACCACGTACCGGGCGGCCGCGGTGGTGGCCAGCCAGTAGCTCCAGAAGAGGAAGACGATGAGGATGACCCACAGCCCCATGGAGACGCTCGCGTCGCCCAGGACGGCCGCGGGGTTCTCCTGCGCGCGAGCCTGCGCATCCGGCCCGTAGAGAGCCGGGGCCAGCCGCTGGACGCCCAGCATGGTGGACTTCGTGGCGATGTAGTTCACCAGCGAGAAGCCGAAGCTCAGCACGAAGAGGGGCTTGAGATGGCCGCGCCAGAAGGTGGCGGCTCGGTCGATCATCTCGCCCATGGCGAGGGGGCGCAGCTCGGGGACGGCGGAAGGAGTGCTCACGGGACGCGCAGCATAGCCCGCGCCGGGCATGCGGCCAGCAGGGTCCGCGCCGCCTCCGCCGGATCCTCCGCCTCCAGCACCGCGGAGATGACGGCGAAGCCGGCCGCGCCACGCACCGCACCTGCCCGCTCGGGGGTGATGCCGCCGAGCGCCAGCGCGGGGCAGGGCAGCACCGCCGCCAGGGCCTGGAAGCCTTCGGGGCCCAGCGTCGCGCGCGTGTCCCCGGGCTTGGAGCCGGGCGCGAAGACCGGGCTCACCAGCGCCAGGTCCGCTCCGCTGGCCGCCCGCGCCTCGCCGACGTCGTGCACGGCCACGCTGACGAGCCGCTCCGGGGGCAGGTGGGGGCGCACGTCCCGGGGCGTGGGGCCGTGGGCGGGCAGGTGCAGGTGCGCACCCACCAGCAGGGCCACGTCCAGGCGGCCGTTGACGAACAGTGGATTGCCGTGCTCCGCGCAGAGCGCCGCGAGCTGGCGGGCTTCCTCCAGGAAGCGACGCCCGGTGGCTTCGGGGTGACGGTGCTGCACGGCCACCTCGGGGCCCGCCTGCAGGGCCCGGGCGAGCGCCCCCAGCAGGCGCCCGGGGGGCAGGCGCCAGTCGGTGATGACGACCAGGCGGGGAAGGCTAGTGGTGGACGAGCCCATCGATGGGGCTGGACGCGGAGCCGTACGCCTTCCGGGGGATGCGGCCGGCGAGGTACGCGTCGCGGCCCGCCTCCACGGCCTTCTTCATGGCCACCGCCATGCGCACCGGGTCCCGGGCGCCGGCGATGGCCGTGTTCATCAGGATGGCGTCCACGCCCAGCTCCATGGCGATGGCCGCGTCCGACGCCGTGCCCACGCCCGCGTCCACGATGACGGGCACCTTCACCGTCTCCAGGATGAGGCGGATGTTGTGCGGGTTGCGGATGCCCAGGCCGCTGCCGATGGGCGCCGCCAGCGGCATCACCGCCGCGCAGCCCGCGTCCTCCAGCTTGCGCGCGGTGATGGGGTCATCACTGGTGTACGGCAGCACGGTGAAGCCCTCCTTCACCAGGATGCGCGCCGCCTTCACCGTCTCCTCGACGTCCGGATAGAGCGTCTTCTCGTCGCCGAGCACCTCGAGCTTCACCCACTTGCTCATGCCCAGCTCCTCGGCGAGCCGGCAGGTGCGCACCGCGTCGTCCGCCGTGTAGCAGAGCGCGGTGTTGGGCAGCAGGCGCAGGCGGTTGCGGTCAATCCAGCTCATCAGCGACGCCTCGCCCGTGGCCTTCAGGTCCAGGCGCCGCACGGCCACGGTGATCATCTCCGTGCCGGACGCCTCGTGGCAGCGCTTCATGACTTCGTGGCTGGGGTACTTTCCCGTGCCGAGGATGAGGCGCGAGCTGAAGGTCACCCCCGCGAGGGTGAAGGGCTTGTCCTGGATGCTCATGTCGGTCTCCTAGCCGCCACCGACGAAGGTGACGATCTCCACGCGGTCCCCGGGCTGGAGGTGGTGCTCGGGGTGGCGCGCGCGGCGCACCACCTCCGCATTCACTTCCACGGCCACGCCGGGACCGCCCACCTGAAGCGACTCCAGCAGCGCCGAGAGGGTGACGCCCTCTGGCACCTCGCGCGTCTCTCCGTTGACCCAGACCTGCACGGCGTCACGGCTCCTTCCGACGGGACCTGGGCACGGACTACAGGGGGCCTCCCGCGCTGTCAACGCGCTCTCCACGGGAGTGCGGCCGCCCACGGTGGTTCCCGGCGCCGGGCGGGAGGGACCTGGGCTGCCCTCCATGTGAACGCGCGTTCCCACACGTCGTGCGACTCCGGACATTGTTTCCGCCATCAGCAGCCAGGCAGCCGGGCGCCGTGCCTCCGGGCCGGTCCCCCTAAGGCATGGCACGCCGATGACAACCCCTGTCCAAAGGGCGGAGCCACCCTCACTTTCTGTCCAACGCCGGGGAGCAGGTTCTCCGGCCACCAAGTGAAAGGGACACGAAAATGCGCAAGCTCATGATTGCGGTCACCGCAGTGGCGGGTCTGGCGATGGTTCCTGGTTGCAAGCGCGACAACGTCGAGTCCGAGCGCCAGGACGTCGCCGAGGCTCAGCAGGAGGCGAGCCAGACGGCGGCGGAGGCCCAGCAGGAGGCGAGCCGCGAGTCGGCGGAGGCCCAGCGGGAGGCGCAGGAGGAAGTCGCTGGTGCCCAGCAGGAAGCGCGTGAGGACATCGCGGGCGCGCAGAAGGACGTCCAGGAGGAGCGCGAGGACCTGGCCCAGGCCCAGCAGAACCGCAACGAGGACCTGGCCGAGGACCAGCGTGAGCTGAACGACGACCTGGCCACGGGCGGCTCCGGCACGGCCGGCGCGGCTGCCGCTGTGCCCACCAGCGTCAACGGCCGGGTGCTCTCCACCGGTGGTGACTCGCTGACCGTCGTCGACACCAGCAACAACAAGCAGCTGAAGCTGAAGACGAACGACCAGACGCGCATCATGCAGAACAACGCGCCGGTCAAGCTGGACGACATCACCGAGGGCAGCCAGGTCCGCGCTTCCTACGTCATGGAGGGCAAGGACATGGTGCTCCGTGAGCTGACCGTGAACAAGCCGGCCCAGAAGAAGGAGTAGGCCTCACGGCGCAGGGGGCGGCGCGTTTCCTCACGGGTCGCTCCGGGACGGCTCCTGCTTCGGCGGGGGCCGTTTCCTTTTTATCCCCGAATCCGTGCTGGGAGGTCGGGAGGGTGTGTCGGACGTGGGTGGTAGGAGGGACCCGTGAGGTTTTCTCACGCCTTCCCAACCCAGGGGAGGACTTCCTGCCCAGGAGGCATATGGCCACCCACCCCGAGCAGCCCTCTTCCAAGCCCTTCATCCTCTTCACCGCCGGGGCCACCTCTTATGAGCTGGTCCGCTTCCTCGTCCCCCGGGGACCCGGGGAGATGCTGCTCGCCCGCAGGCACTACGCGGACACGCCCGGGGACCTCGTGGTCATCAAGCGGCTGCAGGACGCCGGGGATGCGCTCGGCCGCGCGCGCCTGCGCGAAGAGGTGAAGCTGCTGATGCGGCTCAGCCACCCCTCCATCGCCCAGGTGTTCCTCGTGCGCGTGCACGAAGGCTCGCCCCACCTGGTGATGGAGTACGTGGAGGGCCAGAGCCTGGAGACGCTGACCAGCTTCGCGGCGCTGCGGCGGCGGCCCCTGTCGGAAGCGTTCGCCGCCTACGTGGGCGCGGAGGTCGCGGACGCGCTCCACCATGCGCACACCCTGGAGGACGGGCGCGGCCAGCCGCTCGGCATCGTCCACCGGGACGTGTCCCCGCGCACGCTGCGCCTGGACGTCCATGGCCGCGTGAAGCTGTCGGACTTCGCCATGGCGTGGGCGAAGCTGCCGGGCCGCGTGGGCACGGAGGCCCATGTCGTCCGGGGGGACGTGGCCTATGCGTCTCCGGAAGCCCTCGCGCGCCAGCCCCTGGATGGGCGCTCGGACCTGTTCTCCCTGGGCGTGGTGCTGCTGGAGCTGCTCACCGGGCTGCACCTGCTGGACCTGGAGGACGTGGAGCGCGCCGCGCTGGCGCTGGGGCCCCTCCCGGAGGCGGAGGCCCTGCGCGCGGAGGTGCCCAGCTGGCTGCCCGCGCCCCTGATGGCCACGCGCATGGCGTGCGTCTCCCCGGAGCACGTGGAGCGCGCCACCCAGGGCGCGTCCGGCCCCATGCGAGCCATCCTCCGGCGGCTGCTCCGGCGTGAGCCCTCCGAGCGCTTCCAGTCGGGCCTGGAGCTGCGGGACGCGCTGCGCGCGGTGCTGGGCGGGCTGGGCTACGCCTACGGCCCCCGGGAGGCCGCGCTGGAGGCCGCCCAGGTGCGCCGGGACGTGCGGGCCCGGCGCAGGGCCGCGGACGTGCTGCGCTGGGAGGACTCCGCCCGGCCGGAGGCCCTGTCACGCGCGGCGCCGCCCCGGGACACGTGAGCGGGAGCGGCCTCGTGTCGGGCACCGGGAGGGTGGATGCGGGTGGTGCTTGTCTCGCGCTCCCGGCCGGGCAGACTGCCGTGCATGGGTGACGTGAAAGAGCTCCACCAGCGCTGGTGCATCGCGGACGGACACGCGGACTCCCTCATGTGGAACCGCGACCTGTGTGCCCGCTCCGAAGAAGGCCATGTGGACTTCCCCCGCCTGCGGGAGGCGGGCGTGAAGCTGCAGTGCTTCACCATCGTCACGCGGGGCTTTCCCTTCATCGGAGGCTTCCCGGTGTTCGCCGCGTGGCGGGGCTGGCCCCGCGAGGCCCGCGCCAGCGAGTGGACGCGGGCCCTCTGGCAGATTGAGCGCATGGAGGAGTTCTGCCGCCGCTCCGGGGACGCGGCGCGCATCACCACCACCGCGGCCGCGCTGGAGGACAACCTCGCCCACGGGCGGCTGTCCGCGGTGCTGGGCGTGGAGGGGGGCCATGCCATCGAAGGGAAGGTGGAGCGGCTGGCGGAGCTGCACCGGCGCGGGGTGCGCTTCATGGGCCTCACCCACCTGTCCAACAACGACCTGGGCGGCTCCTCGTTCCCGATGATGGGCAACCGGGGGCTGACGACGCTGGGCCAGGAGGTGATGGAGGAGATGGCCCGGCTGGGGCTGAGCGTGGACGTGGCCCACGCCTCCGAGAGCACGCTGGAGGACCTCTTCGCCCACCCCACCGTCCGGTACTTCTGCTCCCACACCGGCGTGCGGGCCGCGGGCGGCGGGTGGCGCAACCTCTCGGACGCGGCCCTGCGGCGCATCGCGGACCGGGGTGGGGTGGTGGGCATCATCTTCGCCCCCGTGTACCTGGGTGGGGACTCGGTGGATGACGTGGTCCGCCACATCGAGCACGCCGTGGACGTCATGGGCGAGGAGGGCGTGGGGTTGGGCTCGGACTATGACGGCATGGTGCCGCTGCCCAAGGGCATGAAGGACGTCACGGACCTGCACCTGCTCACCGAGGCCCTGCTGCGCCGCCATCCGGAGTCCTGGGTGGAACGCGTCCTGGGTGGAAACTTCCGGCGTTTCTTCCAAAGGACACTGGGTGGTTGACCGGCGGCGGGACGCCCGAAATATTGGCCGGAAGTCATGAACCGCTCCTTCTACGTCGCCGTGTCCCTGGTTGGCTCCTTCCTCCTCGCTGGTTGCGGCCAGAGCGCCGGAGACAGCTGCGAGGGCAGCGGCTTCATCTGTGAGGAAGACACCCGCGCGCTGGAGTGCCGGGGCGGAGTCTGGCGGGAGATTCCCTGCAAGGGGCCGCTCGGCTGCCGTGAGTCGGACGACTCCGTGCGCTGCGACACGTCGCGCAACGCCGCCGGGGACGCCTGCGCCTCCAGCGCCGAGGGCACGGGCAGCTGCGACGAGGCGGGCAGGGCCATCCTGGAGTGCCGCCAGGGCGTGCTGGTGGAGACGGCCACCTGCTCCTCGTGCACGGAGTCGGGCGGCCAGGTGACCTGCCAGCCCTGAAGTCCTGAGCCTGGGCGGGCCTGCTCGGGACGGGCCCGCCGGGGTGTCAGGATTCCCCGGCGGGGCCGTGTGCTAGCCTGGGAGTGCCGCTCGCGGGACTCCGATGCGACTTCCGATTCAAGCCTTTGGAGCCTGACCCGCTGGTCGTATCCCTCTTCCCCGAGCGGCGCTTCCGTCCCATTCCGGCTGCCCGGAGAGGAAGTGCCAACGATGGCCGCGGTGATGGAGCTCCGCCTCGAGCAGGTCGCCCGCGAAGACCTGGTGATGTTCGTCAACGCGTGCTTCTCCTGCACCGGCCAGCGGGAGTTCTACGGTGACGCGCGCGGCCAGTCCGTCTCCATCGAGTTCCTGCACCAGTACATCCTGGGCAACTACCGCCGCCTCTACGCGCGCACGCTCGCGGCCGGCATCAACCACTTCAACCAGGCGCAGATCGTCCTCAACCTGCTGGCCGCCGGCAGCCCCGCCACGGTGGAGGACCGCCGGGAGGAGGGCGCCCTCATCGCCGCGACGCTGCGGGCCCTGCCGCCCCCGCGCGCCTGGCGCGTGCTGGAGTCCCTGCGCGCACGGCGCATCAACAACCGCCGTGCCCGCGCCATCGCCCGTGAGTACGTGGCGGGCCGCGCGGACCTGGCCTTCGACGCGGTGAAGTACCGCTCCAAGCTGCGCGCGACGGTGGCACATGCGCACGTGAAGCTGGAGGGAGAGCTGGGCCCATTTCTCGTCCACGGCTGGAAGAAGCGCGAGTACACCCAGCCCCTGCTGGAGGCCTTCCGCAAGGCGCACTACACGCAGGAGGCCATCTACGCGCTGCCCTACACCGTGGCCGAGGGCCTGGCGGTGAAGCACGGCATCCCCCGGGACGTGTTCCTGCGGCGAATCGAGCCGCGCCTCACGGCCGGGGAGCGGCTGCGCCTCCAGGAGTCCGCGGCGCGCTCCGGCGGCACGGCGCCCGCGGTGGACCTGGAGCGCGCCTCGCTGACGAAGCTGGCGCTCTACGTGCTGGCGCTGAAGCCGGAGGCCCGGCGCGAGCGGCGCGAGGAGCTGCACCAGGCCCTGTCGCGGTCCGCCGCGCGGGTGCTGGGCCGGGCGCCCGTGTCCCTGGGCCGGGTGGCCGCGGTGCTGGACGACAGCTACTCCGCCTCCGGCTCCCTGGAGAAGCGCCGCCGGCCGCTGGGCGTGGCGCTGGCCGCGCACTACCTGCTGTCCGCCGCGTCCCGCGAGTACCGCGCCTTCTGGACGTGCCCGGTGGAGGACCCCGTCCTCGTCGCCGCGCGCGGGCAGTCGGACCTCGCCACGCCGCTGCTGGACGCGCTGGCCTGGGGCGCGGAGCTGGTGGTCATCGTGTCCGACGGCTACGACAACGACCCGCCGAAGGCCGTGGCCGAGCTCACGCGCGTCTTCCGCCAGAAGCTGGACCCGGCGCGCCGCACGGCGCTGGTGCATGTGAATCCGGTGTTCGACGCGGAGGAGTACGCGCCGCGCTCCTTCGGGACGGCCGTCCCCACGGTGGGTGTGCGCGAGGCGGAGGACCTGCCCACCGTGCTGGGCTTCGCGCGGTTCGCGGAGGGCGCGGCGTCGCTGGCGGAGCTCGAGAGCTACCTCTCCGCGCGCGTGCGGCAGGTGCTGGAGCGCGACGCCCGCCGGAGGCAGCGCGTGGACGGGGCCGAGCTGGCTCCGGTGGAGGAGGGCGGATGAAGGCGGATGCACGACTCCTCCAGCGGCTGGAGCCCGCCGGGCTGCGGCTGGCGCCGTCCCAGGTCTGGGCTGGCATCCGCCTGGTGCCGGTGCTGCGCGACACCGTGCGCAGCGACCTGCGCTTCGCGCGGCGGACGTACGATGACGCCTTCACGGTGGTGTCATTGGACGGCGAGCTGCAGGCACCCGGCCTCGAGTACTGCTCGTACATTCCCCATGGCATGGTGGTGAGCTGGGCCAACAAGCAGGCCGATGCCGTCTTCGGCACGCAGCTCCACGCCCCGGATGGGAAGCGCGTGAAGGTGGGCCCCTTCTCCGTCCGCCTGCTGCACCGCATGGTGCACCGCGAGGACCGCCACCAGCTGCGCATGCTGCCGCTGCACCTGGCCATGGAGGGCTTCCTGGCGCTGCACTTCGGAGGGCCGGACGTCGCGTGGTCGGAGTACTCGCGCCAGGCGTTGTCCCACGGGCTGAGTCCCCGCTTCGAGAGCTCGGTGCCGGGGTGGGCCAGCTCCGCGCTCGACGGCGCGCTGCGCACCTTCGAGATTCACGAGAATCAGGTGGGGCTGCTGCTGTTCAACGCGGACGTGCTGCTGTCCGCCTTCGTGGTGGCCCACCCGGAGGACTACCGCGCGCTGCACCGCCCGCTGCTGGAGGATTTCTACGGGGACCTGCTCCTCCAGTACGGCTTCCTCGGTGGGGCGCCGGAGCTGGAGGTGCGCCTGGACGACTCGCGCGTCGCCAGCGTGGAGGACCTGCGCGCAGAGGTGTCGCGCATGCGGACGGACTGGGCGGACTTCCATGGCTTCATGGCCGGAGCGCTCTTCGGTGCCGAGGTGTCGTCCGAGCGCATCTACGACGCCGGCCCGTTCCTCCTCCAGCGCTTCCACACGAGCCTGCGTCCCTCGGAGGAGAACCACCTGGGCGAGGCCATCGTCGCGGAGGACGGCGCGCTGATGTACCTCAAGACGTACCGGCTCTCCGCGGCGCAGACGCGGCGGGCCTACCTGCTCCAGCAGCTCGCGAGCGCGGGCTGGAAGCTGGCGGACGCGGCCGAGCGCCTCGGCGCCACCCAGGACGACCTGGTCGTCCGCCTGGACAACGCCGGCTTCGGCTACCTCCTCAAGGAGCACGTCCTCGAGGAGGCCCGGCGGCGGCAGCGGCGCTGAGGGCCGCTATTCCTTCGGCGGTTCCTTCGGAGGCTCTGGCGGCGCGTAGCCACCCGGGGCCATGCGCTTGCCCATCCGCTGGTACGCCTCCGCGGACATGCCCTGGACGCCGGTGCCGTCAATCCAGCGGTTGTAGAAGTTGAAGAGGGCGCAGACGCTGACGGCGTCGTAGATGGCCTCGTCCGTCCAGCCTGCCGCCTTCAAGCGGCCGATGTCCTCCCGGCCCACCTCCGACGAGCGGTGGTTGAGCGTGTCCACGAAGGCGAACAGCGCCTTCTCGGCGTCGGAGATGGGGGCCGAGCCCACGTCGTCCAGCACCGCGTTCACCACTTCCGCGCTGCCCAGCAGTTCCGCCGCGACCGCGGCGTGAGAGCCCATTCAAAATCGACATTCGTTGCCGCGTGACGTGTACGCGGCGATGAGCTCCCGCAGGCCGGCGGACAGCGGAGAGGGGCCTCGCATCACCTCGTGGGTGAAGCGGGACAGGGCCTCCGTCATCTTCGGCTTGTATGCGAACAGGTGCCAGATCTGCGGAACCGGAGCGCCCGCCTCACGGGCCATGCGAATCATCCGGCCGTAGTGGCCGTCGGACTCGTGGTCCTCCACGTCCTTCAGGTACATGCGTTCCACGGTGTCTCTCCTGGGGGCTGGCGGACTCCGCCCGATGCTCGCACGGCGTGGAGGCCGCGGCCAGCACGGCTCAGAGCGACGACAGGAAGCCGTCCAGCACTGAGTTGAACCGCTCCGGCTGCTCCTGGTTGGACAGGTGGCCGGCGCCGGGAATCACCTCCAGCCGCGCGCCGGACACGAGGTCCGCCATGGCCCTGGCCTTCTCCAGCGGCGTAATCGCGTCGTGCTCGCCCACCACCACCAGCGCCGGGCCGGCGTAGCGCGCCAGCATGTCCTTGCTGTCCGGCCGAAGCGCCATGCCCCGCTGGGCCGCGGCGACGCCGGCCTTCGAGGCCGTGCGCATCATCGCCGCCACCTCGCGGCCCGCCGGTGAGTCCGGGCCCGAGGCCACCAGCTTCGGCAGGAGCGTCTGGACGAGGGGCTCCACGCCCTGCTCCAGCGCCTCCTTCGCGGAGGCCTCCCGCCGTGCCTTGCCCGCCTCGTCGTCCGCGGTGGCCTGGGTGTCCACGAGCACCAGCCCGCGCACCCGGCCCGCGTCCTCGCGCAGCAGGGCCATGGCCGCGTAGCCGCCCATGGACACGCCGCCCACCACCACCGAGTCGAGCTTCAGCGAATCCAGCAGCGCCAGCGCATCCCCGGCGATGCGAGACATCTCCGTGGGCCCGTCACCGAGCCCGCTCTGCCCGAACCCGCGGAGGTCCGGGACGATGAAGCGGTAGCGGCCCGACAGCGCCTTCACCTGCGCGTCGAACGCGCCGCCATGGAGGGGAAACGCGTGCAGCAGCAGGACGGGAATCCCCTGGCCCTCGTCCCGGTAGTGCAGGGGGACTCCATCCACGGTGACGGTCAGCATGGTCTTCCTCCGCGAGTCGTCAGAGCCACTGCTTGTGCTTGAACCAGAGGACGAGCGCCACCGGGAACCCGATGATGGTCGCCCACATCGCGTAATAGAAGCCCCGGGTCGACAGGGCCTCGAAGTTCTGCCCGAAGAAGCCGACGATGAACGACAGCGGCAGGAAGAGGGTGGAGAAGATGGTGAGCTGCTTGGTGATGTCGTTCGTCTTGTTGGCCACCATGGAGAGGTAGCCATCAATCACGTTGCCCACGATGTCGCGGCCCGCGTCGATCTGCTCGTACAGCCGCACCAGGTGGTCGTACACGTCGCGGAAGTAGAGCGTGGACTTGTCGCTGATGTTGGTGATGCCCCGCCGCGACAGCTGCCCCACCACGTCCCGCTGGGGCGACAGCACCCGGCGGAACGTCACCAGCATGCGCTTCATCGCGAAGATGCGCTGGAGCTGCGCCTTGTCCACCTTGTCGAAGATGGCAATCTCCAGGTCCTCCAGCTCGTCGCTGAACGCGTCCAGGATGGGGAACTGCGCGTCCACCAACCCGTCCGACAGCATGTAGAGGACGAAGTCGGTGCCCCGCTCCAGCGTCGCCTTCGGGTCCTCCTTCACTCGCTTGAGGACCGCCTCGAAGCCCACGAAGGGCAGCTCGTGGACGCTGATCAGCCATTCCTGGGCGAGGAAGAAGTGGTGCTCATGCAGCGTGAGGTCGCACACGTCCTTGCTGGCGGTGGTGAAGCCCTGGAGGACGATGAACTGGTGGTTGGGGTATTCCTCCAGCTTGGGGCGCTGATCCAGGTGGAGGCAGTCCTCCACGGCCAGCTTGTGCAGGCCGAACCGCTCCGCCACCCGGCTCATCTCCTCCTCGGTCGGCTGCTGCACGTCGACCCACTTCCGACCCTCCTGCGAGAGGAGCTCCTCCCCCCCGCTGACCACCTGACCGTCTTTCAACAGACAGACCTGGATCATCCCGTAGCACTCCCCAAGAGGCGGCCCTGCCTGAAACCGAGTGCTAGAACTCCCCCGCGCGGAAGTCGAGCGCTAGTAGAGTGTGCGTCCCGTGTCCGAAGCCGCTGATACCACCCTGGCCTCCCTGTCTCCGAGGCTCGAAGAGATCCTCCAGACCCTCCCCGACCGTGCGTTCGCCGGCCGGCTGCGAAAGGTGTATGCCGCCGCGGCCCAGGCCATTGCCCGGCTGAGCGACCTGGACCTGGTGAAGTACGAGACGCCCATCGTGGACTCGTCTCCCGACCTGTCGCTGTGGGAGGAGATGGCGCCCGTCATCCGCGACACGGTGATGGACGTCAACGCGCTGCTCAACGTCATCCGCGAGCAGTTCCCGGTGCAGCCGCTGGGCGGCATCGCGGACACGGTGAGCCGGGCGGCGAACGAGGCCGGCCCGGCCCTGGACGGCGTGGATGACCCCTCCGGCCTGCTCCAGGAGGCGATGCACCAGCTCGCGCAGGGCGTCACCCAGCTGGGCGAGGCCATGCGCAACCCGTCGGTGGTGAGCGACCGGTGGACGCTGCTCTCGGAAATCCAGCGCTTCCGGGCCCGCTTCCGCGAGCAGATGAGCAACCTCGTCTATGAGTCGGTGAGCACCTTCGGCGAGGTGACGCGCGCCCAGGTGGTGCCCGGCTACGAGGCGGAGGTGAAGGCGGCGGTGACGGTGCGTGCCATCACCTCCGACCTGGCCCGCATCATCGCCGCGCGGCTCAAGAAGGTGCGCGACGCGGAGCCCGAGGACGTGCAGTGGAACGCGCAGCAGCTCCAGACGGAGCTGGACGCCTTCGGCCGCACGGCCGCGTACCGGAACCTGCGCGCGCAGGACAAGCGCCACATCGTGGAGATGCGCGCGGAGGTGGGCCGGCTGTCCATCCTCCCCAACCCCGGCAGGGTGGACCTGGTCACGGTGGTGGAGGAGCTGGAGGCCTTCGTGCGCGGCCTGTCGGGGGTGAACAACCGGCAGGTGCTCATCATCCATGACCGCGAGGTCTGGGCCTCCTGCGGCGTGAGGCTGGAGCGCGCGCTGTCGCTGCTGGGCTCGGACCCCGCGGGGGCCGCCCGGGCGCTGGCGGAGGCGGCCGGCAGCGCCCAGTCCCTCTACGGACGGGACTCGGAGCTGGACGCCTTCCTGCGCAAGGCGCGCAAGCTGCAGATTGCCCAGCTCTCCGGGCCGGAGCTGCGCTCCACCATCGAGACGTTCCAGGGCCTGCTGGCCCAGCTGGACGTGATGTGATGCCGGCGGCCAGGACGTCGGACGCGCCGCGCCCGCTGCGCGCGGCGGACCTTTCCCGGGTGCAGGGCGTCTTCACGGACGTGGACGGCACGCTCACCACGGGGCACCGGCTGCGCGCGGACACCGTGCGAGCGCTCGAGCGCCTGTCCGAAGCAGGCCTGCGCGTGGTGCTGGTGAGCGGCCGGCCGGCGGGGTGGGGCGAGGCGTGGGCGCGGCAGCTCCCGGTAGACGGCGTCATCGTGGAGAACGGGGGGCTGTTCTTCCTGCGAGGGGCGCGGGGGCGGCTGCGGAAGGTGTACGCGGAGGGGCCCGCCGAGCGCGTGGCCAACCGGAAGCGGCTCCAGGCCGAGGTGGGGCGAGTGCTCCGCAAGGTGCCGGGGGCGCGGCTGTCGCTGGACAGCGCGTACACGGAGGTGGACCTCGCCGTGGACTACAACGAGGAGGCGCGGCTGGGAGACGCCGGGGCCTCGCGCATCGAAGAATTGCTGCACGCTCGCGGGGTGACGGCGGTGCGCTCGTCGGTGCACGTCAACTGCTGGCTGGGCCGGTTCGACAAGCTGAGCGCGGCGCGGCGCTTCGCGAAGGTGGCGTGGGGCGAGACGCTGGAGCCCGGGGACGGGCGCTACGTGTACGCCGGGGACTCTTTCAACGACGCCCCGATGTTCAAGGCATTTGCGCTGGGCGTGGGCGTGGCCAACGTGCGAGACGTGCTGGACCGCATCGAGTCGCCGCCCGCTTTCATCACCCGGGCGCCCGAGGGGCGGGGCTTCGAGGAGCTGGCGCGCGCCATCCTCGCCCGCCGGGGCCGTGCGGCCCGTGAGGAGTGACACCGTGAATGTCGTGAAGCTGGAGCTGGCGCGAGGACTGGGGCGCCACCTGCGCGCCGGGCACCCGTGGGTGTTCCGCAAGGCGCTGGAGCACGTGCCGAAGATTCCGGCCGGCGCGGTGGTGGACCTGACGGAGAACGGCAAGTTCGTGGCGCGCGGGTACTACGACCCGCACTCCGCCATCGCCGTGCGCGTGCTGACGCGAGACCCGCGCGAGGCGGTGGACGCGGCCTTCATCACCCGGCGGGTGCGGCAGGCGCTGGCCGAGCGCACGTCCCTCATCGACCTCACCGACACGGACAGCTACCGCCTGATTCACGGCGAGGGGGACGGGCTGCCGGGCGTGGTGGTGGACCTCTACGCGGGCTGGGCGGTGATGAAGCTGTACTCGGCGGGCCTGACGCCGTACCGCCCGCTCATCATCGAAGCGCTCAAGGCCGGAGTGCCGGGCCTCAAGGGCATCCTAGGCCGCGACGAAGTGGGCCGCGACGACGTGGACGAGGACGAGGGCCGCGGCTCGGGGCGCATGCTGTACGGGCACGAGGCGCCGGAGCTCATCCCCATCCGCGAGCGCGGGGCGACGTTCCTCGTGGACGCGTGGAAGGGCCAGAAGACGGGCTTCTTCCTGGACCAGCGGGAGAACCGCTACCTCATCCGGCGGCTGGGGAAGGGCCGGGACGTGCTCAACTGCTTCAGCTTCAGCGGGGGCTTCTCGGTCAACGCGGCGCTGGGCGGGGCCAACAGCGTGTTCTCGGTGGACCAGGACCCGGATGCCATCGCGCTGGCCCGCGAGAACTTCACGCGCAACGGGCTGCCCGCGGAGAAGCACGACTTCCTGGCGGCGGATGTCTTCAAGATCATCCAGTCCTTCAAGGAAGAGGGCCGCACGTTCGACCTCATCATCCTGGACCCGCCGGCCTTCGCGAAGACCCAGCGCGCGGTGCAGGCGGCCATCGACGGCTACGCGTCGCTCAACCGGCAGGCGCTGGGCATCCTGCGTCCGGGAGGGCTGCTGGCCACGGCGTCCTGCTCGGCGCGCGTGACGCCGGACGACTTCATGGGCGCGGTGCGTGAGGCGGGCTTCAAGTCCGGCGTGGACCTGGCGCTCGTGGAGGAGCGCTACCAGCCGCCGGACCACCCCGTGCGCCTGCAGTTCCCCGAGGGGAAGTACCTCAAGTTCTACGTGCTGCAGTCGGTGTAGCGCGGGACGCAAGCGGGCGGGCTCGGAAGCTCTCGAGCCGCGCCCGTGGCGCTTTCAGTACTCTAGAAGCGGCCCTCGCGCGCCTCGGAGAACGGCACGCGGTGGTTGAGGTACGTGTCCGTCAGGCCGTGGGCGCCGCTGAACATGTTCTTCTCGGAGAAGTAGTGCACCTTCGCGCCCTTGCCGGCGTCGCGGATGAAGTCCAGCGGGCTCTTGCCGCTGCCGCCGATGCCGAAGAGGGTGGGGACGATGTCCTTGTCGTTGACGTAGTGCACGTAGTTGGGGCCGTCCGGGTAGGTGGCGGCGGCGGCGCCGAACGTCTCCACGTTGATGTGGCTCATGGCCTTCTCGACCTGGGCCTTGGACATCCCATCTTCGATGCGCATCCGGTTCGCCACGTCCTTCAGCGCCCGCGAGGTGACGAGGCCGCCGTGGCTGTAGCCCACCAGGTGCACGTCCCGGCCCGCCTTGAGCTCGCCGTAGATGGTGTCCGCCAGCGTGTCCACGGCCGGGTTGGTGCCCTTGCCCAGCTTGTCCTTCACGCACTGGATGAGGTCGGAGACCACGCCCTCGGTCGCGTTGTGCACGCCCAGGGTTCGCATGCCCGTGCGGTCCGCGAGCGCCTGCAGCTCACGCGCCTGCCCGTCCTTGTCGGTGGCGATGCCGTTCGTGTAGATGACCGTGGCCTTCGCGTCCGGGTTGTTCTTCGGCGTGAAGGCGGGAATCTGGTCCAGCGGCGTGCCGGGCTCGAACGTCTGGCCGCCGGCGCCCACCAGCTTGCCGTCGTACACCTTGTCCTTCGCGCCCTTGGGCGCGGTGAACACGCCGGCGACCGTGTCCGCCTTGGCGGCGGCGTTCTCGAAGCCGTCCACCACGCGCTGGCCCACGTTCTGCGCGGTGTTCTTCACCGTGTTCGTGGCCTGGGACACCCCCGTCTGGGCACGCTCCACGGTGTTCTGCGTGGTGGTGCCAAGCTTCGAGATGAGGCTCCGGCCGCGATCGATGATGCTCATGCTGGGGGGCTCCTGCGGACTGCGGGGATGGGCGCGAGACGCCGTTTCCCCATTGTCACCTGAATCCCTGGAAAGTTGCGTGGGGGAGGAAGATTCCGGGTTGACGCGCGGTGTCAGGGGACACGTCGCTGGAGGGCCTCCCAGGCGGGGAGGTCGTCGGGGTGGGGGGGCACTTCGAAGTTCGTCGCTTCGACGAGCCTCCCCGGGGCGGAGAGGTCCTCGCCAGCCTCCCTCCGCCAACCACTTCCGGCGCACTCCGGGCAGGTACTCCCGCCAGTCTGCCCCGTGCCGCGGCACCGTTCGCACAGGGCATACCTGGCGATGACGAGGAAGCCCTTACCCTCGTCCGCGACGTAGATGAGCTGGCGCAACCTCCGCTCCGGGAGGTCGGGGTCGATGTCGCTCAGATAGAAGGCATGCAGTTCCCCGAGGCGGGGATGGGCGTGGTTCTCGTAGCGGAAGGCGGTCCGCGCGGCCACGAGGTCCGCCTTCGGCTCATTCTCCTCGCGCCACGCCCTGTCTGGAATGACAGGCCGCTCAAGGGGAGGGGCTACGCCGGGTCCGCACAGCTCGGAGAGCGCGGAGAGCTCGTCCGTGAAATCCCCATGGTGGCGCGCCGCATACTTCATCACCTCCGTGTCGTACTCCTGCACGAGGTACCGGGTCATGAACTGGGTCACCGGTTTCACCATGGTCCTGCTCCTCTTCGGGGGCCCGCGGCTTCAACGCCAGACTGCCTGGCGACTCATTGCTGCCGTGAGCGCGCATCATCCAGCAACTGCCTCAGATGCTGCCAGCGGGCCATGACCTCGGGTTCAGCCAGGGCCCGCTGGATGGCCTCGACGAGCGCCGTGATGAGCGTGTCGAGCTGGCTCTGGAGCGCCGGAGGGAGGGCCACGGGTTCGGCGGGCCGCCGTTCTTCCGCAGCCGGGGCGGCCGGTCCCCGGGGCCCGGTGCCCAGCACTCCCCCCGCGGCGACATCGACCGCCTCGGAGACGCGCTGGAACCGGGGCATCAGCGCGAGATGAGGCTCCTGTCTCCCCGACGCGGCGATCAGCGCCGCCCGCTGGTCGGGCGGCAGCGACTCGGCGAAGTTGAAGGCGAGCGCATAGGCGCTGGCGTAGGTCTGCGACTGGGTCGTGATCTCTGCGGGCGTGGGGACGAGGAACCGCTCCACCGCCGCCGTGGGAATGCTCGCCTCCGGAAGCGAGGCGCTGAACTCCTCGGGAGGGAGCTGGGTGCCCGCTGGCGTGTCCAGCAGATTCCGCCGCAGCCGGCTGCCCTCCGCGCCCTTGATGCCGAACAGGGCGCCGGGGCTGCTGAGCACCCTGTTTCCCCGCTCGTCCGTCCGGAACAGGGGCTGTTGCTCTCCCTGGGCATCTGGATGGGACAGGTCGGGTCTGTCGAACAGGTTCTGTTCGCCGTGCTGCGCGAGGATGAGCAGGTTGGGCTCCGTCGGGTAGATCATCCGCGGCAGGTGTTCCGCGACCGCCCGACGGAGGATCTGATCGATGTAATGGGCGAACTGCGTCAGCTCTCGCGTGATGGGACTGTCGTGTGAGAGCCCGGAGAAGTTGTAGCCGCCCGCGACCAGGAGGGGGTGTCGTCCCAGGGCCGCGAGGAGTTCGTCGTACTTCTCCAGAACCCCCTGGCCGCTCTGGACGCGGAGGCCGACGGCGTCCGGATCCGTGACGTGGATGTAGACAGGATCATTGGCGCGAGCCAGCAGTCGGATCTGTTGCTGGATCTCCGGGCTGGTCACCACCTCTTCCCGGAGCAGGCCGTAGGGGATGTTGCGGGTGCTGCTTCCAGGAAACGCGCGTTCCGTGCGCAGGACCTGCTGCTTCTGCTCTTCGGGAAGGCGGGCGAAGGACTCCCGGACGACATGGATGTCGACGGGAGCGCTCGGAGGCTGCCCCGGGCGCGTGCTCATCTGCCAGCGCGGCTGCCAGAGGAAGCCGAAGGCATCCACGTTCATTTCTGGAGGCATGGCCACGGAACCCACGCCGCTCTCGACCCGGGCAACGACGTCGTCGCGGTTCAGGCTCTCCATCAGGTTGATTCCAACGACGGCGCTCATGCGCGTGCCGGCCTGGTGCTGTCCGGGCTCACTCCAGGCCTCCGTGGCATAACGCCGGGCGATTTCCGCGGTGGGTGCTCCAGGAACTCCCGTTACCGCGATGGCGTAGCCCGGCCTCCTGTCGGTCGCGGGCACCTGGGCGGGAGTGAAGCGCTGAGAGCGACGGGCGGAGCTGAGGCGCGTCGTGGCACCTCCCCTCCCGGAGGGCTGGACGAGGCCGAAGCGGCTGGCGAAGTCCTCGGACGTTCCCAGGGGGGCAGACGGCGCGGGGCCTTCGCGGAGGACGCATTCGGCGTCGACGTGGACCGTCGGAGCGGCCTGGCCGCTGGCGCCGCCCGCGCGTTCGATATTCGCGGGGAGGGCCGGGAGCTGGGTCCAGCGGTATCCCGTGACGCCGCTCCCCGAGATGACGGGTAGGAACCGACGGGTGTTCGGATTGACGACCTGCCTGCCGATGAAGCCGTAGACGCCGTGCTGACCCAGTCCTTGGTGGGGCTCGTCGAACAGGGTGAACAGCTCGCGGAGCACGGCCTGCAGGTCCACCTCCGCTCGCTCGGTCTGCGCGTCCGACTCCGCGGCCTGGCGGGCCTCCTCGGGGGCTGGCCGCTGGAGGGCCTCCTGGGTCTCCTGCACCGCCTCGTTGGCTTCCTGCTGGGTGATGCCGAGCTTCGTCTCGGCCTGACCGAGCAGCTGCTCCGCACGAGTCCGGTTCGTGCGGTCCTCCCGGCCCTCCACGGAGGTCACCAGCAGGCTCGGGCTCTGCTGGAGCGCTCGCCGCCAGTCCCGGAGCTTGTCGGTGACCGGGCCCGCGCTGCTGGCCACCATGACGTTCGCGGTCCGGCCCTGGACGTTGATCCACAGCCGGTGGCGCTCGCCGCCCGCGCTGAACTGGAGCGTCTCTCCAATCTCTCCATCTCCCGCCGCCCGTTCGCCCGGGGGGGCGGCCCCACGTTCCCGGCGGAACATCCCCCGCACCCGCTCGATGAGCCCGCGGAGGGCCGCCTCGATGCGCTGGCGCACGCTGGTGATGATCTCCTGCACCCTGTCGCCGACGTTGCTCAGCCCCAGCAGCTTCGCCAGCAGGTCGATGGCCAGCGGCACCAGCCCCGCGAGCACCGTCTCCACCGAGTCCATCGCGGGGCCCAGGCTCCTCCGGGCAATCTGCGAGATGCTGCCCACCACCGCCCGCGCCACGCCCGCGATGCGCTCCAGTTGGTCCCTCACGAAGGTATAGACGTTCCACGCCGTCAGCAGCGCCTGGACCAGCGCTCCCACCGGGGTGAACAGGGTGGCCAGCCTCATCACCGCCGCCTCCACCACCTCCGTCATCAGCCACTGCTGGAGCCCGCCCACCACGGTGTCCCACAGGTCGCCCAGGCTCTCCTGGATGCGCTCCCACAGGGCGGAGAAGCCACCCTCCAGCAGCGTCTCCAGGTAGCTCCACGCCGCCTCCAGGCGCTCGACGTTCTCCTCGCCGATGACTCGCGCCGCGAGGGCCCGGATGCCCTGGCGGTCCAGCCCGAGCACCTGGAGCACCAGGCTGAAGACTCCCGCCAGGTCCAGCGTCTCCGGCAGGGTGATGCCCCGCAGCGCCCCCGTGAGCCACTGCACGAAGCCGCGCTGGAGGTGCGTGAGGAAGTTGCGTGAGAACTGCCGCACGCCCCCCACCACCGCGTCGATGAGGTTGGAGAGGAAGTCTCCGGGCGCGTCCAGGATGAGGCTCAACGTCTCCATCGCCGAGCCGATGAAGGCGTTGAACTCCTCCGGAGAGATGCCCGCCACCTTCAGCGCCGCGTCCAGCATCATCCGCAGCACCTCGGACCAGTCTCCCGTGAGCGCCGCCTGTACCACCGTGAGCGCGAAGCGCGCCGCGGCCTGGAAGGCCGCCTGGATGGACTCCAGCCCCCGGCGGACCGCGTCGCACAGCGCCGCGACTCCCGCCTTCAGCCGTTCGCCCAGCTGCCGCACCTTCTCCCGCGCGAAGGTCACCGCCTCGTCGATGAAGGCGCTCAGCCGCGCGGCCAGCTCCGGGAACACGCTGCCCAGCAGGTCCCGCACCGCCCGCTGCAGGAAGGCTCCGAAAGCGGCGATGGCCTCGCTGATGAACGCCACGGCCGCGTCGATGATCGCCGTGGCGAACGCCCGCGCCGCGTCCAGCAGCACGTTCACCGCCTGGCGGACGGCGTCGAAGACGGCGGTGATGGCGTCCGTCAGCGCCTCCACCAGGTCCGCGAGCACGTCCACCGCCTCTTCCCACCAGCTCCGGTCCTCGGCCTCCCGCTCCGCTTCGGTGCGCAGCCGCTCCGCTTCGCCCTCGCCACGGGCGACCTCGTCCCGGGCCTGGCGCCCGGTCTCCGCATAGCGAGCGTCGATGCGGCCCTCGTCCTCGCTCACCCGGGTGTCGATTCGCTGGCGCTGCTCCGCCCGCTGCGTCTCCACCTCCGTCTCGACGCCGGCCAGCGCCTCCTGCTGCGCTTCAACCGTGTTCCGTCGCTCCTGGTCGATGCGCTCCCGCTGCTCCGCGACGTGGGCTTCCTGCTCGGACTGCGCCTCTCCGGACAGACGCCGGGACTCCGCGTCCGCGCGCGCCAGCTCGTCCGCACGCGCCGCGTCCCGCTCCGCCGTCGCCGCCTCCAGCTCCGCCTGGGCCCGCGCCGCGCTCGCCGCCATCGCCCCGTGCTGGTCCTCGTCGAACGCTGCCTGCACCTCTGGCGGCAGGCCCTGTTCCACGAAGACGGTCATTCCCTCGACTGGCGCCGTCTCCGCGCTGGCGGGCGCGGGGGGCTCGCCCGCGAGAGAGAAGGACTCATGCAGCGTGAGCGGCTGGACCTGCTCCGGGCCCGGGCCCTCCACCACCGCCCGGCGTGCCTCGCGGGTGGCCGCTCCCGCCTCGTCCAGCATGTGCTCCGCCTGGTCATCGGCGCGTGCCGGGTCCGCGCTCCCCTCGAGCGGCACCGCGGGGGCGGGCCCGGGGGACACCGGCACGTCCTGGCCCTGAGACTGAGCCGCGTCCAGCATCGCCTCCACCGTGCGCTCCCGCTGCGCGGGCGTGGCCGACACCGTCAGGCGCTCGCGCGTCTCCCGCTCCGACACCGGGGCGGGGGCTTGCGCATGCTGCGCCGTCGCTTCCAGGTCGGGCGAGGGCGGACGAGGGCCCTCGCCGGCCACGGGCCGCCCCGCTTCCCCGGTGGGGGCTCGCAACCCGCCGGACCTGGCGGGCGTGGCGGACTGCTCACCTGACAGCTCGGCGCTCACTGCTGGCAGCGACTGGTCGAAGCTGGAGGACTCCGCCTGGAGCTCCCCAGACAGCGCGGTGCCCAGCGTCGCGAACTCCAGGGCCTTCCGTGACGGTGGGGCCTCGGCGAAGCCCGCCAGGGCCCGAGGCGTGCCGCTCTCGGCGGCGGCGGGTGCCGCGCCCTCCGGTCCTCCAGGGGGGCCCGAGGCCCGGGCCTGTCGCGCACGGCGGACGAGCGCCGCGTTGCCGAGCGCCGCCTGCGCATCCGCGCTCACGCCGGCCCTTCCCGCCGCGGCTGGCGCTCGAGAGGGCACCGGAGTCCTGGTGCGCGGGGCGGCGGCTGCCTGTCCGGGTGCGCCCGTCGTGGGCCGGGCGCGGTCTCGGGCACCGGATGTGCTCATGGCGCACTCTCGGGGCCCGCCGCGACGGCGGCGAGCTCTCTGGCGAGCAGCAGACGGCTCTCGCGGCGGTACTCACGGGTGATGCCTTCGATGACATGCGCGGAGCGGACCACCTGCCCGTCGCATGCGGCCAGCAGGGCGGCGGTTCTCGCCGCGTTCATGATGGTGGCGCCCGTCATGTCCAGCCGGGCGAGCGATGCCAGGTCCACGCCTTCGCGCGGCACCGAGGCCGGCAGGGCCAGCCGCCACAGCCGCAGGCGCTCCGGCTCCTCGGGCCTGGGGAAGTCCACGGCCGCATGGAAGCGGCGGGAGAAGGCCTCGTCGATGTTGTCCTTGAGGTTGGTGGCGACGATGACCAGCCCGCAGTACGCCTCCAGTCGCTGGAGCAGGTAGCTCACCTCCAGGTTGGCGTAGCGGTCCGTTCCCCGCTGCACCTCGCCGCGCTTGCCGAACAGCGCGTCGCCTTCGTCGAAGAACAGCACCGCCTGGGCCTGCTCCGCCTCCTCGAAGGTGGCGTCCAGGTTCTTCTCCGTCTCGCCCACCCACTTCGACACCAGCTGCGCCAGGTCCACCTTGTGCAGCTCCTGGCCCAGCATTCCCGCGACGACCTCGGCCGCCAGGGTCTTCCCCGTACCGGAAGGCCCGGTGAAGAGCGCGCGGACGCCCTGGGCGCCCCGGTGCAGTCGGGCCAGGCCCCACTGCTCCGCCACCCGGGGCCACGCCTCCGCGAACCGCGCCACGTCCAGCACTCCTCGGTGCGCCCCCTCCGGAAGCACCAGCTCCTCGGGGCTCCGGACGGGCACCACCGCCGTGACGAAGCGCTCCGTGCGCCGCCGTGCCACCCTCCGACAGGCGCGCTCCATGCTCGCGCGCGCATCGTCTCCGCCTCCCTCCGCCCGGAAGAGGCGGACCGCCGCCCGGAGCTCCGCCGGTGCCAGCCGGAAGCGGAGCGCCAACGTGGCGCGCGCATCTGCTTCCAGCTCCGGGAGCAACCTCGCCCACAGGGCTTCTCCCTCCGCCAAGGAGGGCGCGGCGGCCGCCACCTCCAGCCATGGCCGGGCCGACATCAGCCGCAGCGGCCGGAAGGGACGAGGACCGGAGAACAGGAGTGGCCCCGCCTGGAGCGAGGCCTCCTCCAGCGCCTCGAGCGCACGTGCCTCCTGCGCCGGTTCGGTCCCCTGGGCGTCCATGGCAATCCAAAGGGCCGCGCCCAGCGCACGCGCGGTGTCGACCGCCTCCGAGAGCGCCCGAGGCGACGCGAGCACCGTGGACCACGGCAGCATGCGCAGCGACAGTCCCGCGCGCGCGGCGAGGGCGCTCGGCAGCTCCGCCTGGGCGGACTGGCGCGGACCGTGGATGGCCACCGCGCCCGCCGGTGTCTCCAGGAGGACGGCCACGGCGCGCGCCACGGTGTCTTCGTCCACGCCCCACGGAGGGAGCCGGCCGGGCGTCGCCAGGGGAACCTCCGCCGGGTCTCCGAAGCGCTCGACCGGGCCCGGTCCGCCAAGGAGCCACTGCACGGCGGCGGGCGTCAGCGACACCTCCCGGCGCCACTCCGAGCCCACCTCCGGGCCCAGCCGCAGCAGGCCCGTGCGCACCAACCGGCCGTGCGGGGCCAGGGCGTGGCGGCGCAGGTGGCGCTCGGCCGCGCTCGCCGCCGTGAGCGAGCAGAGCAGCTCCACGCACGGGGCCCGCCGCATGAAGTCATCCAGGATGAACGCGAACAGCCGCTCATAGGCGACGTCCACCTCCGGCGCGGCACATAGCAGCAGGGCCTCCACCTCGAAGTCCGTCAGCCCCAGCCGCGCGCGCAGCGCGTCCAGCGGAAGCCGCCCGGGGGCCACGGCAGAACGAAGTGCCTGCTCCGACGCCCGCTCCGCGTCGTCCGGCGCGGGCAGCGGGGCTGGGCACCAGCGTGGGAGCGCGTCCACCGTGTCGAGCAGTGCAGCGGCCTCCTCTGGCGTGAGGCACGTGCCTGGCGCGGGAGCAACCTGGGCGGCATCCGGAACCGCCGCGCGGAACAGGCGGCTGGCCGCGGCGCGGAGGGTCCGGTTGATGGGCCGGAGCCGGAGCAACAGGTGGTGGAGTGCATGCTCGTGGCTCAAGGGTCATCCTCCACGGAAGCGGATGGAGCCGCCGAACAGCCACGGCACCCGCCGCGCATCCGTGAGCATCCCCGTCCGGTACAGGTCCGCGCGCCGCTTGCCGAGCGGCACCCGGACGGCCATCCCCTCGGTGTCACGCCTCACGTTCACCTCCAGGGTGGCGAAGCGCTCCAGCATCAGCACCACGGGCGGTGACTCGTCGGGCCAGAGCGCGGCGCCCACCTTCGCCAGGGCATGGCCCGCCGCCACGCCGAGGTGCCGGTTGAAGTGGGGCCGCCTCGCCAGGGGACAGGCGGGGCGGTCCGCCAGCGCGGCGAGGGTGTCACGCAGCTCCTCGCCGCGTGGAGCGGGGTACGGTTCCGCCGGGGTCAGCACTCCGTCTGGAAGCGAAGCGTGCCGGTAGAGCGGCCGGCCCGCGGCGGCACCCTGGAGGGCGCGGGACTCCGCTGGACCGGACCACACGGGGCCCAGCGGCTCCCGGGAGAACAGCACGGCACCTCCGCCATCCGAGGCGGCGATGAGCGGTGCTCCGAGGGGAACGAAGAGGGGAACGAGCGCCGAGGACAGCTCCGGCCAGAGGGCGGAGGGGTCGTCCGCGAGGCGCACCAGCCCCTCGCCCGAGAAGAGGTTGCTGCCCGACAGGAGGGCGGCGTGTTGCCAGACCTCAGGCGGGTACATCCAGCCACGCACCGGGCGTGGGCCGAGCTTGAACGTGAGCGCCGCCACCCACAGTGGAAGCTCTTCCACGCAGCCGGCCTTCGCCAGGTGCTGCTCCACCCGGGCGATGACACCCTCGCGGTGCAACACACAGGCGGCGAGCAGCGGGAGGAGGGGCATGGGCCGCTCCTCGCCCATGACCTGGAGCTTCGCGGCCGCGGGGGGCTCCGCATGGGAAGGCCCGTCCCACGCGGCGGAGGCATCCCGAGGAGGGGAGGGGCGTGAGGGCTCGAGTGGGGGGACATCCAGGGCCAGCCCCGGTGCCCGTCTGCTTCCGGGCGTCGGGACGACCGGGGGGCCTGACGTGGCGACACGCCCGGCCCTGTCCTCCCGGGTGCTCGGCGTTCCGGGAGCCCCTTCGCCACCCGAGGCCTTCGTCCCGCCCGGCGCGCGCGCCATGGCGCTCGTTCCGGGCTTCGAGGCGTCGGATGAGTCAGGAAGCACGCCTCCGGGGGAGCCTTCCACAGCGGTGTCGTGAGGGCTCCCTTCCGATGTGGCGCCTCCGGGGGCGCGGGACCCGGGGCGAGCCCTGGCTCGGCTTCGGCTTTGCGGCGTCGGCCCGGAGCCCTGGCGCGGGCTGTCCTCCATGGGGTCGCTCCGGAGGGCGCCGTCCGTGGCGACGTCTTCATCGGCGGTGCTCGCAGCCTCCGGAAGGCGGGGCAGGAAGTGCTCGATGAGGCGCCTGACCTCCGCGGCGAAGGGCGCCACGCCGAGGCTCGCCGCGAGGCCCACCGCCACGGAGATGCGCTGCCTCAGGCGCTCGACTCCGTCGCGGGTGGGCCCGAGCCGGGCGGCGGCGGACTCGAGCACCTTGCGCGCTTCCTCCAGGTCTCTCCCCGAGGGCTCCCGGGTGGCACCTCCTCCGGGCGCGGCGTGCTCCAGCAGCGCGACGTGGTACGCCGCCACCTCCGACGGAGGGGCGCGCCCGAGCACTTCTTCCAGCTCGCCGCGCAGGTGGAGCTGGAGCAGCTCACCCAGCGGCGCGCGTCCCGGCATGCGTGCCGCCCGCGTCCCCGGAGCGGGCGCTCCGAGCGGCGCGGTGTGAAGCGGGGAGCCGAAGGACTCCTCCAGGGCCTGCCGCACCACTTCACGCAGTGCCGGTGCGCCACCTGGCTCGGCCAGGGCCTCCTGCAGCGAAGCCAGCGTGCCCCGGAAGGTCAGGCGCACGGGGGAATGGGCTCCCACTTCGCCCTGCTCCACGCCGAGCGCCGCGAGCTGGTCCGCGAGCAGCCCGGGAATCGCCGTCACGGCACGGCGGGCCAGCCGCCGCGGGTCATCGCCCCAGAAGAGCGAGCCCTTGCGGACGATGCACACACGGAGGTGGCGGATGAGGACGTCCGGCATGGCGCGTGCCTAGGTGACTTCCATCTCCTCGTGGACGAACGCGGCGAAGCCTTCGATCAACACCAGCAGGTCGTAGGTCTGTCCCCGGTTGAGCGTGAGCGGCAGGTGCGCGACGTTTCCGTCCACGTTGATTTCGTTCGCGCCGAAGATGAGCGTCTGCCCCGGCTGGCTTCGTGGCGCCGCGTAGGCCTTGGCCCGCACCTGGGTGATGCCGGAGTTGGCGTCGACTCCACCGAGCTCGAGATTGATCTGCCTGGGCTCCCGGTTCTTGAAGGCGAGGACCCTGTCCGGCGCGAAGATTTCGTACTCCTTCTCCTCGTCCTTGCTGCCGGTGGCGGTCTGCGGCTTCTTCTCCCGGAAGATGTAGTCGCGGGGCGAGGTGAGGAGGGCCTGTTGCTGGGCGACATGCGCCGCCGGCAGGTCGCAGAGCAGGAGCTGTCCGGGGGGCAGTCGGAGCTCTCCTCCAGGCGAGCTCCGGACGAGCAGGGCCGTGTCCTGGTACGGCCCATGCTGCTTTGTCGGAGCACCCGAGCCTCCCGAGTCCGGAGCGTTGCCGCGGAGCTCCGCGTAGGCCGCGAAGACGTGCCCCATCGCCTCGTCGATGATCAGCTTCACCTTCTGACTCATGGCGGCTCCTAGGACGTGCTCGGCGGGTTGGACCGGGCGAGCACGAGGTATTCGACGGACCACTGACGGGGGGCATTCAGCACCAGGGTCGTCACCTCGCCCGTCGCGATCCTCTTGCCGGTGAGCTCCTGCGCCAGGCACCGCACCCGACGCTCCTCATCCACCCGGCACTCAATGACGATGACCCCGCCGACGCTGGCGAGCGGACGGATGAAGGTGTGCAGGGTGACCTTGTCCTCCGCCACGTCCTCCTCGCGGACACCGGGGGGCAGTGGCAGTCGCACGCCATCGCTCGCAGTGCCCGAGACCACCTTCACCTCACCGACGACTGGCACTCCCGTGCCGGGCGTCTGGCCCACATCCGTGGTCTCGGGGCGCAGCTCGCCCCGGATGTACAGGTTCCCATCCTGGTCGAACCGTGCCACCCGGACCGCGGCCTCCGGCTTGCCCACGAGGATGGCCAGGGCATCCTTCTCCCCCTGGCCATGGGCATTCGCGCCCAGCAGCACCTGGACCTTCGGGTCCTTCGTGTCCGGCGTCTCCCACGCCTTGCCCCGGGGACCGGCGAAGCGCCGGGCATGCGAGGCGTCCAGGTCGCCCTTCACGGCCTCGAAGAGCGCTTCCTCTCCACACTGGATGAAGCCGACCAGCACGCGCGCGCGGCGGCCCTGGCCGGTGGGCAGGTCCGAGCCGTCGGTGAGCAGCGGCTGCTCCTCGTTGACGTCCCAGTCTTCAGCCTCCCGCTCGAGCTGGAACTGCAGCTCGAAGGTGTCGCGCACACGCCGTCCGGACGTGCCGCCACAGCGGCCCAGCACCGCATCACCGGCGAGCTGCTCGTCCACGCCGAGCAGGAACAGCGGGAACCACTTGCCCGTCTGGCGCACCTCGCCGAACGTCTCGGGAGGAACCCGCTCGTCGCGCGGGACGATGATTTCCCTCCCGCGCGCGTCTACGGCGATGCCGGCCGTCAGTGTCAGCTCGCCCTCCTTCAGCTCCAGCTCCAGCCCCTGCACGATTCCCCAGCGGTGCTGCTGGCGGGCATGGCGGGCCATCCGGCTCCGCCCCAGGTCCACCGCGTTGTTGAGGCTCCGGGCCTGGAGGACCTCCCCCTCCGAGAAGAGGGGCCTCTCGATGGAGTCAGCCACGGCGGCCACCTCCCCGTGCGCCGCCCTTGCGCACGGGCCGCCCGCCACCCGGAGTCGCCGGCCGCGTGTCTCCGGTGCCGGAAGGCGTCCGCACCTTGAGCGCCGCGGCGACCCGCTCCTCTCCCATGGACGGCGGTGCCGGGGCCTGCGCCGGCTCCGCGGAGGGGGCCGGGGTGGCCAGGAGCTCGGGGCGGGCCTCTGCCCTGTCGCTTCGTGCTCCCCCTGCCTGGGGCGTGCGTACCGCCCCCGAAGTGGGCCGCTCCCCGGCCACGGTGTAGGCCGTCCCGGAGCGCGTGCGCGGCTGGAACGTGCGCACGAGGAGGTCCAGCAGCGGGCCCTGTTCGAGCCCTCGTCCCGGCGCCCGCTTCGTCCGGGCGCGCGGCATGTCATGGGGCTGGAGCCAGTTGTCCGGCAGCGGCTCCTCGGGGGGCGGGCAGCAGGCGTCCTCCATCGCCGCATGCAGCGCGGAGCCCACCCAGTACTGCATGGCGGCGGGCGACAGGACGAACTGGCGCTCCAGGTCGCAGAGCTCCACCACCTCGCAGTCCCGCACATGGATTCTCGCCAGCATCACGGCGGGATCTCCCGGCAGGCAGAAGGGCGGGTGCAGGGCTCCGCACAGGCACTCCCGGTTGTATTCCCCTCCCACCTCGGCGCCGCGCTCCAGGACGTCCGCGGTGCGCCGGACCTCGAGGTCGTCCAGCTTCCGGGGCGCGCTGGCCAGCGCCCTGGCGGCCTCCGCGAGTGCGCGCTCCCCCCGAGGTGCCACGCGGCCGTGAGCCGAGGAGGCCAACCTGCGGGCGAGCCCGCCCACCGCCGCGCCCAGCGCCGCCTGGGTTCCGTCCTCCATCGCCGCGCCCCCGGCCAGCAGGCGGTGCGGATAGGCCGTACCCCAGTCGTCGGGCCCCCGCTCCCCCGTCCACCGCCGCGCCGCTTCCGCGACCGACGCCGCCGTCTCTCGCACGAGCGGCGACAGTCCTGCGCCCCGGGCCTCGGTGAGCACCTCCTCCGCGAGCCCCGGGGCGCCAGCCTCTCCGTGAATCCACGAGCGAAGCACCTCGAAGCTCTCGTCCGAGGTGTCCGTGTCCTCGCGCAGGTCATAGCGCGCCACCAGCGACGCCATGCGCTCCAGCGCGGCCACCTTCTCCGTCACCGGTAAGTCGGAGGGGCGCCCTGCCTCGCTCAGCGCTTCCGCGGCGGCGGCGTCCTCCGCCGTGAGGGAATACGTGCCGACGAGCGTGCCTTCCTCTTCGTGCACCGCCGGCGGAGGCACCCGGTCCACCGCCTCCCGCAGGGCGCGGGCGCGCCGCTCCATGAGCTCCACGTCGTTTGCACGGGGGAGTGGGTCGTCCTCCTTGCCTCCCGCGCACTGCTGCACCGCGTGCAGGAATCCCGGGCGGCGCCAGTTCGGCTCGTAGCAGCGCAGCTCGAAGACGTAGCCCTCCTGGACGCGCGAGAACTGGCAGGCCTGGGCGGCGCATGGGTCATCGCCCGTGGCGTACGGTGCCACCGGCTCCACGGACTGCTCGTGGTAGCGGACGTAGAGCGCGTACGCGCGGGTGGGCTTCCCTGGCATCTCGCCCCCCAGGCCCTCTTCCCCCTCCCTCCGGGGCAGGGGCTTGCCCCGCGGTTCACTGTTTCCGGGAGGCGGCTCCACCACCGCCGGGCACTCATGGCCCAGGCGGGCGCGCACCAGGTCTCGCGCCAGCTTGTTGATGTCCAGGTCCACGGGGCAGGGCACGACGAGGTCGTTTCCATGGCTGTCCAGCGCGTAGCCGCCGTCCACCCGCACGAAGCCCTTGCTCCCGGGCACGGTGGACACCCGCAGCCCGGCCACCACGCCCTCGCCGAAGAGAAAGCGGTTGTGCAGCCGCTCCTTCGCCGTCGTGTAGGCGACCAGCTGCTCCAGGTCGTCCTCGGTGAGGAGCTGGCCCGGGAAGAAGCGCGGGCGCATGAACATGGAGGAGCTCACCGGCGCGTTGAGGCTCATCGCTCCCTTCCCGCAGCCGCAGCCGCAACCGCCGCCTGGAGCACCCGCGCCGCCTCCACCGCACCCACAGCCGCTGGCGCCCGTCCTCGCGCCGGAGTCGTACGAGGCCGTCATCGCGCTTCCTCCTCCTTCTTCTGCGAGGGCCGCCCGCGCTCCTCCACCACGTAGATCCAGCTCTCGAAGGTGCTCCCGCCGGCTCCGTCACCGGACGTCCAGGCACCGAACCTGCGGGGCGGGGTGGAGCAGACCGTCACGGGCGGCACGCTCGCGGGCGACGGGTAGCCCTTCGGCTGGAAGGCGGGGATGCGCCCCCCTACGTGCAGCCCGTCCACCGGCGCGCAGCACTGATCCAGCAGGAAGCCCGCCCGGAGCACGAAGAGGATGCGGTCTCCCGGGTCGACGCGCTCATTGTCCGTCAGCCGGTACGTGAACTCGTCCACCATGGGTGGGCCGGACGTGACGAACTCGCCCTTCAGCATGCGGACGACACCGCTGCGGCCCTTGCCCAGCTCGACGAGGAAGACGTCGAAGGTGCCCGGCTGCAACGACTCCGCGTGCACGGGACGCGAGAAGCGCACGCGCAGGCCATGGTTCCACAGCAGCGCGTCCACGTCCTCGGCGCGGTAGGACGCCCCATGCCGCCAGCTGACGCCGGTGACCACGGTGGGGATGCGCAGGGAGAGGGGCCGGCGCACTTCGTTGTGGATCTGCTCCGGCGCCACCGGCTTGCCGTGCTGGTACTGGTCCACCCGGGCCAGCAGCACCACCTCCGACGGCGCGGGCGCGCAGCACGTCTCGCAGCGCTCGTCCTGGGGCGGCGGTGACAGCGACACCTCCACGCAGGCGCCATCGCGCCAGAAGGTCCACGTCGGGTCCGGAGGAACGCCGCACGACTCCGGCAGGTGGGGGCGCGCGGGCTCGATGCCGTAGGAGCGGTAGCGCAGCGACACGTAGAGCGTCACCGGGGCGCCGGAGAGCTTCTTCCGGTCCTCCGGCGGGAGCGCCGCGGCCACGTCCACCGCCATGGGCGCCCGGACGACCAGCTCGTGTCCCGGGCTGTCCAGCGCCAGGCCGGGCGCCACCCACAGCGGGGGCGTGTGGGGGTGGGGAGGGTGTTGCCCGGACGCCTGCTCCGTCAGGGGCGTGGCCTCTCCCACCACGTACTCACCGGCGGGAGGCTGCGCGCGGGGGCCGGGCGGCGGAGGCTCATGGCCCGGAGGCGGGCACTCGGGCTGCGGCGCCCGTCCCGTGTGCACGGCGAGCCCGCAGGCGACGCCCCACCCGTGGAGGCAGCGGTTGTGGAGCATGGCCCGGTCGTACACGGACTTCTGCGCGCGCTGGAGCTGCTGCGGCGAGAGGACCTGGCCGTAGTGGTAGGTGAGCCGGTCGAACGGCGGGACCCCCCATTCCTCGGAGGGACTCTTCGCCAGGGCGGTTTCGGCTTCTGGATGCTTCATCGGGAGCTGCTCCTTCATGCCTTCGGAGTTTCAGAAAGAGGTGGTGACGCCGACGATGGGCGCGTCCACGCGCAGGCCCATGGAGCGGGCCTGGGGCGAGGGCCCCAGGACGGTGGCGGACAGCCGGGTGGTGGTGCCCAGCACGGGGGCGGGAGGCGGCAGCAGCGCGGTGTCGATGCCCACGGCGCTCGACGTCCCCACGACGAAGCCGCCGCCGAAGCGCACCAGCGCCACCGTGTGCGCGGGCTTCAGCGCCTGGACCAGGGCCTCCAGCCGCTGGCGCTCCGGCCCGGTCCGCGCCACGCCGGGCGGGAAGAGGATGGTGAAGCGGTACGCCGCCTCACGGAGCGGGTCCGCATCCGGGTTGCCGAAGCTGCGCAGGGTGCTCTGCCCCAGCGTGGAGCGGTCCAGCCTCAGGCGCCCGCGGTTGCGGCCATGCAGGCGCGTGGCGCCCACCACACAGGTACGGCCCACCGCACCGAAGGGATTGCCGGGCTCGAGGAGCGCCGGCTCCGCTCCACAGGCGAGGGTGAGGGCGCGTCGCAACCCCTGGGGCGTGCCGCGGGCGCGGAACAGGGCGGGGGCCTCGCGCAGGAAGGCGCGCTGGCGCTCGGCGTCCCAGGATGCGTCGAAGGCGAGCCCCAGGAAGCCGCCCAGCCACGAGAGCACCTCCGGCGGGGCACGGTCCGCGGACAGCAGGGCGGGGAAGCCCTGGATGGCGGTGTCCATCCGCTCCAGCTCCGCGTCGAACATGGCCAGGAAGCGGCGGGTGAAGTCCGCCGCCCTCGGCGCCTCCAGGTACACGGCGGGCAGCAGGTCCGCGGAGGTGACGCGCGGGAAGTCCAGGCGCACCTGGCGCACCCTGGGGGTGAGGTCGTCCTCGCCGCGCAGCTCCAGCTTCAGCTTCAGGTAGCGGCCGGGGGGCGCGGTGCAGAGGAAGTCCAGCGCGCCCGGCGGGGCCGCGAACCAGCCATCCTCGGGCACGGGCTCGGTCGGCGCGTCCACGGTGGCGACCGCGGCGAGGAGCTGCGTGCCGGGCGGCACGTCCGCATCCAGCCGGACGCGGTGCCACAGCGTGCGGGGCTCGCCGCTGTCCAGCGCTCCGGTGACGAGCGTGCCCCCCCGCTCGCGCTCGCGGCGTCCGAAGGGCGCCACCGCCTCTTCGTCCAGCGGGCGCCCGTCGCGGCCGATGCAGGGCGCCACCGGCGCGTCCTTCGGGGACCAGCACACCCCCGTGGCGCTCCAGACGCGCACGCCCGTGGGAGGGAAGACCTGGGGCAGCAGCGCCGGGTCCGCGCGGCGCAGACGCGCGCCCGTGCGCTGGAAGCGGGCCAGGCGCAGGCGTCCCGCCGCATCGCGCGAGACGACCCAGATGCGTCCCTGCCGGTCCACCCGCATGGACACCACCCGGTGGAACATGGCGCCCAGCCTGCCGCGCGGCTCTCCTCCGACGCCGAAGCGCCAGACCCGGTGGCCCGCCGCCACCAGCACCTCACCGCCGCGGGTGAGCGCGAGGGCTTCCGGAGCGCTCACGGGGATGCGCGCGGCGGGCCGTCCCACCGCGTCCAGCAGCTGCACCTCGCCCGTGACGCCGTCGGCGAGGGCAATCCACCGGTAGCAGTCCGAGGCCACCGCATCCACCCGGCACAGCTCCGGTCCCCAGGGCTCGAAGGCGGAGCCACCGGGCTCGCGGCGGAGCAACCGGCGCTGCCCGGCGCCCGGCGCGAGGAGCCACTCGCAGCCCCGGGGGCCACGCGCCAGCCAGGGTGGGAGGAACCACGGCAGCACGTCTTCTTCGGAGACCTCGTCCGGGTGGGTCGGCGCGAGGACGAGGCAGGCGTCGTCGCCCGTCCCATCCGGCTGCGCGCCCTCGGACGTGTCCAGGTCCCAGCCGACGCGGGCATCGAGGAGCCGGAACGTGGCTTGGCGCTGGCACATCATCGCTCCTCCAGGGGGATGACGACGTGTTCCTCGGGCCAGGGCAGGCCGTGCGCGCTCAACGCGCGGTCCTGGCAGGGCGGCACGCGGCGGCCGTCGACGACCATGACCAGCCGGGGCACGGCCCGCACGTCCGCGTGCCGCAGCAGGCGCTGCACCAGCGCGTCGTAGCGGAGCGCTCCGCCAAAGGGCCAGCCCGTGCCGGCGTCGCCGCCGTGCAGCGGATGCAGGTACGCGTCCAGGTCCGCCAGCAGCCGGGAGAGCACGGAGCCGCTGTCCACGCCGCGCGCCAGGCGCACCTGCGCTTCGATCCTCACCGGGTGGTAGGTGGGGGCCGCGGCGACGACCTCCACGCCCGCGGGTGCCAGCGCGCCGGACACGTGCCGGGCCACGTTGCGCAGCGTCTGCTCGTCCGGGAGGGGCGGGCCTCCGCCGGCGCCGTCCTCCCCGGGAGGCACCACCAACAGCCCCACCAGGCCCGGCATGGACGTACCGGGCATGGCGGGGTGGAGGCCCGGCAGGGCGTGCACGCGCCGCACCCGTGCGCCCGGCGACTCCAGTGCGAGCAGCTCGTAGTCCGCCGGCAGCACCGCCCTGCCATGGGCCCGCAGCAGCTCCGGGCCCCGCCGCGCCGTGGAGGACTGCGACTCCGCGTCGTCCCCGCCGGCCGAAGGACGTGGGTTGGTGACGCCGTTGAGGTGGGTGATGGAGGCCAGCAGGGCGTTGATGTCTCCCGCCCGGACCGCACCCGCGGCGCCGCCGCCCCAGCGGTACACCCGCGCCCGCACGTGGCGGACGCCGGGAGGGGGCTTCCGGCCGCGGAGTCCGTCGCCGAACGTCACCTCTCCGGACTGCCGGTCCAGCGTGAAGACCGCGTCCGCCGGCCCGTACGCGCCCAGGGCTTCTCTCTCCGTCCACGGCTCGAAGCCGCTGCCCTCGTCCACCTCCAGCACCAGGCTTCCGGCCAGCACGGGGACGCGCGCCAACCGGAAGCGACGTCCCTCCGAGCCCGCCACCGGGGTGAGCACCTCGTCGCGCACCGAGCGGCCGGCGCTCGAGGACACCGCGTTGAGGAGCACGAAGTCGAAGGCCGGCGGCTCCGCGAAGCCGCCAGAGACCAGCCGGAGCCGGAGCCACCGGCGCGGTGTCCCCTCGGCCTGCTCCGGGAGGCGGGCCTGCGCAAAGCGGTCCGGCAGCTTCAGCTCCACGACGCCGCTGCGGCCCAGCCCCGCGGTCTCGTCCCGCACGGGCTCCACCGCCACCCAGCGGTTGTCGACGAGGAGCTCCCAGGCCAGCACCACCTGGGGCGCCAGGGGCACCGGCTCCACGCCCCCCTCCGAGACGGGCGGAGGCGCGCCGGGCGGGTGGGTGATGCCAATGCCCAGCGTCACCGTGGCGCCGGGGGCGCCCGTGCCGTCCAGCCCCACGCAGAGCGAGTCTCCCGTGCGAGGCCGCGAGCCGAATGGCTCATATGCCGTGTCCGGTGCGTCGTTGAGCGCGGTGAGGTCTCGTGTCCCCGTGCCTCGCGCCGCGCGCACCTCGGCCACCTTGCCCGGGGCCGCCAGCAGGGTCCGGTCCGTCTCGAACACCACCAGCTCGCTCCCCGTCGCCGGCCGTGCTCCGAGCTGGAAGCCCTGCGGCACCACCACGGGGCCGGGCGCGCTGGCGGCCACGTCGAACACCACCAACGCCGTGGCGGGCGTGGCCGGCCGCGGGCCGATTCCGGCCACCCGCAGGTGCTCGACACGCGCCTTCTCGGGCAGGTCGCGGATCCGCTCGGCCACCTCGTTCGCCAGCTCACCGAAGAGGTGCTGCAGCACCGTCCCCGGGTCGTCCTCGCGGGACGGTCTCCACTCCGGGACGAACGCCTCGCGCCGCGCCGCCACCGCCTGGGAGATCTGCGCCGCGCGCGGGGCGTAGGGCTCCGGCTGCCGCAGCCCCAGCCTCCGCCCCGGGGACAGGGGCAGCTCCCCCGGTCCTCGCTTGGATGACGGGTCCGTGCTCACTGGAGACCTCCCGCGTCCACGAGTGGCTCGACGCGCACCGCCACCTCCACCAGGTGGGGCAGCCGGTGGCAGCCCGGGACGATGGCGTCACACGCGGGGCGGGGCGGCTCGCCGTCCAACCCCGCCGCGCAGTCGGACACCACCGCGTCCGCGCCCACGGCCACCTGCGCCCTGCGCACCAGGGCGGAGGGCTCGATGGCGCCGCCGAAGGGCCAGCCCTTCCCGTCGTCTCCTCCCACCAGCGGGTCCAGGTACGTGCGCAGCGCCTGGTGGATGCGGTCGCGCAGTCCGGCCGGGTCCGGCGTGCGAGCCCGTGCGCGGAAGGCGAGCCGCACGGCGCGGTAGCGCGCCGGCAGCACGTGGATTTCCCCCGTCACCAGGCGCGCGCCCTCGAGGTGGCGGCGCACCGCCTCCAGCGCGCCGGGGTCCACCACGGGAGCGGGTACGTCCACCGGCTCCGCGGGCTCGAGCTCCTCGCCCCGGGGCGCGTCCGGCAGCACGTACACGGTGACGACGCCCGGTGCCGGCATCGGGTGCAGTTCGTGGAAGCCCGCCACCGCGAAGGCCCGGCGGATGGCCACGCCGGGTGTCGTCACCGCGAGCGCCTCGTGGTCCGCCGCGAGGACCGCGCGGGTGATTTCTTCCCGCCGCGCGGCGGCCCGGTCCCTCGCCGCGGCGAGCGGCTCGTCCGGGCGGCCTCCCACCGCGGGCACGGCATTGGTCAGGTGGAGCCTCCTGCGCCGGCGGAAGCGGAAGGTGTGGCCCGCGGCGAGGTTGCCGCGCTCGCCACCTCCGGCCTGGTAGCGCACCCGCAGCCGGACGCCGTCACGTGGCAGCACGGGCAGCCGCCCATGGATTCCGTCCCCGAAGCGCAGCACGGGGCCCTCGCGGGTGAAGACCCGGTCCGCCGGGCCCTGGTGCGTCAGGTCGTCCACCTCGTGCCAGCGCCGCCACCGGCGCGAGCCGCCCTCTCCGATGACGAGGCTCAGCCCGTCCGGCAGCGGTGGCCCGTTCGGGTCCTCCAGCTCCAGCGTCCGGCCCGGCAGCCGGGGCCAGTCCTCGCGCACGGTGTGGACGCGGCTGACGCGGTGGCTGGCCCGCACGGCATTGATGCCCAGCCTCACCAGCCGGGGCGGCACGCTGAAGGTGGCCGCCTCCGTGGACAGCACCAGGCGGTGCAGGCCTCCCACCGCGCTCCAGTCCGCCGGGACGTGGACGCGCAGGATTCCGCCGCGCCTCAGCCCGCCGGTGCCGTCCTCGAAGGCGACGCGCGTCAGGCCCGCGGGCGTGGACGCGTGGACCTCCAGCCGGACGGGGGGCGGCGCCTCCTGGCTGTCGGGATGCCACTGCGGCCGCACCTTCGCCGGAGTCATCAGCTCGAAGAGCAGGGCCACCGGGTGCTCGTCCGGGCGCCAGGGCGAGCGCAGCGCCAGCTCCACCACCAGCTCCGCGCGGCCACCGTGGTGGGGAAGGAGCGCGACGGCGCGGCCGGCCGGCAGGCCCAGGGGGCGCCGGAAGGCGGTGCCACCCAGCCGGATGCGCTCGCACGCCAGCACGGCGATGGACTCGTCCAGGGTGAAGGTGAGCGGTGACAGCTCGGTGCCGGCGTCCACCTTCGTGCCCGCCTCCAGCTCCAGATGGGCCCGCCCCTGGACCGACGCGGTGAGGACGGTGCGCGCGGCGCGCGCGGGCTCGGGCGCGGTGCCCAGCAGCCGCAGCAGCGCGCGCTCCAGCGAGGGGGACACGCCATCCAGCCAGAAGATGCGCTGCTCGAGCAGGTACGCGTACAGCTCCAGCAGGGTGATTCCAGGGTCGTGCGCGTTGTGGTTCGTCCACGCCCCGCGCGACAGGGCGGGGATGCGCCGGCGGCCCAGCTCCACGAGCTCCGAGAACGTGACGGTGTCGAGCGACAGCTCCGGTAGCATCAGCGCCCCCCCGCGTCACCCAGGTAGAAGGGGAACACCAGGTTCTGTCGCGAGTTCGTCCGCCGCACGAGGTAGTCGATGGACACGGTGATGCGCGCCGGCTCCTCCGGGTCCACCTCGGCGCGTGCCCGCAGCAGGTCCACCCGCGGCTCCCAGTCCCGCACGGCCTCGCGCACCGCCTCCTCGATGAGGCCCAGGTAGCGCGTGCTGCCTGGCGCGAAGACGGCGTCCGGAACGCCACTGCCAAAGCCCGGCCGCATGGGGCGCTCCCCCAGCCGCGTCAGCAGCACGACTCGCAGGGACTGCTCCACCGCCGCGTCCCCTTCCGCGTACTCCAGCCCGCCCTCCGGCCCCGGCAGCAGCGGAAACGTCCAGCCCCTTCCCAGCAGCTCGTTCGTCATGGTGTGTCCCCCTCAGCCCGTCTTCGTCACCGTGGACAGCAGCCCGCCCGTCATCGGCACCACGGGCGGGCTGGTGGGCGCGCCGATGGAGGTGGCGTTGTGCACGTGCGTGTTGAAGTACGTCATGAAGAGCTGGCCCAGGATGACGGGGTTGGCGGGCGCCGAGCCCAGCTCCACCTGCGATGCGTCGACTTTCAGCTTGCTGCCCTTGAGCGTGATGACGCCGCCCGCGTCGAGCTTCACGCTGAACCCGCCGGACGTGGACAGCGTCACCGTGGTGCCGCCGTCATCCAGCTCCAGGGTGTGGCCGCCGGAGGTGGTGAGGACGGCCTTCTGTTCCTTGTCGTGCAGCGCGAGCTCGTGTCCGCCCTGCGTCCGGGCGATGACGGACGCGCCGCCGCTGGCGCCGTCGTCCCGAAGGGTGAGCGTCTGCCCGTCCTTCGTCTTCAGCTCGACGAGCGTGTCGCCGTCCGTGTCGCGCAGCAGCACCCGGTGGCCGGCCCGCGTCTGGAAGAGCTTCTCGTCCTTCGAGTCGTTCTTCTGCCGGTCCGTGGGCGGCGCGTCCACGCCGTTGTAGAGCGCGCCGAGCACGTACGCGCGCCGCATGTCGCCGTGCTCGAAGGCCACCAGCACCTCCGACCCCACCTCCGGCACCGCGATGAAGCCGTGGCCCGGGCCCGCGTTGAGGTAGGCCACGCGACACCAGGTGCTCTCCGTCCGGTCGTCGAGCCAGGGGAAGCGCAGCTTCACGCGGCCCTGTTTGCCCGGGTCCACGTTGTCGGTGACGAGGGCGACCGCGACTCCGTAGTAGCGCCGGTCCAGCGCCATGGCCTGGGATTCCCTGGCTGACGTCATGAGAGCTTCACTCCTCCGTCGAAGACGCGCCGCACGCCGAACGAGGTGGTGAAGCCGGAGCCGCCGATGGAGTGGCTCACCGTCTTCACGTAGTAGGTGCCCGAGTACCGGGTCCCCAGGCCGCGCAGCTCCACGTTGTGGCCCGGCCGCAGCTCCGGGAGGCCCATGACCTGACCGTCGCCGGTGAGGTACTCGTAGGCCTGCTCGCGCAGCATCGACTCGGCCAGCTTCTGGGCCTCCTCCTGGGTCTGCACCGGCGCGTCCTCGACGTGGCCGGTCCGGTCCTTCCCGGCTGCCTCCGGCCCGCTGCGCCCCTGGCCGCCGATGCGTGGCAGGTTGCCTGCGTCCGCCGTCGCGACGATGGGCCGCTTGCGCCCGGGGTCCCATCCCCGCACGGTGACGCTGGAGACCTGCCGGTTGTTGCTCAGCCTGGGCGTGAAGGACATCAGGCCCAGGCCGTACTCGAAGGTGAACACCCGGCCCTCCGAGCCACGCGTGTCCCGGGGCTTCACGAAGTAGAGCGACTCCTGGCCCGTCTGTTCGTCCGTCTGCACGTAGAACTCGAAGTCGATGCGCTTGGCGCGCTCCATGAGGAACGCCGCCTCCGTCTGGTTGCGCTGCCACACCTCTTCGTGGCGCGGGCCCTCCGCCGTCACCACGGGCGTCAGCCCGTTGCGCTGGGCCACCAGCTGGGCGATCTCGTAGTCCGCCATGTCGCGGAACAGCCGCTGCGCGTCCTCACCCGGCTGCTTGTCCTTCAGCTTCCCCATGCTGCTGGTGCCGGACACCGTGAGGGTGGGGCCACCGTTCTCCGGGAAGCGCGGCGCCAGGGAGTTGATCTCCCCGTGCAGCATCGTCACCAGCCGCCCCGCGTAGCCCAGCTTCACCACGACGCGGTTGCCCAGGTCGAACGTGCTCGTGTCGCTGTACTTGAACTCCAGCCGCCGGTCGTCCCAGTTGTTGACGGTGAGCTCGAAGCGGTCCGCGTTGTCCAGGTCCATGTCGACCTTGACGGACATCACGTCCCCCTTCGTCGTCGGGTCCAGCGGATAGCCCTCCACCTCCACCTGGAACTCCGGGGCGTAGGTGTCCGTGGGCAGCCCGGACGCTTGGGTCGCTCGCTGGGTCATGGGCTCACCGCAGCCTGGGAAGGGTGAGGACGGTGCCGGGCACCAGCTGGCGCGGGTCCTGGATGCCATTGCGCCGGGCGATCTCCCGCCACCGCGACGGGTCCTTGTAGGCCGCGGCCGCCAGCCCCGCGAGCGTGTCTCCCGCGCGGACCACGTAGGTCTTGTCGAAGTCCGGCGACGCCTTGCGCCGCTCGCGGACCTGCACCTCCACCGGGCGGTATTCCTTGAAGGACAGCGACATCTTCGCCCGCAGCGGCACGCCCTCCGGGGAGAAGAGCGTGTACGTCACCTGCACGCTCTCCAGCACCCCGCGGAACACCTGCCGGTCCCACGTGAAGGAGACGATGGGCGGCGCGTGCAGCTCCGGCTCGATGTCGAGCAGCCCGCGCACCGGGTTGACGTACTCCTCCCGCACGTCCTCCAGCGTGTCGGACGTGTCGGCCAGCACCTCCACGGACAGCTTCTCGCTGCTGCCGCGGACGTACTGGATGGGAGGCGACTCCAGCCCGGGGATGCCAATCTCCTGGAAGGTGTTGGCCTTCTGGAGCTGGTACTCGGCCGGGTTGAAGCGCAGCGGGATGATGCGCGGAGGCTGGCGCGCCGGGACGAGCACCTGGATGCTGGCCGCGCGCAGCGGCCCGGCGGCGGTCTGGACGGGGGTCTTCATCGGCGGGGCGGGGGCACGAGGGCTCGCTCCTGGCGGCCCTGCTCCTCGGCTTGCTCGCGGCTCTTCACCTCGCGGTACCAGCGCTCCACCGCCGGACGGAAGTGCTGGAGGAAGCGCTCGCTGTCCTCACCCTCCACCTCGAAGACGACCTCGACGTTTTCAATGGTGACCATGCGTGGTGTCTCCTCACAGCCCCGGCAACGGGGGCAGCAGCACGATCTGCTCGATGCCCTGGTGGGCGATTTCCAGCCCCTCCACGGCCACGGCGGCGTTGAGCGCCGCGAACTCCGGGCCGCTCCACTTGACGGCCAGCCCGCCGCGGAACGTCCACGCCATGGCGGGCAGCCCCGCCTCATTCAGGGCGATGACGGCGCCGTCCCTCCGAGCGCCCAGGGAGCGCCGCAGCCCGGCCTGGTACCAGCCCCACATCGCCTGGTCCCGCACCAGCCCGCGCTTGAGGGAGATGCGGCCCCATGTGTGGCGCACGGGGAGCTGGTGCACGTAGTCGTTGAGCCCGCCCTCGGGGTGCGCGAGCACCTCCAGGTCCGCGCTCAGGCCCCGGCATTCCTGGAAGCCTCCGGCCGCCACCAGCGGGACGAGCAGCGCCTGGGCCGGTGGCAGGTGCGCGTCCGAAGGGTCCAGGCTGACGATGAAGCGGAAGCCGCCCAGTGGCGTCTCTCCAATCATTCGAGCACCTGCAGGCTGCCGTCCTGGGACAGCGCGATGGTGAGGTGGATGAACTCCATGGGGGTGGCGGGGGCCAGCTCCACCTCCGCCACGCAGTGGCCGGTGTCGTACGCGTCCGCGGGCTGGGTGGAGTCGTCGCAGCGCACGCGGAAGGCCTCCTCCGGCCGCGAGCCCACCAGCCCCCCGGAGCGGTACGCCTCCAGCAACACGGAGGTGAGCGCGCGGACGAAGGTCAGCCGCAGCAGCGGCGTGTGGGAGTCGAAGATGAGCGGCTCGGCCACCCGCCGCATGGCGCGCACCAGCCGGTGCACCAGCCGCCGGTGGGCGACGAAGCAGCGCTCCGACGTCGGGTGCAGCGTGCGCCCGCCCCAGACCTCCACGCCGCGTCCGGGAGAGCAGCGCAGCGCATTGAGTCCCTGGGCGTGCAGCACCGCGCGCTCCGCGTCGTCGTACTCCGTCTGGAGCGCCACGGCACCGGTGAGGGCCGCGTTGGCCGGGGTGTGCTGCGCGCCGCGCTCGCGGTCCAGCCGGCTGACGAGGCCCGCCACGTGGCCGGAAGGGGGCACTTCCCGCGTGGGGCGCAGTGCGGAGCCCCACGGGTCCGGGACTCGCACCCAGGGGTAGTAGAGCGCGGCGGCGCTGGTGGCGCGCGCGTCCAGCTCCGGGAAGCCGGTGCGGACCAGGTCCGCCAGCGCGAGCAGGTCCTGCGCGGTGGCCGCGCGCGGCGGGTCCACCAGCACGAGCCGGTCCAGCGTGGCATGGGCCTGGGCGGCCCAGCCGGCGTAGAAGCGCTGGGTCTCGTCCTCGCCCAGGTCGTCCCACGCGTCCGGAGCGAGCAGCAGGGCGGGCTCGGGCGCTTCCACCAGCGCCAGCGCGGCGCGGCGGTAGTCCTCCGCACCGGGCGCCGTCTCCTCGCCGCTGGCCAGCGTCGTCTCGAAGACGAGCAGCCGCTGCGGGGGCAGGGTGCTTCCGGGCAGCTCCGTCTCCACGGAGAGGCGGACGTACGCGCTGCGCTCGTTCACCTGCTCCACCAGTCGTTGTGGGGCCAGTCCCAGCAGGTGCTCCACCGCCCGGCCCCGGCGCGACACCAGCAGGTCCGCCATGGGCTGGGCGGAGGGGGTGCCCCCGCGCCGCAGCGTGAGCTGCACGGTCAGCGTGTTGCCCCACAGCCCCGGGCTGGTGGCCTCTACTCGAAGCCGGGCCGCGGCCCGCGACTGCGAGGGCTCCACCGGCATGGAGCCGAAGACGCCGCGTGCCCGCGACACGTCCAGCACGGTGCTCGAGACGCTCGCGCCGCCGGCCACGCGCGCCACCCACAGCAGCTCTCCGCCGTTCTCGAAGTAGCCCCGCACCGCATGGCCGGTGGCGTCCGCGGTGGGCGCGCCGAAGGTGCGCTCGAAGCCTCTCAGCCCCTCCACCCGCACCGCGGCCGCGCCGCCGCCCGACTCCAGGGGGCCTCGCTCGGTCCGGGCGATGATTCCCGCCACGTCCGTGCGAAGCGGCGACAGCGCCGGTGCGGCCGGACGGACGGCGAAGGTCACCGCCGGCGAGCGCGGCGCCTGCTGGAGTCGGTCAGTCCGCATCGATGTACAGGCCCTCGTGCGCGATCTCGAGCGTCTCCAGGGCCACCTCGTTCTTCACGGCGCCCAGCTGCGGGCCGGTGAACTTGGTGGGCCACGCCCGGTTGAAGTTCCACCGCATGGCCTCCTGGTGGTTCTCGTCCAGGAGGATGATGGAGCCCGAGGTGCGGACCGTCTGACCGTTGGCGCCCTGGAGGATCCAGTTCCACAGCGCCAGGTCACCGATGATGCCGCGCTTGAGCACCAGGTTCGGGAACTTCTTCAGCCCCGGCAGCTTGCGGACGACGATGTCCTCGGCGCCGGTGCGGTAGTCGATGGGGGCAATCTCCATGTCGAGGCCGGTGACCTCGGAGAACGCTCCCTTGGACGACTTCCCGTCGTCGGAGATGCCGTTGATGATGATCTCGAAGTTGTAGACGGCATAGGGGTCTGGGCGTACGGCGGGCGGCATGTGTTCCTCCTGGGGCGGCGCGTGGCCACCCGCTCGGGCTCAAGTGGGCTTTCAGGACTTCTGGTCGAGCGTCTTCTGCTGGATGCGGAAGATGACGAACTCGGCCGGCTTCACCGGGGCGATGCCCACCAGGCAGAGCAGGCGCCCGTTGTCGATGTCGTCCTGGGTCATCGTCGTGCGGTCGCACTTGACGAAGTACGCCTCGTTGCGCGTCTCGCCCTGGAGCATTCCCTCGCGCCAGAGCCGGTCCAGGAACTGGGTGATGGTGGCTCGAACGCGGGCCCAGAGCTTCTCGTCGTTGGGCTCGAAGACGACCCACTGGGTGCCCTCGTCGATGGACTCCTCGACGAAGATGAAGAGGCGCCGGACGTTGACGTACTTCCAGGCTCCGTCCGAGGACAGCGTGCGGGCGCCCCACACGCGCAGGCCGCGGCCGGGGAAGGAGCGCAGCGCATTGACGCCGCGGGGGTTGAGCAGGTCCTGCTCCCGCTTCGTGATGTCGATTTCGAAGCCGGAGATGCCGCGCACCACCTCGTTGGCGGGAGCCTTGTGCACGCCGCGCTCCACGTCCGTGCGGGCGTAGATGCCGGCGACGTGTCCGGAGGGCGGCAGCAGCACGTCGCGCCGGGCGGCGAAGTCCCGGCCCATGAGCCACGGGTAGTAGAGCGCGCCGTACTTCGTGTCCACGGGGCCCTTGAGCGTCTCCGGGTCCACCCGCACCTTGACGTCCAGCAGCTTCGCGGGCGGCGGGTCGACGATGGCGAAGCGGTCCTTCAGGCTCTCGCAGTGGGTGATGAGGGCGCCGCGCACGTCGCGGGCCCAGATGCCGGGGGCCATGCAGAGGCTGATCTCGTCGATGTCCTCCAGCGCGGCGATGCCGCTGCGCTGGCCGGGCCCCAGGTCCCTGCCCACGAAGTCATCGGGCACGAGCTGGTCCAGGCGGTCGTCACCCTCGCCCAGCGGAGCCCAGGCCCCGTTGAGCGCGGCGGGGAAGGTGCCCAGCGAGGGCTGCGCGGCCTCCCAGTCCTTGTCCGCGGCCACGCGCACCAGGCGCGAGTCCTGGTTGATGCGGGTGACGAGATGGCTGGGGGAGCCGTCGTTCTTGAGCCGCAGGTTGTCGAACAGCTCGGTGGTGGCGGGCTGGTCCGGGTCCGGCTGGTAGCTCACCTCGACGCGCGCCTCGATGAGGCGGGCCACGTCCACGTCCGTGAGGGTGCCCGCCGGCAGCGCGGGCTCCACCGTGACCTGGCTGCCCACGCGGGATTCCACCTGCACGACGTGGCGGTCCTTGCCGTCGTCCACCTCCAGCAGGGCGCCCTCGTAAAGGCGCGAGGCGTTGGCCACGTTCAGCACCTTGGGCGCCGCCGGGTCCACCGCCATGCGCAGGCGCCGCACCGCCGTGCCCGCGGCGAGCGCGTCCCTGGCGGCGGGGGTGATGGTGAAGGTGTCGCCCGCCGCGTTCGACAGCTTGTAGGCGCGGCCCTGGATGAGGACCTTGTCGTTGTTGGCGAAGCCCGCGGGCACCTTGAGCTTGAGCTGGGTGGCATCCTTCGCCACGGCGTCCACCAGCTCCGTGTTGGCGGCCGGAGCACCCGCGCCGCCCGGGAAGGGCAGCAGCGCGAGGCTGGTGGCCACGGAGGCCCTGACGCGCACGGCCAGCGCATTGCCCCAGTCGCCCACGGCGAACGCGCGGAAGGTGAGCGAGGGCTTGTCGATGAAGACGTTCGTCCCGTTGGGCGCGCCCGGTGGCTCCTGCACGGCGAGCACCCAGCCGCCCGGGGCCACGTCGCCGTCCAGCCCCTTGTCCAGCTTCACGGTGGCCGCGGCGGCGTCATGGGACTCCACCGTGAAGGGGCCTTGCGGCGCCCCGGCGCCATCCGTGCGCACCAGCAGCACCTTGGCGCCCGTGGAGATGCCGGTGAGCTGCGAGACGCGCGCGAGCTCGATGTCCTGGTCGCCCTTCTTGGACGCCGTGCGCAGGTCCAGGTAGAGGCCCTGCTTGAGCACGGCGGAGGACGCCTGGGCGCCTTCCTTCACGCTGGGGTCCGCGGGGGGAGGGCCCGAGGCCACCACGCGCTTGACGTAGAGCCGCTGCCCGCCGTTGTCGAAGAAGCCCTTCACGGCCAGGGGGAAGCGCCAGAAGTGGCCGCCCGCCTCCATGTCCTCCCAGCGCTGGATGACGCTCGGGTCCCTGGGTTCGGGGAGCAGCCCGCCGAAGGTGCGCTGGAACTCGGCGAAGCTGGTGACCAGGACGGGACGCCCATCGCTGGGCCCCATCGCGGTCACCCCCACGGCGCCAGCGGTGCTGGTGGAGACGCCCTCGATGGGCTTGGGACCTGCGTCGACCTCTTCGACGTAGACACCCGGGCTCAGGTATTCAGGCATGCGGTTTCCTCGTGCGTCAGCGGAGGGTGAAGGTCACGGCGGAGGTGAGCGACTGGGGCAGGGTGATGGTGGCGATGTCCGCGCGGCCCTGGCGGTCACTCACGTGGATGGAAGCGGTACCGGGGCTGGCCTGGCGCAGCGGTAGCGCGAAGGCGCCCTTTGCATCCGTGAGCACCCGCTCGCGTGGGCCATGGCCCAGCAGGGCGTCGCGCACCGGCCGGTGCTGCGCGTCCTCCACCGTGCCCCGGAGTACCGGGATGCGGGGCTCGAAGGGGTAGGCCACGGACGGGTAGAGCAACAGCCTCAGCGGCGCGGCTGGCGGCGGGGGCGGGCCGCGGTCGTCGTACGGTTGGATTTGCAGCGGCTCGTCGTCGCGGCTCTCGCGGAAGGCGGGCACGTACAGCTCGGTGTCCACGGTGAGGCGGTAGCGCACGGGCGCGACGCCCTGCGCGAAGCGGCGGTGCTCCAGCCCCGACCACGCGAGGATGCCCGAGGGAGTGGACACCGGGGGCGTGCGGACGCGCTGCCAGGTGCCGGCGGGGCCCTCGCGCTCCAGCACCAGCCGCGGAGCGGCCAGCGGCGGTCCGTGGGTGTGGTGGTCCCACGGCTGCACGGCGAGCGAGATGGGGCTCCAGTCAGGAGACTCGGCGCCAGGCGTCCAGCGGATGCGGGAGAGGCGGGGACGGGAAGCGGGGCTCATGCATCCACCTCCGGCCGTGGCTGCAGCGAACCCACGCCCCGCGAGCGTACGGTGGAGCGCTGCTGCTCGACCCGCGAGGCGATGCGCACCACCCGGACCTCGTAGAACAGCGACAGGCGGTAGGGACGGGTGAGGCTGTTCCAGACGCGGAACTGGTCCTCGAGGTTGACGGGCACCATGGCCAGGTGGAGGGCTTCGTTGCCGGCGTTCAACGAGCCACGCAGCGCGGGGCCGGTGACGATGGCGTTGTCGTGGAGCGACTGCATCGCCTGGCCGAGGATTCGCTGGTTGTCCTCCTGCTTCGTCGCCCAGGGCGTCAGCATGTAGTGGACGGCCAGCGCCAGGGGAGGCCGCTGGAGGGTGGCCTTCGTGCCGGTGGTGCGCACGTCGGCCGGGCGGTTGCGCGTGTGTCCGTCCTCGCGGATCTGGAACAGGAACATCGTGAGCAGGTTCGCCGTCGCCGGCGCCGCCTGCAGGTCATCCAGCCGTACCTTCGTGCCGAGGTTGGAGAGGCCCTCGGTCAGCAGGTCGACGAGTGTCTGGGATACGTCGGCAATCGCTGTGAAGTCAGCCACTCGTTCCCCCGGCATGCCGGCCCCGCCTGTCCGCTGGCCGACGCTCCCTTGAGCAACCGCCGTACCAGGAGCGAAGAGGCGGGGAGCTGAAAGGAATTCGAGGGTTTGCGCTCGGCGCCGGGGGCGTCATGCCTGGGAAGGGGATGGAGAAATCGATCCACCTGACAAAGACAAACCCCCGGAATCCCATCCGGGGGGTGGATGTTTTTGTCCATCAATGGCTATTCACACACCTTCGCGGTGCGCGCGGTGCGCGCGGGCGTCATTGCGCGGGTGGAGGTGGGGCGTCAGCCTGGAGAGGCGGTGAGGCCGTAGCGGCGCATCAGCGCGAAGAAGGCCCGGCGGTGCTTGCCGCTGGCGCGGGCCGCGGCGGCGATGTTCCCGCCGTGCTCGTGCAGCTTCTCCTCGATGTAGGCACGCTCGAAGGCGCTCACGAGCCGCTTCTTCGCGGCCTTCAATGGCTCGTGGGCGAAGCTGGGGGCCGGCTCCTCCTCGACGGGCTCGGGGAGTGGCGCGAGCGCGGGGATGGAGACGTCCCGGACCGGCTCGGCCAGCTCGTGGAGGAGGGGCAGTTGCTCCACGTCCACGGTGGCGCCGGGATAGGTGCACAGCACGTAGCGGGCGCAGTTCTCCAGCTCCCGGACGTTGCCCGGCCAGTCATACGCCAGCAGATGCTCCCGGGCCCGTGCGGTGAAGCGCACGGGGGCCTTGCCGTACTCGGCCGAGTACTTCTGGAGGAAGTGGTCGAAGAGGGTGGGGATGTCCTCGCGCCGCTCCTTCAGCGAAGGGACGCGCAGGGGGAGCACGCGCAGGCGGAAGAAGAGGTCGGCGCGGAAGCGCCCGGCCTGGACCTCCGTCAGGAGGTTCGCGTTGGTGGCGGCGATGATGCGCACGTCCGCCCGCCGTGGACGTGCATCCCCCAGCGGCCGGTACTCCTTCTGCTGGATGAGCCTGAGCAGCTTCACCTGGTTGGACGGGTGCATCGCGTCGATCTCGTCCAGGAAGAGCGTGCCGTGCTCCGCCTCGGCCACCAGCCCGGTGGAGTGTCCGCGGGCGCCCGTGAAGGCACCTCCGACATGGCCGAACAGCTCGTTCTCGAAGAGCTCGAGCGGGAGGGCGCCGCAGTTGACCGGCACCAGCGGGTAGCGGGCGCGGGCACTCTGTTCATGGATGAGCCGCGCGTACAGCTCCTTGCCCACGCCGCTCGGGCCCATGATGAGCACCTCGGCGTCGGTCGAAGCGGTTGCGCTCGCCAGCTCGATGAGCCGGTGGTGCGTGGCACTGCTGCCGATGACGACAGTCACCCTGGTCTCCCCCCGCTACTTCAGAAGACAGACGATTCCGTGAGGAACCTTGCAATCCTAGCAATAACCGATCTGCAGGAACTCTGACGTCACACGGTGTGAGTTCTTACATCCCAAAAGTGCGTGTGTGTGTTTGTGATCCTGTCTTCCAGGGCAGGGTCCTGGAGGGGCGGCCCGCCGGAGAGAGGCCACGGCGACCGTCAGGCGGTTAATGTGGAGTGTCATGGTCCAGAAAGGTCAGTTCCTGGAGCGCGCCACGCTCGTCCCGGTGGGTCGCGAGGTGATGGAGGGCACGGCCCACCGGGGCACCCGGGCACCGCCGCTCTTGGTCATCCCCCCGAGGCCGGACGAGGGGGGCGGCATGGACCACGTCCTCGCGGCGGAGCTCGTCTGGGCCGCGGCCAACGCGGGCTTCCCCACGCTGCGCTTCAATCACCGGGGCGTGGGGGCCAGCCAGGGCACGCGGGGGAAGGACCTGGCGCTCCTGGAGGACGCCGAGGCCGCCCTGCGCATGCTGATGGAGAACGCGGGCACGTCGGCGGTGGCGGTGGCCGCGCTCCACGGCGGGGCGCAGGTGGCCGTGGCGCTCCAGCGGAAGCACGTCTCCGTGGGGGGACTGTGCCTGGTGGCGCCGGCGGACATCGACCCCGCCATCCTGGGGCAGGTGACGTGTCCGCTCCTGGTGGTCCAGGGGGAGACGGACGCTCGCCTGCCCCGGGCCGCGGTGTCGGCCGCTATCGTCCAGGCGGGGGGCGACTTAGAGGTCATCGACGACGCGGGGGCGACGTTCCAGCGCAACCTCCCCCAGGTAGGACATGCCGTGGCAAGCTGGCTGCGCAAGCTCTCCGGCGGATGACCGATGCCTCCGTAACCCTCTGGACTTCTTCACGTTTCTTTACCCCCTCCGACTTGCACGGCGGGAGAGGGGGCGTACAGACTGCGAGTGCAGACCCAATCGTTCCGTCGTTCGTTCGTAGGGGTCTTTTGGAAGAGTGCCTCGTTCCTCAAGGAGTAGCCCGATGCGGATGCAGCGATGGACCCTGGGTGGCGCGGTACTGGCCCTGACGCTGGCGACCGCCTGCGCCTCCGACAAGCGCGAGGACGCGGCGCCTCCTCCGGCCGAGTCGCTGGACCTCCAGGCCGCGGACGTGGTGGCGGGCGCCATCGTCGTGGACTTCAAGGACGGGACGACCAAGGCGGAGTTCGACGCCCTGGAGGCCGACTGGGGCGTGGACCTGGAGCTCAACTCCGTGGAGAGCGCCGACGAGGCCCTCACGGTGGCGGTGGGCGTGGACGACGTCGAGGGCGTGCTCGCGCGCATCCGCCAGCACCCTGGCGTCGAGGCCGCCGAGCCGCTGATGGAGGTCCGTGCCAGCTTCACCCCGAACGACCCCCGCTACGCCGAGCAGTGGAACCTGAAGATGATCGACATGCCCAAGGCGTGGGAGCGCAACCACGGCAAGGGCGTGGTGGTGGCGGTGCTCGACACCGGCATCGCGTACGAGGACCACGACGAGTTCAAGCAGGTCCCGGACCTCAAGGGCGTGAAGTTCGTGAAGGGCTTCGACTTCGTGAACGACGACGAGCACGCCAATGACGACCACGGCCACGGCACGCACGTGGCGGGCACCATCGCGCAGGCGACCAACAACCGCGAGGGCGTGGCGGGCGTGGCCTTCGAGGCGACGCTGATGCCAGTCAAGGTGCTGAACCACTTCGGCGGCGGCACCACGTCGGACATCGCGGACGCCATCCGCTTCGCGGCGGACAAGGGCGCCAACGTCATCAACATGTCCCTGGGCGGCGGCGGGTACTCGCAGGTGATGGCGAGCGCGGTGGAGTACGCGCGCAAGAAGGGCGTCACCGTGGTGGCGGCGGCCGGCAACGGCGGGCGCGCGCGCGTGGAGTTCCCCGCGGCCTACCCGGGCGCGGTGGCGGTGTCGGCGGTGGGGCCGGAGGGGACGCTCGCGCCGTACTCGTCCTATGGCAAGGAGCTGGACATCGCGGCGCCGGGTGGCGACAAGCGCCGGGGCGACCAGGGCGGCATCCTCCAGAACACCATCGACCCGCGAGATCCGTCGCGCTCCGTCTACGCGTCCTACCAGGGCACCAGCATGGCCACCCCGCACGTGGCCGCGGTGGCGGCGATGCTGTACGCGGCGGGCGCCAAGGGGCCGGACGAGGTGGAGAAGGCGCTCTACGCGGGCGCGAAGAAGATGGAGGGCCAGGCGTGGAGCGAGCAGTACGGCAACGGCCTGCTCAACGCGGAGGCCTCGCTGGCGGCGGTGCGCGGTGGGATGTCCCAGTGGCCGCCGCTGTACTGGGCGCTCGCGTTGCTGGCGTTCATCCTGTTGACGCTGCGCGGGGGCGCGCGGCCGGGCTTCCTCAACGTGCTGTTCAAGCCGGCCTTCCTGCTGCCGCTGCTGCTGTCCACGGTGGGCGCCTTCTTCCTGCGCAACTGGTTCGGTGGCGCGGAGGGCGCGGCGGGTGACGTGGTGCAGGTGGCCTCGCTGCCCATCCCCGACTGGGAGCGCATCATCTTCGGCCGTGGCAAGACGGTGAGCCCGCTGTTCTACAGCGCGCTCATCCCGCTGCTGCTGTCGCTGCCGGCCATCAAGTGGCGGGGCCTGCGTCCGGCCATCGGCGGCATGGCGCTCGGCTTCGCCGGCTTCCTGGCCTACTCCGCGTGGGCGGGGGCTCCGGCGCTGGCGTGGATGCCCTTCACCTTCCTGGCGAAGCCCTGGCTGGGCTTCAACACGGTCATCTGCCTCGTCATCGGCCGGGCGATGCTGAAGAAGGAGGAGACGTGAAGCTGACCGGACGCGTCGTCTTCCGCGACATCGAGACGGGCGTATGGGTGCTGGAGGGCGACGACGGCACCACGTACCAGCTCGCCGGCGGGGACCGGAAGATCAAGAAGGACGGCCAGCGCATCGAGGCCGAGGGCAGCGTGGACCGGGACATGCTCACCAGCGCCATGGTGGGCCCCGTGTTCCACGTCAGCTCGTATCGCTTCGTCTGAAGTCCTGAAGCCCGGGCGGGCGGGATGACGCGCCGCCGGGTCAGGGCTGCTTCTGGCGGCTCGTGGCCTGGCGGTGCGCCTGGATCTGCCGCAGGCGCTCCTCGTGGTACGCCTCCATCGGCACGTCCCCCCGGCGAGCGCCGGCCCGGAGTGCGTCGAGCGCCGAGCGCTCCGCCTGGAGCCCGGGGGGCGCGTCCTTCTCGAGTGAAGGCAGCGGGTGCTGGGCGTCGTAGTAGTTGAGGGAGATGCCGCGAGCATCCACCGCTGCCAGCAGCCCCAGCGACACCGTGGCGCCCGCCACCCAGGGCAGCAGCAGCGTTGCGAAGGACGGCACCGGGCCGGGCTGCCGCGCGTTTTCTGGAGCGGCCTCCGTGCCCCGTCCCCAGACAGCGGGGAAGTGGCGCGCGGCGGACATGAGCCCCAGCAGCGCCACCCAGCCCAGGCCCGCGAGCGCCAGCACGGCGCGCGGGTCCGTCTCCGCCTCGCTGGCCTCCGGACCCATCGCCTTCGCGACGAGGAAGGCCACGGAGGACACCGCGTTGTTGGCGGCGTGCGCGCCGATGCTCGGCCACAGCGAGCCCGTGCGCAGGTAGAGCCACCCGAACAGCAGGCCCAGCTCCACGCGGGCGACGAAGCCCACCGGGTCCAGGTGGAACGCGCTGAACACCACCGAGGAGATGACCAGCGCGCGCACCGGTGACGCCGGGCGCGCGGGGGTGAGCCCCTTCTGGAAGATGCCCCGGAAGAAGAACTCCTCGCACAGGGGCGCGGCCACGGTGACGCCCGCGAGGATGAGGGCCAGCTCCACGCTCGTCTGTCCCTGGAAGAGGCGCGAGCCGTCGAAGAGTTTTGTCAGCCACTCGGGGGCGACCTTCTGGGCCAGGAACTGGATGGGCACCACCAGCGCGAAGAAGTTGGCCACGCCCAGCAGGAAGCCGAAGACGGTGGACGCGCGGGGCACGGGCGTCAGGCCCGTGTAGACGGCGGGCCGCCACCTGGCGAAGCGCAGCATCACCCAGCCCAGCGCCAGGAAGACGAACAGCTCCGTGAACCAGATGCCGAACGCCGGGTTGAGGAACTGCACGGTGCCGCCCACCAGGATGAAGAGCGCCAGCCCGAGCGCCGCGCTGCCCACCGCCAGCGTGCGGGGACTCATCGACGGCTCCGGGGAGGGAGGCTCGGGCGGCCGTGAGTCGCTGGGAGCGGAGTCTTCCACCTGTTCGTCTCCTTGCTGCGCAAAGCTGAACTGCCCTGGACTGGGGATTCCTATCCTGTCGGCGCCTCGTCGTCCTTCTTCCTGGCTCGGACCTCGCGGCGGACGTGGTGGCGGTGCTCGCGGAGGCCTGGGAGGGCGCAGGACGAGCGGGCCGGGGGCCGGGCTATATCCGCGTGTAGAGGAAGCTCTCCGTGACGGGCTTGCCACCCTCGTCGCCCTCGATGCGGGCCGTGAGCCGGTCCTGTGACTCGCGCTGGTAGCGGATGCGCTTCGGGTGGTCGTGCGCGGGATTCTCGAAGAGGGCTTCCCCTTCCGCGCAATGCACGAGCTTGAACTCCACGCCTGGGCGGGCCTTCGGGTGGGCGATGTAATAGAGCCCGTCGGCCCGCGCCTCGATGCGCAGGTACTCGAAGAACACCGTCCTGCCGCCCGAGACGTAGCGGCTCATGCCGAGCATCGAGTTGCCCGCCGCCCGGGTCCAGTGCTCGTCCACGACTCCCGGGCCGGACGCCCCCTGCCAGTCGCCTGCCAGCCATGCCACGTCATCGATGGACGCGCCACACGTGGAGGCACGGGCCTGGGCCTCGGGCAGGGGGCGGACGGCGCTCCGGCACGAGGGCAGGGCGGTGGCGCAGAGCACTCCCAGGACGAGCGGTGGCAGCGGCATGCGTCGAGGCATGCCGGCCATCCTCACACGGGCCCTTTCGGGCCGCACCGTGCTTCCGTCCAGGTTCAGCGCTTCAGGTACTCGCGGATGTCGTCGGCGAGCTGCTTGCGGGCCTCGGGCTTCTCGGCGGAGGGGCCGAGCTGGAGCTTCTTGTCCTTCTCCGCGAGGTACTTCTGGTCCTGGAGGTACGCCACGGCGTTCTCCAGCGTCACCTTGGCCAGGGACTCGGCGGCGGTGATGCGGCCCGCGTGGTACTCCGCGCGGCCCGTCTCCAGGGCGAGCTTGATGAAGGCCTTGCGGTCCTCCGCCACGCCGTTGGCCACGTCCTGCAGCGTGAGGGCCGCCAGGAGGTACGCCTCCAGGTAGTCGCGCAGCAGGTCCGCCAGGAACTCCAGCTCCGGGCGGGCATGGGGCTCGGGGGCCAGCCGCAGTGAGTCACCCTCCTGCAGCACCAGGCCCATGCGCACCAGCCGCTCCACCGTCTCGGCGAAGATGGTGTCGAAGGTGGTGCCCACCCGGTAGATGAACTCCACCTTGAAGAGGCGGGACAGGAACAGCGCGCGAGCCTTCACCGCGTCGTACGGCGAGGGGGCGCCACCCGCCGCGAGCAGCGCATTGGCCACGAGGCTGCGCGCGGCCATCAGGTTCATCAGCGTGTTCTTGTAGAAGGACATCTCCGCGCGGCGCGAGTCCTCCACCTGGTAGATGACCTCGCCGCGCGCCTCCTGCGTGCGCACCATCTCGTCGGCGATGAAGGTGCGCATCGCGTCCTGGATGGGGCCCATCGTCTCCGGGTTGCTCGGCGCGTTGCGCAGCTCCACGGACACGGGTGAGCCATCCTCCAGGGCGATGCGGCGCAGGATGCTGATGCGGTCCGCCATCTCCCGCTGCGTCAGTCCGCGCCGGCGGTGTGACAGCAGGGCCGTGCTCACCAGCGCGTGCGGCGTGATGGTGGACACCTTGCTGATGCCGTACATCACGCGATTGCCCAGCGCGCGCACCAGGCCCTTCTTCTGCTCGTCGGTGACGGGCTCGTCGGGATTGAGCCCGCGCGCCAGCATGAACTCCCGCAGGGAGATGGGCTCGTCGAAGCCCAGGTGGATGCGCCCATAGCGCGCCGCCAGGACCTTGGGAGTGCTCAGCAGCGCCTTGAGGTCCTCGGGCTTCTTCTCTCCGCCAGCCAGCTCCTTCGAGTAGCTGCCGGACTCCACGACCTTCTCGTAGTCGATGGCGACGGGCACGAAGTGCAAGTCGTTGCGCGCGCCCTCCAGCACCGACTCCACCTGCCAGGTGAACATGCCCAGCTTGGGCGTCAGCAGCTTGCCGGTGCGCGAGCGCCCGCCCTCGGGGAAGAACTCCTGGTGGGTGCCGTCATGGACGAGCTTGCGGACGTACGCCTTGAAGGACGCGGCGTAGACCTTGTCGTCCTTGAACGAGCGCCGCAGGAAGAACGCGCCGCAGCGGCGGAAGATGGTCCCCAGCGGCCAGAAGGACAGGTTGGCGCCCGCGGCCACCAGCGGCACCGCGAAGCCGCGGTTCCACAGAATCCAGCTCATCACCAGGTAGTCGACGTGGCTCTTGTGGCTGGGGCACAGGACGAGGGGCGCCTTGCCGGCGGCCTTGAGTGCGCGGTGCAGGCCCGCCTCGTCCACTTCGATGCCGTCGTAGATGCGGTTGAACACCCACTCCAGCACGGGCGAGATGAAGGCCAGCGTGGTGGGGCTGGGGCGCGCGGCGATGGCCTCCAGGTTGCGCCGCGCCTCACGGATGACGCTCTCCTGCTTGCGGCCCGTCGCGGCGGCATGCTCGTCCAGCACCTTGCGCAACTGCCTGTCGCGCAGCGTCTCGTCGATGACTCGGGCCGCGGGCTTCACGGGCGGGCCGAACACGGCGCGCGTCTCGCGGGCCAGGTGGACATGGAGGGTGCTGCGCACCTTGCGCGCGAGCACCTCGTCTGAGTCCCTGGGATTCAGCTCCACGAAGCGCCGCAGGTCGATGGGCTCGCCCACGCGGAACTGCGCGCGCTTGTAGTTGCGGAAGAAGGCGAGCATCGAGTGCAGGAAGCCCGGTGCCTCCGGGCTGCCGAAGACGATGTCCACCCAGTTGGGCTTGAGGCGCGCGGTGCGCTTCTCCCAGATGAACAGCTCCGGCACCAGGAACACCGGCCGCTCGGACTGGCGCGCCATGGCCACCAGGGCGGGGAAGGGGTCCTCGGGCGTCTCCTTCCCGGAAGGGTGCAGCAGCGCCGTCTTGCGCAGGAAGACGAGCCCGCTGCCGCCGCTCTGCCGGGCGTACTCGAAGCGCTGCGCGTAGTCGCCGCGGTGCTTCGTCTGGCGCCAGGGGCGGGTGAACCAGGGGCGCAGGTTCACCACGCCTCGGACAGGGGGGAGGGCGCGGCGCACCATGGCCCAGGCCAGGTAGAGGAAGTTCACCCAGGCCGTGGAGCGCATGACGTGCACCACGAAGCCCTTGGCGTGAAGGGAGCGGAGCTCGTCTTCCGTCTCGGGGGAGAAGTGCACCCCGTCCAGGTAGCGGGCTCCGAGTGCCCGGCCGATGGGGCCGAACTCTTCCTTCAGCGACGCCTGTCCCTGATTCCCAGTCTGAGTCAGCACGGTGTCCAAGGTAGCCCCCCGGCTACATGTTGTCCGGCGTCGGAATGCCCAGCAGCGTCAACCCGGCCGCGAGCGTAACCCGCGTGGCGTCCGTCAGGGCGAGTCGCGCGGCACGCAGTGCGTCATTGTCCTCGACGATGATGCGCTTCTCGCGGTCCTGGTTGCCCAGCGTGTAGAAGCGGCTGAAGACCGCGGCCACGTCCAGCAGCAGGCGGGCGATGAGACTGGGCTCGTAGTCTTCGGCGGCGTTGCGGACCACCTCTGGCAGCCGCATGATTTCACGCAGCAGCGCCTGCTCCTCCGGCAGCGTCAGCAGGCTCGCGTCATAGCTGGCCGGCGCGCCGCCCCCCTTGCGCAGCACGTTGACGGTGCGGGCGTGCGCGTACTGGAGATAGGCGCCCGTGTGGCCGTCCAGGCTGACCACCTCGTCCCAGTTGAAGGTGTAGTCGCTGGCCCGATTGTGCTTGAGGTCGCCGAACACGACAGAGCCCAGGCCGATCTGCTCGGAGAGCTTGTCGGGGTCGTCGGTGTGGAGCCGGCCCTCCTCGATGTTCTTCTTCACGATGGCCGAGGCGCGCTCCTTCGCCTCGTCCAGTACGTCGGTGAGGTGGACCAGCCGGCCCAGGCGCGTGCTCATGCCGCCAATGCGGCCGAAGGCCACGTGCACGACCCGGTCGGCCCAGGGGTGGCCCATCTCCTTCAGGGTGCGGAACACCTGGCGGAAGTGGAGCGCCTGGTCCTGCGCCACGACGTAGAGCGACTTGTCGAAGTGGAAGCGCTCGTACCGGTCCTGCGCCGCCGCCAGGTCGCGCGTGGCGTACAGGGTGCTGCCGTCCTTCTTCTTCAGGAGGATGGGCGGCTCGTTGTCCGCGTAGGGCAGGTCCACCACCAGCGCGCCCTCGGACTCCTTCACGCCGGGCTTCTTCGCGATCTGCTCGATGACCGCGTCCATCTTCCCCTGGTAGCGGCTCTCGCCCTCGATGTGCTCGAACTCGATGCCCATCCGCTCGTAGATCTTCCGGAAGCCCTTGATGCTGGTCTCCCGGAACTGGCTCCACATCTTCAGGGCCTCGGCGTCACCGGCCTCCATGCGGCGGAAGAACTCGCGGGCCTTCTCGTCGAACTCGGGCTCGGCCTCGGCGCGCTTGTTGGCCTTGACGTACACCTCGACCAGGTGGCCCATGTCGTCGATGCGCGCCGGGTCGCCGTACTCCTGGAAGCCCACGGCCACGAGGCCGAACTGCTTGCCCCAGTCCCCCAGGTAGTTGATGCCCTCCACCTTCCAGCCCAGCGCCCGGTAGATGTTGGCGATGCAGTGGCCGAGGAACGTGGTGCGGATGTGGTGGAAGCCGATGGGCTTGGCGATGTTGGGTGACGAGTAGTCGATGGTCACCGTCTTGCCGCGTCCCGCCTCCGGGTCTCCGCCGTAGGACAGGCCGGCGGCGCGCGCGGCGTCGATGACCTCCGCGGTGAAGGGGAGGGGAGCGAAGCGGGCGTTGACGTAGGGGCCCACCGCCTTGATTTCGAGCCCCGGCACGCTGACCGACTGGGCGAGCCCGGCGGCGATGGCGGGCGGAGCCTTCTTCTGCGCCTTGGCGAGGGGGAAGGTGGCGAAGCTCAGGTCACCGTGCGCGGGCTCGGCGGGCTTGATCTGGGCTTCGATGTCGGAAGCGGGCACTCCCAGGGCGGTGGCGAGGCCCTGGGCGAATGCGGCTCGGTATCGGGAGTAGACGGAAGAGCTCATGGGGACCGCGCGGATACTAGACAAACCGAGGCGCCTTACGGCCACCTCTTGTTCGCTCGCGGTCCATTCCGTGACTCAGGGTATGGCCGGTGCCCGGCGGCTGGGCCGCACCACCGCCGCCACCGTGTCCAGCAGCTTCGGCAGCTGGAGCGGCTTCTCGAAGAAGCCGTCGATGCGCTCCAGCCCCTGGCCCGAGGTGAGGGACGCCACCTCGCTGGCCCCCGAGATGATGTACACGACGATGTCCGCCAGCGACTCGGTGCTCCGGATGAAGCGCAGCACCGACTGGCCGTCCTCCTCGCTGAGCCGCAGGTCCAGCAGGACCATGGCCGGACGGATGTGGGAGAGGATGGAGCGCGCCTCGGAGGCCCCCGAGGTGGCCATCACCCGGTAGCCCTCCTGCTCCAGCACCTGCTGGAGGACCTCGCGGCAGTCGGCGTCGTCCTCCACCAGGAGGATGCCGCCCGACTTGGGCGCCGCCTGCGCCATCTCCGGCGCGCTGACGGCCCCGGCGAACATGGGCAGCACCATCTGGAAGGTGCTCCCCTCGCCGAGCACGCTGGAGGCATCCATGCGCCCGCCGTGCAGGGCGACGATCTTGCCCACCAGCGGCAGGCCCAGGCCGGCGCCCGGGGGACGTGGCATGCCCGGCGTCGCGCGGTAGAAGGCGTCGAAGACGTGCTCCAGCGCCTCGGCGGACATGCCGGGGCCGCTGTCCTTCACCGTCAGCGCGGCGAGCCCGTCCTCGGAGGACACGCGCACCTCCACGGTGTCGTCCGCCTCGCTGTGGTGGATGCCGTTCTCCACGAGGTTGTGGATGGCCTCGGCGATGCGCTCGCGGTCTCCCCGGACGAAGACCTCGGGGCAGGGCGGAATCACCACGCGCACCTTGCAGTGCTCGGCGAGGGCGCCCAGCGCGCGCACGACTTCCTCGGCCACGGCCTTGAGCCCGAAGGGGCGCTGGTTGAGCTGCATCTTCCCGGACTGGAGCCGGGACATGAGCAGCAAATCGTTCACCATGCGCAGCATGCGGTCCGAGTTCCGGTCGCAGATCTGCACCGCGCGGCGCTGGGAGTCCGTCAGGGGCCCCAGCTTCTCGCGCCCCATCATGGCCAGGTAGGACTTGATGGTGGTGAGCGGGTTCTTCAGGTCATGAGAGACGTTGCCGAGCAGCTCCTCGCGGTTCTGCTCGAGGCTCTTGAGGCCGGCGATGGCCGTCTGGAGGTCCTTGTTGCGGCGGGCGCTGTCATCGCGCAGGCGCGCCACCTCGTAGGCGGCGGTGAGCTGGGCGGCCAGCGACTCGAGCAGCGTGTCGGACGGCTCCCGGCGCGCGCCCAGCACCACCAGCACGCCGGTGACGCCGTGGGGGCTCTCCAGGGGGACGGCGACGGTGTCGCCCTCGCGCAGCAGCTCCTTCTGGGCGAACGCGCGGCCCACCACGCCCTCGCCCGGGACGGCGGCGGTGACGCGGTCGTCGTAGCGGCCGCGCACGTGCTCGACATGGAGCTGCTCCCGCGACGGGAAGTGCCGGGCGACGTAGCAGACCTTCGGCTTCAGCAGCGTGTGGATGGTCTGCAGGTGGGAGCGCAGGGCCTCGGTGGGCCCCGCGTTGTCCGTCAGGTGGCGCGCCATTTCCAGCAGGGCGCGGTTGGCGGTATCGGCGTCCACCGGAGGAGCGGGCTTGGCCGGACGACGGGAGGGCTTCTTCGCGATGGGACGCAGCGGCACGACTTCGGCCAGCGGCCCCTTCTTCTTCGAGCGCACGTTGGAATCCTGCTTCAAGTTCCGCGCGCGAGGGAACGGCCCCGGCTGGCGGGGCCATCCAAAGGACAGTGGCCGTGTCGTCTGCCCGACAGCCCGGCTCTCAGACCCGGCGCTGGACGCGGCCGTCCTGGGCGAGGACGTAGGGCTCCACCAGCAGCGGCTCCACCTTCTCGCGGTAGCCGTCCACGGAGAAGCCGCCCTCGACGAGGGCGGCCAGGGCGGAGGTGCGCACCCGGCGGGCCGTCTCGTCGGCGGTGAGCAGCTTCAGCATGGCCTCGCGTGCCGGCTCGTACTTGAAGGCGCCGAGCGCCTTGAGGGCGGCGATCTTCACGTCGTCCTGCATGTCCTCCAGGAAGGGCACCACGACGGGCGGAATCCGCGGGTCCTGCTTGTCGGTGACGTGGTGGAGGAGGACGACCTTCTTCTCCGGGTTGCGCGTGTAGTGGGCAGCCAGGTGCCGGAGCGCCTCCACGCAGGCGCCGATGACCTCTTCCTCCGTCTGCAGCTCGCCCAGCAGGCGCAGCGCCCAGGAGGCGGCGGACTCGCTGGTGCGGAGGAAGTCGAGGATGGGGGGCACGGCGTCCTTGCCGAAGCTCTTGATGAGCTCGAAGGTGTGCTCCTTCTCGTCCGCGTCCGTGGTGAGCGGGTCCACGGTGATGGTGAACCGGCTGAGCAGGACGGAGACGGCCTCGGGGTACTTCATCTCCCCGAGCTGCTGGATGGCCTTCTGCCGCGTGGCGGGGTCTCCGTACTTCTGGGTCACCTTGGGCTTGAGCTTGAGGGCTTTGTCGGGGCCCGAACCGCCCGTGAAGATGTCTAGAAGGCCCATGTGCGCGTCTACTCCGTTTCCCGCGGAAGCGTGGCTGTAGGAGGCGCCGTCTATGACGGGGCGGCGCCCGGGACAAGAGACAAGAGGGTCAGAGCGTCAGCTCACGGCGGACGTCACCCCGGTAGGCGCGTGAAAGGGCCTCGGCCGCGGCCCGGGCCTCCTCGGTCGCCTCCTCGGGGACCTTGACCTGGAGGTGGAGATAGAGGTCGCCCGGCGCGCCGCCCTTGAGGGACGGCACCCCGCGCCCCTTGAGGCGCATGCGGCGGCCGGACTGAGAGTTCGGGGGCACCTTCACCGTCACCTCCCCCTGGAAGGTAGGGACGCGCACGTCCGCGCCGAGCAGCGCCTCCGACACGGTGACCGGCAGGTCGATGTGCAGGTCGTCCGCCTCGCGGCGCACCAGCGGGTGCTCGGCCACGTCCGTCTCGATGTAGAGGTCTCCCGGCGGCCCACCCCGGGGGCCGGCCGCTCCCTGCCCGGGCAGGCGCACCTTGGAGCCTGTCTGCACGCCGGCCGGAATCTTCACTGTCAGCCGGGTCGACTCGTCCTTGATGCCCGCGCCGCCGCACTGGGGGCAGGACTCCATGGCCTTTCCCGTGCCCTGGCAGTTGGGACACACGCCGCTGCCGCCGAAGATGCTGGCGCGCCGGGGGCGGCCGGTGCCGCCGCAGGTGGGGCAGGTGCCCATGCGGCCGGAGTCACCGCGTCCGCTGCAGGCCGAGCAGCGCCCGGGCCGGGTGATGGAGAGCGTCCGCTCGGTGCCGGAGACGGCCTCGGCCAGGGTGAGCTGGATGCGGGCCGTCAGGTCCTCGCCTCGCTCCGGGCCATTGCTCGCCGCGCCGCGCCGGCCGAACATGTCCGCGCCGCCGAAGCCGCCAGCGCCGCCCGCTCGGCCGCCGAACAGGTCGCTGAAGAGGTCGCCCAGGTCGAACCCCTCGGCACCGTAGGGGATGCCGCCCGCGCCGCCGCTCGAGGCGGCGGACTTGTAGGCCCGGTAGGCCTCGGCCTTCTTCTCGTCGAAGCCAATCCGCTCGGCGTCGGGACCGAACTCGTCGTAGAGCTTGCGCTTCTTCGGGTCCGACAGCACCTCGAAGGCGGAGCCCAGACGCTTGAACTTCTCCTCGGCGGCCTTGTTTCCAGGGTTGACGTCCGGATGGTACTGGCGCGCGAGCTTGCGGTACGCCTTCTTGACGTCCTCCGGGGAGGCCGTCCGGTCAACGCCGAGAATCTGGTAATAGTCTTCCGCCATTTGTTCCCGCCGTGGTGTACCTGACTGAACGTAACCAGCCGGTGGGAGGGCGCCAGCACGGAGTGCCTGGTTGGCGCGAGATGTATAGAGTTGCCGGAGGATGAGGGAGGCCATGGCAGCGCCGCGCCGACGTGGAGCGGGTACCTTCTGGCTGGCGGGCTGGCTCCTGCTCGTGCCCGGGATGGGGGCTGGAGCCGCGCCCCCGCCGGACGTCGAGGCCCGGGTGCTGGACCGCGTCGTGGCCATCATCGAAGGGCAGGTCCTCACCCTCAGCGAGCTCCGGTTCGAAGCCCGGGTGGCGCTCGTCCAGCGAGGAGGCGTCCAGGCCCTGGACGCGCCGCTCGACGAGGACACGCTCCGGAGCGCCCTGGAGCTGAGCATCAACCAGCGTGTCCAGGTGCTGAACGCGGACAGGCTGCAGGCGTTCCCCGCCGAGCCGTCGGAGGTCCGCGCGCGGCTGGACGCCTTCCAGGCCCGCCTGGGAGGCGAGGCCGGGCTGCGGCGCTTCCTGGCCCGGCACGACGTGGACCTGGTGGCGCTCGAGAAGGTCCTGGCCCGCGGGCTGCGGGCGGAGCGCATCCTGGACAGCCGCATCCGGCTGAGGGCCCAGGTGGGCGAGACGGAGGTCCGGCGCTACTACGAGCAGCACGCGGCCGAGCTGCCGGCGGACTATGAGTCGGTGCGCACGGCCATCCGGGAGAAGCTGGTGCGAGAGAGATATGGAGCACTGGCGGCAGAAGAGCTGGCCCAGGTGAGGGCGTCGGCGCAGGTCCGCCGGGTGGCCCCCTTCGCGCGGGAGGCGCGGCGATGAGGCGGATGCGCGAGGAGCCCGCGCCGCGGGCGGAGCACGGCTTCATCATCCGGCAGATGATGGTGGAGGACATGCCGGCGGTGATGGCCCTGGAGAAGCAGGCCTTCAAGAACCCCTGGTCGGCGGAGCTGCTCCAGCGGGAGCTCCAGCACGAGTGGTCCACCATCCTCCTGGTGGAGGAACCCCAGGGGGAGGGCGCTCCGAAGCTGCTGGGGCTGGCCATCTTCTGGGTTGTCCACGACGAGGTGCACGTGCTGAACGTGGCCACCGCCCCCGAGCACCGGCGGCGCGGGGTGGCCCGGGCGGTGATGGATGAAGTCCTCGCCCGCGGAAAGGCCCGCCGCTGCACCCTGGCCACGCTGGAGGTGCGCCGGAGCAACGAGGCGGCGCTCCAGCTCTACCGCTCGCTCGGCTTCCGGCCGGTCGGCATCCGGCCGAACTACTACGTCGACGAGGGCGAGGACGCCATCGTGATGGTCCTCGACTTCTAGTCTCACGCGGAGTAGAGCACCGCGCTGCTACAGATAGAGTTCTCCGAGAATGGGGAATGGACCCAGGGGCCCTCGCCGGTTCAATGGCAGGGGTCAGGCCGTGCTTGACACGGAGGGGTCCCTCCCTATACTCGCGACCCTTTCCGTAGTCCTGTAGGTAGATATGCGCCGCCCAGTGTCTCTCTGGCGGTGGCCAACCCGAAGAAGAGGTATCAGTGCCGACCATTAGCCAGCTGGTCCGCAAGGGCCGCGAGAAGCTGAACATCAAGGGCAAGAGCCCCGCGCTCAAGGAGTGCCCGCAGAAGCGTGGCGTCTGCACGCGCGTGTACACCACGACTCCGAAGAAGCCGAACTCCGCGCTCCGCAAGGTGGCTCGCGTTCGTCTGACCAACGGAATCGAGGTCACGTCCTACATCCCCGGCGTGGGTCACAACCTCCAGGAGCACTCGGTGGTGATGATCCGCGGTGGCCGTGTGAAGGACCTCCCGGGCGTCCGCTACCACATCGTCCGTGGAACGCTGGACTCCGTGGGCGTCGCGGGTCGCAAGCAGAGCCGCTCCAAGTACGGCGCGAAGCGTCCGAGCTGATCGCTCGTCACGCCGACCACCTTCGTTTCGCAGTGTTTCCGGACGTCTCGCCCCACACCCTGGGGAGCGTCCTCGGCAGTTCCGCCAGCAGTTCTTGAAGCCCCGTGAGTGCTCTCCGAGAGGAGGGTGGGGCGTAAGGGAAGAGAAGAGATGCCTCGTCGTCGCGTAGTCGCCAAGCGCAAGATTCTTCCGGATCCGAAGTTCCAGGACCGGCTCGTCACCAAGTTCGTCAACGACCTGATGCGGAAGGGGAAGAAGTCCATCGCGGAGGGCGTGTGCTACGGCGCCTTCGCCCTCATCGAGGAGCGCGCGAAGGAAGACCCCCTCAAGACCTTCAAGAAGGCCCTCGACAACGTCAAGCCGGTGCTGGAGGTGAAGAGCCGCCGCGTCGGTGGCGCCACCTACCAGGTGCCCGTCGAGGTCCGTCAGGACCGCCGCGTCGCCCTCGGCATGCGCTGGATCATCACCTACTCCAAGGCGCGTGGTGAGAAGACCATGCAGGAGAAGCTGGCCGGTGAGATCATGGACGCCGCCAACAACCGCGGCAACGCGGTGAAGAAGCGTGAAGACACGCACAAGATGGCCGAGGCCAACAAGGCCTTCGCCCACTACCGCTGGTAGGCCCTCGGGGCTTCGCGGTTGCCGCCCGGATGCAGATGCTGCATCCGGGCGGTTTTGTTAGATGGAGCAGGTTCTCTGAAATCGTCCAGCCGGTGGGTGTCGAGGCCTCCAGGCCCCGCCCCTGGTGCCTGGAGAGGTATTTGAGTCATGGCCCGTGAGCACCCCCTCGAGCGCTACCGCAACATCGGCATCATGGCGCATATCGATGCCGGCAAGACGACGACCACCGAGCGGATCCTCTTCTACACCGGCGCCATCCACCGGATGGGCGAGGTGCACGAGGGGAACACCACCACCGACTGGATGATCCAGGAGCGCGAGCGCGGCATCACGATCACCTCCGCCGCCATCACCGCGTTCTGGAACCGGCGCGACCAGCGCTACCGCGTCAACATCATCGACACCCCGGGGCACGTGGACTTCACCATCGAGGTGGAGCGCTCGCTGCGCGTGCTGGACGGCGCCGTCGCGGTGTTCGACGGGGTGAATGGCGTGGAGCCACAGTCCGAGACGGTGTGGCGCCAGGCGGACAAGTACAAGGTCCCCCGCATCTGCTTCATCAACAAGATGGACCGGGTGGGCGCGGACTTCGACATGTCCGTGGGCACCATCCGCGAGAAGCTGGGCGCGCGCGCGGTGCCCATGCAGCTGCCGCTGGGCACCGAGGACAAGCTCCGCGGCGTCATCGACCTGGTGAAGATGAAGGCCCTGGTGTTCCACGACTCGGAGCAGGGCAGCCGCTACGACGAGGTGGAGATCCCCGAGGAGTTCCGCGACGCGGCGGACACGGCCCGCGCGGCGCTGCTGGAGGCCGCGGCCGAGCAGGACGACGCGCTGACGGAGAAGTTCCTCGAGGGGCAGGAGCTGACCGAGGACGAGATTCGCGGCGCCATCCGCAAGGGCTGCGTGGCGCTGAAGCTGTTCCCGGTGTTCTGCGGCTCGGCGTTCCGCCACAAGGGCGTGCAGCCGCTGCTGGACGGCGTGGTGGACTACCTGCCCAGCCCGCTGGAGATCCCTCCGGTCCACGGCAAGACGCCCAAGGGCGAGGACGCCATCCGCGAGACGCGGGACGACGCTCCCTTCAGCGCGCTGGCGTTCAAGATCATGAACGACCCCGCGTTCCCCTCGCAGACGCTGACGTTCCTTCGCGTGTACTCCGGCCGGCTGGAGGCGGGCACGGCGGTGTGGAACTCGGTGAAGGGCAAGCGCGAGCGCGTCAGTCGCCTCGTGCAGATGCGCGCGGACAAGAAGGAGGAGCTCACCGAGTGCCTCGCCGGCGACATCTGCGCCGTGGTGGGCCTGAAGCTGGCCAGCACCGGTGACACGCTCTGCGACGACAAGCAGCCCATCATCCTGGAGCGGATGGAGTTCCCCGAGCCGGTCATCGACATCGCGATCGAGCCGAAGTCCACGGCGGACCAGGACAAGATCATCCAGTCGCTGCAGCGGCTGGCGATGGAGGACCCGTCCTTCCGCGTGAAGACGAACGAGGAGACGGGGCAGACCATCATCGCCGGCATGGGCGAGCTCCACCTCGAAATCATCGTCGACCGGCTCCTGCGCGAGTTCAAGGTCGACGCCAACATCGGCAAGCCGCAGGTGGCCTACCGGGAGACCATCACCGCGCAGACGGAGATGGAGGGCAAGTACATCCGCCAGACGGGCGGCCGCGGGCAGTACGGCCACATCTGGCTGCGGGTGATGCCCAACGAGCCCGGCAAGGGGTTCTCCTTCGAGAACAAGGTGACGGGCGGCGCGGTGTCCAAGGAGTTCGTGGACGCGGTGAAGGACGGCGTCGCCGAGGCCATGCAGAACGGCCCGGTGGCCGGCTACCCCATGGTGGACGTGAAGGTGGAGGCCTTTGACGGCTCCATGCACGACGTGGACTCCAGCGAGATGGCCTTCAAGATTGCCGGCTCGCTGGCCTTCAAGGACGCGGTGCGCAGCGCCGCCCCGGTGCTCCTCGAGCCCATCATGAACACCGAGATCATCACCCCCGACGACTTCATGGGCGACGTCATCGGCGACCTGAACGGCCGGCGGGGGAAGGTGCTGGGGATGGTGCCCAGGCCGGGCAGGGTGCAGGCCATCCAGGCGCAGGTGCCCCTGGCCGCCATGTTCGGGTACTCGACCGACCTGCGCAGCCGCAGCCAGGGAAGGGCGACCTACACCATGCAGTTCAGTCACTACGCGCCCGCGCCGAAGTCGGCGCTCAATCGGTGACCGCAGGACGCCTGGTGGAGTGCTTGCCGGGCGATTTCAGTTGACGTTGCGGCATGTTTGGAGCAGGACGCACCACCTTCGCAGTTGTTTCCCGAGATTAGACGACGCGCCGGGTCGCTGACCGGCTGCCCCGTGAGGAGAGGTCATGGCCAAGGAGAAGTTCGAGCGCAACAAGCCCCACGTGAACATCGGTACGATTGGGCACGTGGACCACGGCAAGACGTCGCTGACGGCCGCCATCACCAAGGTGCTGGCGAAGACGGGCGGCGCCACGTTCATGGCGTACGACCAGATCGACAAGGCGCCGGAGGAGCGTGAGCGCGGTATCA